>JBPCXR010000034.1:0-11490 GCA_051027215.1 Pseudomonadales bacterium | reverse complement strand
AGACTGCCGCGTCTTGAGCTGGGGGCGTCTCTTTAGCAGTTATGGAGCTATAGTAAGCCATAGTAATCAACGGGTTAATGGAAACATCTACAAACCTATCTACCTTTGAACTCGGCCTTGCGGCGCTCCATGAACGATGCCATGCCTTCCTTGAAATCTTCCGATTGCATGAGCGGCAGCAGCTGCAAGAAAACATGATGGACATGGTCGTTGAAAGTTTCGTTCATGCCCATGCGCATCATGCGTTTCGATGATTGCACTGCCAAGGGCGCGTTTGCGGCAATTTCTGCGGCTATGGCGTTGGCTTTTGACTGTACATCCTCAGCGGCTTCAACGTAGGACACCAGCCCCAGCTCCAGGCTTTCTTCCGCGCTGAGCGTTCTACCGGTAAAAATCAGCTCTGCGGCTTTAGACCAGCCGAGCAGCCGCGGCAGGATCCAGGTACCACCGGATTCGGGAACGATGCCCCGGGCCGTGAACGCCGCTGCGAGCTTGGCTTGGCTGCTCATGATGCGAATGTCGCAACCCAAGGCCATATCGAGCCCATATCCAGCAGCTGAGCCATTGATGGCGCACAGGGTGGGCGTGTCCAGGTTGTGCATGACCGTTGGCGGTGTGTTGCGTAGATCTAAGTTCGGCGGGGTGGATCGACGGCCTTCGGCAAGGCCACTGCTGATGTCACTGCCGCGCAGGTCTAGCCCTGCGCAAAAGAACCGGCCACTGCCTGTCAAAATGATGGCGCGCACTTCTGGATCCGCGTCAGCGGCCAGCATCTGTTCAGTGACCGCATTGAGCATCGGGCTCGAAATGGTGTTCTGCCGCTCCGGTCTATTCAGGGTGATGGTGGCAACCTGGTTTTCCACTTGGTAGAGGACATCTTCCTGCGGGGCTGCTTTTGCTTCGGCCATGTGGCTTTCCTTGTGGATTTTTCTACAGTTTATAGGTTGAGGTGGCGCTTACCAAACCGCCGCTGTTCAGCGCGGCTGCCGAGACCATCACAAAATGTTGCTTCAGGCTGGCAGGGCGCAAAGCTGGCGACTACATTAAAAACAGTCAGAGTAGAGGCCGAGTCAAACACTTGAACCACGAACAACACAGCGATCCTGGCGAACCAGCCAACAACCAGTGGTTGCATCGCAGCAATGGCGTGGATTTGCTCGAGATCTACCACGCTCGACAGCTGCGGGCGCAGATCATCGAACAGCTGCGGCGGCTGGCAGAGCAGGCTGATCAGCCAGGCACTCCTGGATTGTGCGCAGGTGAGCTAGGCGTGTTTTACGAAAGCTTGCTCATGAACGTGGAGCATCTGCTCAGCGCGTTGGGCGATGGCAGCACCAGCGAGTGCTGGACCTAAGAGTCGCTACGGGCGACGCTCAGGCATCTTTTCCTCGCTAAGGCTGTACCCCGCATTCTCAGGAATGCACAAATACACACCATCTTCGCGCTTCTCTGTCCATGGCAGGACGGTCACCGTTTGCTCTTGTTCGCTGCCTTCCAGGGCATCCTGAACACTGTGGTAGCGTGCGAGCTTTTCTAGGTTGCGTAAGGTTGGAAAGATAATGGTTCGTTCCCCGCTTTCGGCTTGGGCGACGGCATCAGCGGGCCGTATCCAGACAGAATCCACCGACTCGTAACCATCGTGTACAGCCAGTTGGTCTTCTGGGGCGGCAACCAAGAAAAAGTGGGTGTCGAAACGCTTGGGCATCATCTCAGGGGTAATCCAGTGGGCGAAGTGCACCAGCTGATCGCAAGCGAGCCGCAAGGCGTGCTGCTGTAGAAATTCCGCGATGCTGAGATCACCATCGTTGAGCGCTTTGCGAAAGGGCTCTAAGGCTCGCAGATCTTCGGCGCTCACCAGGCTGCTCTGGGCGTTGCCGTCCTTGTCGGAGCGTGCAAGCAACACCCCGCATTCTTCAAACGACTCGCGAATGCCAGAAATCTGGATCGCGCGCATTTCGTCGTCTGCTGCCGCGCCATCCGTGAGGGCAGCCACTGCTGGCTCAAAATCGTTGGGATCGGCCTTGCCTCCAGGAAAAACCAGGGCACCGGAGGCAAAGTCGATCTGATGGTGGCGTACCACCATGAACACCTCTAAGCCTTCGGGGCCGTCACGCAGCAGCAGGATGGTCGCTGCAGGGATGATCTTTGCCGGTCCATCGCTCATGGTTTTGGTGCTCCGTTTGTCCTCAGGCGAAGAATTTTTCCGCACGTATTACCGTCTAGCAACGTGCTGGCGCGGGGCGATGTTCGCTTATGGGATTCCCTATGGCAAACTGAGGCTTGCTTCGAACTACAGCGCTTGTTGCCTCATGGATACCGTCGATCAGTCCAATCGCGTGCTCTCGACGACGCGGCTAGTCATCCAGCCGATTCAATCGGCAGATGAGGAGCGTCTACTGAGGCTGTGGCGTGATCCCGAAGTGCGCCGCTATTTGTGGGATAACCACATCATTTCCGAGGATGAGGTGAAAGCCATTCAGCAAGGCAGCGATCGCTGCTTTGCCGAATACGGCGCGGGTCTGTACGGCATTGCCGCCGTCGATCAACCCAACGATCTCGTGGGATTCTGCGGTCTGCGAAAGTTTGAGCAAGGCGAACTGCTCGAATTGCTTTATGGCATGTACCCTCAGTATTGGGGCAAGGGGCTGGTGACGGAAGCCGTCAAAGCCGTGTTGACCCATGGCTTCGAGCAGTGCGGAATTGAGCGGGTTATCGCTGCCACCGAGACGCCAAATCAACCCTCGGTTCGGGTCATGCAGCGGCTCGGCATGGCATTTTCGGAGCGGCGCCAATGGCATGGGTTAGACACCGTGTTCTACACGCTCACGCGGGAAGATTTCCACGCTGTATAGGCGGTAACCATGATTGCGATCGAGCTACGGGTCCGATTTCATCTTTCCGGCTGCCGTTCGCTCAAGGAAAAACGTGCCCGTCTTAAAGGCCTGAAAGATCGCTTTGGCAAGCAGACCGGTATGGCTGTGTGCGAAAGTGATTTCGCTGACGAGCATCAGCGGGCTCAATGGTCCTTTGTTGCGGTAGCGGCCGCTGCCAAGCCAGTGCAGCAGATGCTCGATGAGGTCGATCGCTACCTGCAGTTCTCGGTCGATGCGCAAATCGTCGACCTGCAGCGTCTGACGCTGTCTGCACCCTATCAATCCATGGCTGCTGCTGAAGCGCAGGATGGGCAGTTCTGAGCGAGCATCGCTGGGCTCGTTTGCTGCGCTTGGCTCTGCTAATTACCTGTGCAATTGGCTGCGAAGTGTCCGAACACTCCTCTGGCTCTGAGTATTTGGAACGGCTCGCCAGAGCGTTGGATGTGCCGCTTCCTGCGCTCGAAGTTCCGCTACCGGCAGATTTCCCTCAAAGGCGCGATCTGCTCATCGAGCTCAGGTCAGACAGCGTCAGTTGGCTGGAGTTTGCGCGGCTGCATGACTGCGATCTAGGCGAGCTGACGGGTTTTCGCAACAGCGGCCTAGGCAGGGTGATGACGCCGATAGGTCGCTTAGGCTACGAGTTGCAGTGGCTACGTCTTGCTGAACGCTGTGATGCCCAACTGCAGCGAGAAGGGTCCAGCGCCCAAACCTTGGCGGTGTTAGACCCAATCCTGCTGAGTAAGCAGCAGAACCTGCCAGGGGTGTTTTGGAATGCCGTGTTTGCCAGCGAAGCTATGCAGCGTTGGATGGGGCAGAGCCCGGCTGACGATTCGCCCTTGGCGGCCCGTGCATTAACCACGTTGGCCGATCAAGCGTCTGGGCTGAACGAGCACGACAGCAGCATTGCGGCTATCGACTCTGCTCTGGAGGCTCTAGCATCAGGACGTCGGGCTGGCGCTGCAATGTCTCGCTGGCAACAAACCCGGGTGCTACTGCAGACGGCCACTCAGCTGTTGCGTGCCCAGAGCGAACGCGTTTGTCGTAATGGCACGCCCACCCCTCAAGCTCGGCGCTTAAAGCGAGTATTCCGGCGGTTCTATGGGGCCGAGCTGCAACCCACGCTGGCGGCGCGCATGGCCGACGATGGTGCCTGGGTTAGCGCGTTAGCTGCTTTGGTAGCGGTCAATGCAGCTGTCGCACCCGACGCCTTTAACCATTGGTACACCCAGACACTCGATCCGCAATCACCCAATAGCTACTGGCTGCAGAGCAAGGGCGCTTTCAAAGAGCATGCCGAAGCTTGGCGTAGGTTGGCAGCACAATGCGGCTTGTCACTGTTTGAATAGGGCTGGGTGAATCCTGTTGCTACACTACCGCGATTCAATTTCTACGCGATACGAACGATGAGCGAAGCCCTCGATGCCAATAGTGTGCTAACGACCCTGGCCCGGCGCGTGCTTGCCTGGGTTCCGATCGACGGAGCCGTCGACTGGGCTAGCCAGACTGCCGCCGGTTGGCAGGAAAGTCGGTGGGGCTCAACATTGGTGAGCCATTCGGAGCTCGACCCTATCGCGCTTGACGATCTGTTAGCGGTCGATGATCAAAAGCAGGCGCTGGTAGACAACACTGAACAATTTTTGCACGGCTACCCAGCCAACAATGTGTTGCTGTGGGGTGCTCGTGGTACCGGCAAGTCGTCGCTCATTCATGCGTTGCTAAACCGCTATGCAGATCGTGGCTTGCGTTTGGTTGAGGTGAACAAGAGCGCCTTACGCGATTTGCCTCGAATTGCCAGTCTGCTCGGCCGAGAGCCCTATCGATTCATCCTGTTCTGTGATGATCTGTCCTTCGACGCAGAAGATGCCTCATACAAGGAGCTCAAGAGCGCGTTAGAGGGCTCAATGTTCCGCGGTAGCAGCAATTTGCTAATTTACGCCACTTCAAATCGACGGCATCTGTTGCCGGAGTATGCCAGCGACAATCAGCACACAAAGATAGAAGATGGCGAACTCCATGAGTCCGAAGCGGTAGAAGAGAAGATCTCGCTATCTGATCGCTTTGGCCTGTGGTTGTCGTTCTATCCACTCAAGCAAGACGACTACCTGAAAGTAACAGCCCATTGGCTCTCACGTCTCGGGGATCAACACGGTCTGCAGCAAGTAGCTGGCGATCAAGGTGCTCTGCCAGAACCCGTGCGCCTGGCGGCGCTGGCCTGGGCCCGAGCGCGAGGGGTGCGCAGCGGACGCACGGCGCAGTATTTCGCGCGCCATTGGGTCGGCCAGATGTTGATAAAAGGGGAGGTCAACCAGCGGACTTGACCTGCTCGGGGAGGGTTCCTAGAATGCGCCGCTGTTTCCAAGTCCCCTTCGTCTAGAGGCCTAGGACTCCAGGTTTTCATCCTGGCAACAGGGGTTCGACTCCCCTAGGGGACGCCATTTCTTTCGGTTTGTTTTCAACGGTCGTTAACGTGGCCAGGATACGATCGAGCACGGCTCGATCGGTGACGAGCCCCCAATCGCTTGCCAGCGATTGGGGATCAGCGAGGATATTCACCACCACCATCATCTCACGCTAGGCGTGTCTCGCTTGTTCGCATCGGCTACTACGCCGATCCGCGCTCGACGGCGCCGGCGCAGTGCGCCGACGTGACTCCCCTAGGGACATCGGCGCATGCGCCGATGGTGTCGAGCGCTTGGCAGCGTATTCGCTGCCAATGTTAAGCGAGACTTTGTTGGCTCTAGGTCGCCACTTATCAGGTTGATGTGCGCTGATTGTTGGCTGGGCGGGCGAGCGTCTACAGGGCGATTAGGGCTGCAAGGGAAGTTGGTTCAGGAAGTGGCTTCAACAAAATCCTTGAACTGATTCATGAACTTGGTTGTTTGTTTCTTGAACATTCCTGGCGCAAATACCGCCATGAGTTTCATTAGGATATTGGTGGACTGAAAGTCGGAAATGAGGACCCATTTTGTCCTGTTCTCACCGAGATCAGAGAACTGGCACTCGACAAGAGTGCGCACGCTCCCTCCTTCGTACATCGCGCAGAGTGTTTCAGGAGGTCTGCTTTCTGTAATGGTTTCGATAATCTCCAGTTGACCCTTGCCTTGCCGGTTTACTTGCAGCGTCTTTGCACCGACTTGCCCCGACACGCCGCTCAAATGTTCAACGCTGAGAAGGTCAGGCTGCCATTTGGTGAGGTTTTGATGGTCTTGCATCAGCGCGAACACAAGCTCTCTGGGCGCATCGATTTCTTGCTCCAACTGGTAGCGCATTGTTCCCCCTTTGTCGTAGCGCACATTCGAGTGTCCGAAATTCTAGTCTACAACTGCGGGTCATTCGGGGATCCAGCAGATCGTAGCGGGTGAAGGTTGGCGGAGGGATGCACTGGCCTAACTAAGCTGAGCGGTTTAAGAGAACAAGCTCGCCGGGTCGCCCATGTCGTAGTATCCCAGATAGCCGCCACCAACACTTGAAGCATCATAGAGCGCGTATCCCAGCAGCCTTCGTGCTCGTTCCGGTAGCGCCTTTGCTTGCTCCACCGATACATTCATGTAGCTGTTCTCCACGGGTCTCAACCAGCCGCAGCAAATGCCCAGTGATAGCGCGCGCCGCCGCTGTTTACTAGTATTCGCGCCACCGCAATGCAGCGTATCGCCGCGGAAAAACAGGGAAGACCCGGCCTTCATTGCAGCGCTCACAATCTCGCTCTCTTGGGGCGTCCGATCTTTTGACCAGGTGTGGCTGCCTGGAACGACCTGCGTGGCTCCCATTTCGGGGGTGATGTCCACGAGGGCCGTGATGGTATTGATCATCATGGGTGTTTCGGTTTGCGCATAGTTCCAGGCATCGTCGTCACGATGCATTGGCTGTGCGGATTCGCCTGGCCCAATATCGATCACCTCACCGTTGTTCATGATCATCGTGGGGCTAATTTCGCCGATAGTGGACTCCGCAAAGGCAAGCAACCGTTCGTCCGTGAGTAATTTGACGAAGGAGGGGGCCTTGATGGCCAGCGCTTGCAGACGTTTTGTTTGATACCCCAAAAATGCATCGGATTCTGTAGAACCGGAATCGGTTCCCGGATGTTGATCGACCCAAGGGTCAATCTCCTGGTTGAACTGCGCTAGCAGATTCGATGACACCCAGTCCTCAATAATGACGCCGCCATCCCGATCACAGATTCGATTGATATCTTCCACACTGCAGGATGCTGGCAGCCGCGTAAGTGCGCTCTTGGTCATAACTCTGCGCTCTCTGTGTTCAAAATGGCTTCCTCAACATTCATATTGTGTGAGCCTCAAAGTCCGCTCGCAGCTTGGATTCACTCAGGTCGTAGCGCGCTGCAATCGTGTTGAAGAACGGCTCCCAGTGGTTGCTTAACACGTTGATGGTGTCGCTGGCTGCGTTCAGATGCTGGTGGGCAGTTTCTCCAGGCAGCCTGACAGAATGTTTTGGACGCTGGCGGGACTGGTGAATAGAACGCACGAACGCATCTGACTTTTGCTTCACGGCTTCAATAGGGCCAAACACCGAAGGGTCGATGCAGAGGTAGTAGCTCCCACCGACAGTGGTGGTCGCTTCTGCCTTACCCTCAGTCGCAGCTAGATAAGTATCGACATCAGATATTTTGTTAACCGGGATACCGATTGGATTCGCAATGGCGGTCATGCCTTCGTTCCAGAGATTTAGCGCATAGGTGCGTGGAGATTCGATTTGCCCCCCGGCACTGTAGCCCCAAACCCTACCGTAACCTTCGAACGGCTGAGCGTAAGGTTTCGCATCATCGGTCAGTGCGCCACTTTCGGGGTCAATTAACCATTTGCCTTTCATCGGCTTGTCGTTGAGCACCGCCTCTGAAATGTCCGCATCATAGAACTCTGCGAACTTGACCGAGGCCCAAAGTGGTGGCTCGGAGCCGGACGGAATCATCGCATCGAATGGTGGGCAGGAGAGGACGTTGTCCATGCCTCCGAAAGCCGCAGCCAGGGGTGGGGTGTTGTTGGACGTCATGGCCAGCATGTCTTGCTCATGAGCTTTGTGCACATAGGCCGCAAAACTTCCCGCATCATTGTGGTTACCACCATAGGCAATCGCAATGCCGCTAGTCCGTGCCTTCTCGATGGCAACCTCTGCCATGACATTGAGTGTGTAGTAGCCTGATGATCGATGGCCGTCGACTACGGCCCAGGCGGGACCTTCGTTGGTTACTTCTGGGGTAGCGGTCATATCCAGCACGCCGAGCTGCTGAGCTAGGTCAATGACTTCGTAGACACCCAGACCTTGATTCAACTTCCCTTGCCTGTGGGCGAAACCGATGGCATGGGCAATATGTTTGGCGTGGATATCTGAACCGCCTGCGGCGCGCACCACGCGTTCCAATGCGTAGGTCAAAAATGCAAGGCTTTCCTGTCGGATTTTACTGTTCACTGGCCACCCCTTTGCTGTGATCGGAGCGCACTCGCTCAGTAATGCCGATGACCAGGAAGAGTAGCGCGCCGAGTGCAACGGCTGCCACCCCAAAGCCCAGCACTGCGCCATAGCCGTGGGCGTCTGCGAGAAATCCCGCAAGCCCTGGCCCAAACATCGCGCCCGCGCCAACTGCAGGCACAGAGAGGACGATAAAGCGGCCGTTTGGGTCTTGCACGGCGATTTCGGCGATGCCGAAGGCGAGACCGGCCGCTACTGAGAACATTGCTGCGCAGGCGCCGAAGGCGTAGGCGGGGAACGACTGCGGGTAATTGAGGCAAAACACTGCGGCGAAAAAGATCAGGCAAGATAGGATAAAAGGCGTGCGATTGCCGAGCCGATTGCCCAAGGTCGCGGCAGTCATAGAGCCCGCAACCGCGCAGAGCAACGTGACTGAAAGTAGTGTGGTTACAGCCTCGCTATCGTAGCCTGCTGTGGATCCGAGGCGCTCGATAAATGCCCAAATGGTGGTTTGCCCGGCGAAAAACACTAAGGTGCCAATAAGCGCCAACCATACCGGGAATACATTCGAATTGAGCGCTTCTGCCTTGGCGCTCGACGCAGTCACACCTATAGGCGTGCGGTCAGGCAGCCAAAGCCACAAAGGGCACAGCAACAAAACAGCAATGGCCATGCCCAGCAGAATGCCGTCGAAACCCATGCTGGCAATGAGAGTGCCAGGAAGCACCACGAACAGCACGGCGCCGGACAACCCCTCCACCGAAATTTTAAGGCCGAACCAGCGGGTCTGATTCGTTTGCTCACCAATGATCGCTGCCGCCAGTGCATAAAGCGCACTGAAAGCGCCACCGGCAAGCACGCTGGTTGCAGCGAGACCAATGAAAGTATTAGCGAAGGCCATAGCACCCATTGCTAGGAGGCTGACCGACGTTGCCAGCAACGCAATGTTGCGCCAGGAGAAACGTTGCACCCAGAAAAAGGATGTGCCGGACAGCAAGTTGAAGCCGAGGAAGAATGCTGCAGAAAGCAGTCCGAGCTGACCGTTAGAAAACCCTTCTTCTTCCTGCAACAATCCCAGAGATAGCGGTAGCAGGTTGTAGTACAAAGCGCCGGCAACCGCGAGGCCCAGGGCCGCAAGGCGTGCCAAAGGGCGTTCAACGGAGAGCGGTCCTAGTGTGCTTTCTGCCATGACAGGACCTTAGCGGTGTTACGGCCAGAGCGAAATAACATTTCTGACCAGCGGCTGGGCTGTACCGTCCTCCCAGAGTGAGGGTTGTATCATAGCTCGGAGATCGCCATCAGACCGTGGAAAGTCCAATCGATCCTAGACGGTCGGCAGCGGATCAGTCCGTTATAGAGCATCTCTGCCGATCATGAAGATGGCGGCGCCTATGATGACACTCACTAGCCCAAGCATCCGCCAACCGAATAGGAATCCGCTTGGGTCATCAGGGATAAACGAGCTGGCAAGGCTCATATAAACACTTGGGAACAGCAATAGTGCTGGAATGACGAACAAGAGCATGAGCACGCCGAATATGAACATGAGGGATTCAAGAGTATCGCCCTGAGAAGCACCAGCCCATGCCATCGATGCAGCGAGCGCTACTACGAACGCGCCTAACACCCTCGTGCGAGTTCGGGTCTCGATCGCTTTGCTGAACCAATGCAGAGTTGCAACGGGCGCTAATAACAGTGGGCCGCGGCTGCAGACGATCAATGCTCCAAAAATCATGGCAACAATTCCAACGTTACTCATAATCAATCGCTCCTGTCCTTGCACAGCCACCCTACACCCAATCAATACTTACGAAACCCACGCCGTCGGTTAACATGTCCTAATTCATCGTCATCTCAAACTGGGGGAGTTGAACATGCGACCGAATACTGTCATTGACGCAGACGGCCACATCACCGAGCCGGAGCTGGTGTGGACGGAATACACCTCGGCCGCTATGCGCGATCGAGTGCTTCAAGTTGTCACAGAAAACGGCCGCAGTAGGCTGAGCGTCGAAGGCCATATACGCGGCGACGAAGGACCTGGACCAGCGGAAGCCTGTATTCCCGGCGGCATGGAGCCAGGCAAAAATCTCACCTGGGCGGATATTTTACCCGGTGGCCACGATCCACAAGCCCGCCTCGATGTGCTAGACGAGGAAGGCATCGACAAAGCGCTGTTCTTCCCATCGATTCATTTATTGTGGGGCGACATCAGGGAAATTGACGTCAGCGTGGAAACCTGTCGCGCGTACAACAACTGGATGAGCGATTTCTGCAAGACCAACCCCGACCGCCTATTCGGTATGGGCATCATCCCCATGCAGGATCCCGGTTGCGCCGCCGCGGAAACCGCGCGCATGGCGGATCTGGGCCTGCGCGGAGTGGTCATTCGGCCGGAGCGCTTCAACGGGCTTGCGCTATACGACGAACGCTGCGACAGGATCTGGGAGATTGCGCAGGCCAATAATATTGCCATCGGCATTCACGGCAGTTTCGGCTCGCAGATGAAAGGCTTCTCCTCGGAGCGCTACGCGAACAACATATTCTACGATCACATGATCGCGCATCCCTTCGGCCAAATGGCGGTCATGATGGACGTCATTGCTGGCGGTGTACTAGACCGATTTGAAAAACTGCGAGTCGGATTCTTTGAAAGCGGGCTTGGATGGATTCCTTATTGGATCGACCGGCTGGATGAACATTTCGAGGTCATGGGCCACCACACGCCATGGCTTAAACGCCGTCCAAGCGAAATCTTTCAGGCACAGTGTTTTGTCTCCATGGAAGCCGACGAAGAAAAGGGTTTGCGCTGGATGTCGGAGAAAGGTTTGTTGGATACCGTGTTGTGGGGCTCAGACTACCCACATTTTGATTCCACTTATCCCGGAGCATATACCGAAGCGCAGGCCACTTTCGATGCGGTGGGCGAGAATGTGGCGGGTAAAGTAGTACTCGCCAACGCACAGCGCTACATGGGGTTGTAACGGGCTCGCTTCGGGCCGAAGATCTTCGACCGCGACGGCATTAAAGTTCAGTTAGCGGGACCGCAGACTGCCTAGGAATCAGGGTAGGGCTCTGAGTGGTCTGTATCGGCTTGTGCTAAGTTTGAGTTATGGCTCAATCGTTTGAAATACTTCGCCGTAAGGATGAACAAACGGTCCATTACGCGGACCGTTTCGAACTGGATGATGAT
>JBPCXR010000033.1:0-5816 GCA_051027215.1 Pseudomonadales bacterium | reverse complement strand
GATGAGCAGGACGTTGGGCGCACCTTGTGGTGGCTTAACCGCCTCGGGCCAATCCGGCGTTGAGTCCTTGAGAGTCTTCTCGATCTTGCCGTGAAACTGCGGATCAGGCAGCGGTAGGATCGTGCGGTCAAGATCTTGTGCCTTTGTTACACCGCTGAGCAGTGTAAATGCAGCTAGTGTGGTCAGCGTAGTGAGGGTGAGCTTGTGCTGCGCGTTTGTTTTCATGGTCATGAATATGGATTTGTGTAAGTGGTCGTATATTACTTTTTGGCAGGGCGCGCCCGAAGAACCAGATCCAAAGCTTGACCCACCCGCATCGCTATCTCGTCGATTTCCTCGCCTTGAATGATGAGCGGTGGAGCGATGATGATATTGCGGCCGGCTGCTCGCGTTATAACTCCGAGATCAAACAAGGCATCAGAAACAGCCTTTGCGAGATAATCCGCATCATCATTAATGACTTCATCGGTACGATCTCGCCGCAAAAAATCGAGAGATGCGCCAAGACCGCATCCGCGCACTTCACCCACCAAGGGATGATCGGTAAAGGCTAGCAGGCGCTGCAGCAGCCTTGCACCCATAACGCGACCGTGGTCGACCAGACCATCTCTCTCGATGATTTCGATGGTCTTCAGTGCTGTAGCTGCGCCTACCGGATGCGCGGCAAACGTACTGGCGTGAGCGAAGGTCCCGACCCTTTCTGAACCCCGCTCAAGTAGAGCATAGAGGCTATCGCCCACAGCACAGGCTGATAGAGGAAAGTATCCGGAGGTAATGCCCTTTCCGACCGTGATGTGCGCCGAATCAATCCCAAAGGTTTCGCAGCCGAACATATTGCCGGTACGTCCAAACCCGGTAATCACCTCATCAGCCACCAACTCGACACCATGAGCATCGAGCACTCGCGACACTGCCGGGAAGTACTCGGCCGGAGGAGTTTTGAATCCCGCTGAGAAGCTGACAGGTTCTGCAAAGAAGGCGGCAACAGATCCCACAGGTTCTGCCGCAATGGCCGCCTCGAGTTCCTCAGCGAGGCGCGACGAATACTCTGCAGAACTTTCACCAGGCAATCGGTCGCCATGGTAATCCGTGCGCGAAAAATGCCGAAAACCCTCGATAGGCAAACCAAACTCATCATGACTGCCGCCGGTGAGACTGGCAGAGGCAACGGTACCGCCATGATAGCTATGTCGCCGACCGATAATGGTTTTACGCTCGGGCTCCCCCTTGGCAACAGCGCCAAAACGCAGCAGCTTGATCAGAAAGTCGACCGCCTCGGAACCAGACGATCCAAAAACTATGTGGCCACCACGAAGGGGTAGCACTGATAGAAGTTTCTCGGCAAGCTCACAGGACACATCGCTGGTACGCTGCTGCGCGCTGACACAAAACGGCAATTTGCGGTACTGCCCTTCAATGGCGTCAATCAGCTCAACATTCTGAAAGCCCAATGATGCTGCATAGAATGACGACGTGGCATCGATGTACTCACGACCTTCTGTGTCATAAATGTAGATGCCTTTGCCGGCGTTGATGAAGCGCGTGCAGCTTGTCTTGTTCAAGCCAATCTTCTGAAAGCCCACGACCAGCGGCAGTCTCTCGGAATCTTTAGGATTGAGCGCCCTCAACGGCACGCGGTCAGTCCCGGTTGTCGCTTGAGAATCGCCGCCCTAAAAAGGGACGGGATCAACGTCGACTTGCGAGTCTGTGGATCTACGAAAACCTGGGTCAGCCCGCCTTTGGCTAAGACTGTACCGGCTGCATTGTCGTACAGCTCAAACGCCGCGTCAGCACTGGAATTACCTAAACGGGAGTAACCAACATTCACCCTAACCTCGCTATTACCGGCAATTTCATCAAGATAGTCGCAGTGGATGTTGACGGTAAAAATCAGGCACTGCGTCTTGTGCGGCTTCGTCGCGTCAAAGCCGAGTTCTTCCATATAGTTGGTCAGGACCTCATCTGCGTAAACCATGTAGTTGGCGAAGTACAGGTGCCCCTGAGGGTCCAGGTCACTGAACCTTACTTTGAGGACATTGCAGAATGGTCGAAGGAGTTTTTCTGAGGTGTTCACAGCCATGCTGCAGGCTGACTGGAATTCCGATTCGATTAAAGTACCATCTTATTCGTATCCGATACCTTTTTGGTATCGTCATCACAGTCGGGGCTGGCACTGTCGGCCAGCATGGCTTCTCGGAAGGCTCTTACCGTAGGACCTATCGGGCCACGGCCGGATACCATCGCTCGTTCCAGAGTGAATCCATGATCGGCAAACGGGACCAATGTCACGTCCGCGCGAGTGCCGTCCACTGAGTCGGCCGTAACAATGGAATAGCCCATACCGGTAGCGACCAGATTGGCGATCATGGTTGTGGGATAGATTCCTTCGATGACATCGACGTTCAGTCGAGCGCGCTGAATACCCTGCATGATCTGTATATAGAAACCGCTTTCAGGTTTTAGAGAACCTACCACCAGGGTCTTTCCCTCCAGATACGAGGTTTCAACCATCTGCAGATCGGCCACTGGATCAGTGCTCGCTGCCATCAGAAACATATCGACCCGATCGATGTGATCAATGCGCAGATTGGTCAGGTGCGGCGGGATTGGCGGACACAACAAGCCAGCGTCCAGTTGTCCGTTGGCCACTTTCGTTGCAATGTGCGGAGTGTAGTCTTGCTCTAAAAGCACCTGCAGTTTTGGAAACTGCTTCATTAACCTGACCAGCCGCATGGGAAACACGCCGTTCTGAAAGTCATCGGTATAGCCGATACTGAGGTGTCCAGAGCCCCCGGCAGACACATCCTGGACTGCCTGTTCGGCTATCTCTACGCGCTCCAATATGTATCTTGCATGAGAAGCTAACTCCGCTCCTTCACTGGTCGGAAGCATTCCCTTGGAGGTGCGCACGAACAGATCTGCACCCACTTTCTTTTCTAAAGCACCGAGTGCTCGACTAAGCGGAGGTTGAGAAATATAGAGCTTGCGAGCGGCGCCTCGGAGCGTGCCTTCCGTGGAAATCGCATCGATGATCTCCAGCTCGCGGATGCTGATTCTTGGCATAAGCTTGCCCAAATGGTATGTAAGAGGACTATTACGATACCTTTATGGTAATCATAGGCTTTCGTCATTTCATCACCATTGATAACTCTGAGCCGGAAAAATCGGTGGGACCATGCGCTCCGTAGTCGGTACGCGTTCTGGGCAGAAATGGGGACAAGGCGCGGAGCAGGGCAAACAGGTTGGTACATCGTATTCAGCAATCGACGCGCACGCCTCACTAACCTTTAGCCGCGCTAGGACGTCGGCCTGATGTGGGCATCGCGCAGCGCGCGGATGTACTCGGGTCCGATCCCGCAGCAGCCGCCGATGAAGCTAGCACCGTCTTGCGTCCAGCGATTGGCGTAGTCGATGTAGGCGGCTACGTCGAGATCCACTCGGTAGCCGGCCGACACCTCGTTGTCTAGCGTCCAGCCTTCGGGAATGCTCATCCGGTTGGGGTAGGCACCCATCGGCCGATCTGTGAGGGTGCGAAGTTCTGCGAGGCCCTGAGTGATCGCTTCGGGGGACGTGCAGTTGAACAGATAAGCGCCGATGTCGAATCTGGCAAGCGCGAGCACGGCGTCGCTGATCGACTCGCCGCTGCGTAGTCCCGTGCCTGGCGTCTCCGCGAGAGTCCAGGATACGTACACCGGTTTTTGAGATCCGGCGATCTCTCGGGCAGCGCTTGCGGCATTCACCGCCTCGCGGATACAGGACATGGTCTCGCAGAGAAATAGATCGGCGTAGGGATTTAGCGCTTGTGCCAGGGCACGATAAATTGGCATCGCTTTTGCGTCTTCAGGCGCAAGATCCGGACGATAGCTTTCATCCAGCGGTGGTAATGAAGCGGCGACTTGAACAGCGTGGTCGGCTTCGTTGGCGGCCTGACGGGCGAGGCTGCCGGCCAGCGCCGTTAGCTCTTCGTAGCGATCCTGCAATCCCAGCTTGCCGAGGTAGCTCGGAATCGTGGAATAGGAATTGGTGATGATCATCTCGGCGCCGGCGGCGATATAGTCCCGGTGCACCTGCAGCACGGAGTCCGGGGCGTCGATCAGAGCTTGGGCCGACCAGAGATCCCCCCGGGGGATAACTTCCCGACGGATCAGCTCACTGCCCATACCGCCGTCTAGAATAGTGATCATGGCTCAACTCGTTTCATCTAAGCGTGAACGACTGCCAAAGTGCTTAGGCGAGGGTCAACATCTCGTGCGCGCCGAGCATGCGTTCCCTAATGGGTACGTCCTGCGGACAGGCACCGAGACAGGGCGCTGAGCACGACAAACAGGCTTCTGCATTCATTGGCAGCTTCGAGTACAGCTGCATTGCCTGCTTCTGATCGCCATAGTCCTCGAAATACATGCGATGCCGCAGCACATCGGGAATGGGGATGCCGGCGGGGCAAGTCTCCAAGCAGGCACCGCAATGCTGGAAGCAGTGGGTGCCGGCTATGAGTTGGTCGTACTTCTCCAACACGGCGATATCATCGACGCTGAGCTTCTGGCCGGAAGCAAACAGGTACTCGTCGATGTGCTGATTCTCATAGATCGAGATCACCAGGTTGGCGACGTTGGGGTTCGAGAGCACCCACTTGAACGCCGCCTGCGCATAGGTATCGGATTCAGGGCGAAAATCTGCCAGGCCTTTGTGCTTGGCACCCTTTAAGGTTTTCATCGCGACGATGCCAATGCCCGCCTGGGCCGCGCGCTCGATGATGCTCACCTGATTAGGCCAAGCGCCATGGTGATAGGCGAGCATCATCACGTTGAAGCGGCCGCTGTCGATGGCCGCGTTGGCTACCGCTTCGAGGTTGGGCGTGTGCGTCGATACGCCCATGAATCGCACCTTACCCTGTTCTTTTAGCCGATCGAAGGCTTCGTGCACGTTGTCGTCCAGCAGCCGTTCTACGCTGTCGCAGGAATGAATGTGCGCCACGTCGATGTAGTCGGTGCCCATGCGCGTGAGACAACCTTCAATCGCCTGCACATAGTCAGCCACGCTCGAACCATGACGTACGTGCCCTTCGCCGGTGCAGAACTTTGAAGCGATCACCAGCTTGCTGCGATCCCGGCCTTGGATGCCGGCCTTGATGATGCCTTCGCTTTGCGGCGCGTAGTCAGGTGATGCATCAATGTAGTTCACGCCACGGTCGAGTGTGGCGTTCAAAAACTTTTCGGGCTCGGCGTGCTGATGCAGCCGGGTGCTGCCGATGCTCACGTCCGACACCATTAAGCCCGTGTTACCGAGCGGGCGGTAGGCTTGCACAGAGGCACCTTGCCATTCGCGCTTTGGATTGGGGTCGGTTGCGACCACGTCCGATGTCAAGGCTGGCCCGGTAACTGTGGCCCAGCCAGAGACCCTTCCCACCGTCGCGCCAGCGGCGCCCAACACACCGCCGGTAGCGGCCGCCGCGCCGGTCAGAAATTTGCGCCGGCCTGTTATCGGTTTCTCCGGGGGA
This sequence comes from Pseudomonadales bacterium, assembly GCA_051027215.1. Lineage (GTDB taxonomy): Bacteria > Pseudomonadota > Gammaproteobacteria > Pseudomonadales > Azotimanducaceae > CALHVX01. The sequence continues at coordinate 319 of JBPCXR010000033.1, read as the reverse complement.
TGAGTCGCGCTGTCGGTTGCAGCAGCAGAGGCGTCATTACCCAGTTTGCGCGCCCAGCGCACCGTGAGTGCCAGGCTGGTGATAACGCCCAGCGCGAACAGTGCCGTTGGCCACAGCGGTGTCATGGTAGGGTCGATGCCTTCTACTCGTTCTTGCAATAACCCACCGAGGCCAAAGTAGCCAAGTACACAGGTGATCAGCCAGGCGGCAAGCACCCAGTAGCCGTTTGCTGTGGAACCCGAAGGTGATAGCTGTTCTGACATGACGTTCCCCAGAGCTTTTCGAATGCAAGAACGCTCGGAAGGCTCATCGCGACAGG
>JBPCXR010000032.1:0-9918 GCA_051027215.1 Pseudomonadales bacterium | reverse complement strand
GCTTGGGTGTTTACTTTGTGCTACTCGATGTTCGCTGCGCTGGTCGTGGCCACCTGGGTTTGGATTCCTCCCCGCCGCCAAACTAAGCCGGGCTAAACGTCGGGTGCCAGCGAATCACATCCCATACAAGAAGGACGAAAAAGGTAGGCACCAGCGCTGAGTGTAGAGCGGCGCTCTTTGAACTCGCTAGTGCAATAAACCCAACCACCAATAGCGCCGAAGTAGCATTGTCCCAAGTAACAAACTCGGACCCAAATGTTAGTGGACGAAAAAAGGTTGATGAAACCGTGGCAAGAACTGCCAACCACCAGATCGGGCGCATAGGCCCGTAGTAGTATTGCCGGAAATCACTGTTGTGCATCGGCTCAGGGAAAATTAGGTGTGCAATCAGGTATAGCACTGCCGGACTGATCAACATCAGCACTAGGCCATAGAAGTTCCATTCAGGCACGCTATGCAGATCCCACAGCTCCCACCACGCTTGCAGTAGCGCAAGAAATATGACGCCGACCCCGCATGAATGTACCCAATAGCCAGTACTAGATGCACGAGCGCGTATTTGTTTGGCGATCCCGGTTAGGATCTCGGCGACCCCCAAACCAACAATGAGGGAAACGAATACCATCAAAAATTCGAATAGGCTCATAGCTCTCCTTGGGCCACCTTTCCCACAGCAAAAACGGACGACACTGCTCTCATCAGCGTATTTCGCTATTTGTCGCTGCAGCCAATGTATAGAAACTCACTGTCAAACAAAATGGCTGCACTTGGCCAAAAGCGATGATCTCAGCCACCGGGATGCGCCGCACATCGTCACAGCCAACGCATGATCCAGTTATCACTTGGCTCACCGGCCGCACGCGCACCAGTGCAAAGTGACAAAAAGCACACAAAAGGCCAACCAAACTCCCTACCCTCCATCGGCGTACTCACCTTAGGGTCGGTACGCTAATGGATGTAAAGTAAAGGACAACCTCATGAAATTCGGTAATCTGATCATTGGTGTAGGCATATTGTCTCTGAGCGCCTGTAGCCAAGTCGTGGTGGATCGAGAAATCCGCACCTCAGATGCAGTGCCACCTCTCTCGGTAGTCAATACAGAACCTGCACCAGTACTCGAGCCAGTAGTTGACGTCGCGCTAGCCCCCACGCCAGCACGTCAACCGACGTTTGCGGATCTTTCACCTTCTGCGTGGGTAGTACAGATCGCCGCGGTAAAAAGTTTGGATGAGATCGAGCAGATTGAAGCTAGCAACAGACAGCTGCGCAACACCCTGCATATCCCGACACGCGATTCAGAGCTCGGAGACCTGCATGCGGTACTCGTCGGCGTCTATTCAACGGAAGCAGATGCTGAAGAGATCGCAGACGCTCTCCCCCCTAAAGTCGCCGGAGACGAGCCTTGGATTCGATCGGTTGCATCGGTACAAGCTGTAATGCGTTGAGCCTACGCCGCGCCAGATCCTGATGCGGTATCGATCAGTGTAATCCTTCCCCTCGACCATTCGATTGGTCTCGGGTGTATCCTGTTCATAGGTCCAGGAGAAGACGCAGGCGTACCCACTGCCGTTGAGGATTCGGGAATGGCAAGTGCAATTTTTTTTCGATCCCGCTTGGATCAGGCCTGGTCCGATGGCTTCAAATTCCTGCGCCGAATTCCAGATGTAACCATTTGGAAGTCACTTTCCTATATCGAGTCGTTGCCGAATGAAGAGCGCGGCAATTTCTTTGATGTATGCGCCGGTTTTGCTGAACAGGATGTCCTGGGTAGAACTCAGGCTAGCCGGTCGAACTCCGTGCCACCTGATCCCAATATACCGACGTCAAGACAGTTACAGCTGCGAGAGGTGCAGGCGATACGCCGCTGGACAGCGTTCCCGAATCGATTTTTCCGTCAGTTTAACGAAGAAGCGCTGCGCCAGATGGTTGATGCCTCGAGGATACCGGCAATTCTAGACAGTGAGCCGCCGGTAGTTGCCAAAGCGGGCGCCATCCGCAAGACATTGCACAAACGACTTAAGACGGCGTTCAATGCAGAGATGCGCAATATGGGGGGAGGCAACTGGCACTGCAGCGGCAAGGTTGCTGATGCTGGTTTTGCGTTGCACATTGACTACGGCGGTATGGGTCCGGGCTTTCGCTACAGCGTAAGCTTCGATCCCGCACCGGCCGCAATGAATGGTTTGGGCTTTCATACTCCATACGGCATCCCCGCAAGAGCTATTGATTTTCCAATGGCTGACGAGTTGGATGATTTGGCTGCAGTGTTTTGCGAGGGCATCACAGATCTCCATCAAATGTATACCTTCATGCAGACTTCACCTGATTAGGTAGCAGCGCCAACAGCCCCTATCACGCTTGAGCTCTGTTTGGTAACGGTAACGTCCTACAATTGAACAACTCTATGGCGGTTCAGGCATTGCGCCCCCGTAGTCGCCTCAGGCCCCTAAGACCCTTTATCCGAATATTCCAAGTCGCGTAAACTGAACTGGCATGATTCACCTCTACGAACACACCTTCTCCATCGTACCTTGGCGTGTAAGAATTGCCCTGAGTGAAAAGGGCGTGGTTTACGATTCCATTGCAACGAATCTATATTCCAAAGAGCCCACACCGGAATTTCTTGAGCTAAATCCGTTTGCCCAGATCCCTGTATTAGACGACAACGGTTTTGTGGTGTCTGAATCAATCGCGATACTCGAATACCTCGAAGAAAAGTATCCCCACCCTGCTTTGCTGCCGGCAGACCTCAAATCACGCGCGCTCGTACGAAACCTATTGTGTTGGGGAAGTGACTATTGGCCCCCAGCTTGGAAAAAGTGGATGGCACCTCGATTACCGAACGGGCTGGGGGAACCCTGGACAGAGGCGTCAGTAGCCCAAGGGCGCAAGGAACTTTGCTATCACCTGGACGTGCTAGAAAAGCAGTTGGGATCAAACGATTGGCTGGTTGCAGACTACTCGCTTGCAGACATCGGCTATGCACCCTTCGTCTTAGTACTTGATCGTGTCGAGCTAGGAGACGAAATCGAAAAACGAGCTAGGGTTAAACGCTGGGTTGAGCGACTACAGTCACGAAGAGCCATCGTTGAGACGATGATGGCCCCCAATCCATAGGCACACTTCGACCACTAATGGCTCCATCTACGCCTACCATCGTCTGACAGGCGCAACATGCTGCTGCCTGACCGAAGCAATCCCTTGGCTGAACTAAGTTGCTTCACCCAAAAGCTTAACCACCTTCGAACCAACGCTTGGGCACATCAAATTCCTTGATGCACTTCAAAATGTTGCGGCACGTTAACTGCCCAACGACCTTGTTATTAGCATCCACCACCGGGCGGCGTCGGTGCTTGTGGTCTAACATGGACTGAGCGACATCTATCACATCGCTATGACTCTTGACCGACTCAACGTTCTCGGACATGTGATCCTTCACTAAAATCGAACCCAATACCTCACCGTGATAGGTTCCAGACAGGATCGCCCGGAGACAATCGAGTTCCGATAGCATACCTACAGCGTACTTGCTCTCATCGACCACCGTAACTCCCGATATCTTGTACCGTAGAATACGATGAATCGCTTCGAACAACGCTGTATCTGGATTGACCAGCACAGGACGCTTTACCATATAGTCGTTCACGTCGACTGAATTTTTCATGACCGTAGCTCCTTGAAAGTGCGTTTATTAATAGTATCCCTACCTACTTATTCCGGGCATCACAGCCCAAAATCCCCAACTAACGAGCGTATGACGTTGATCAGCGGCGTGGGATAAAAGCCAACTGCAACAACACCCACACTCAGTGCTAGCACTGTGGGTAATGATGCACCACTGGTTTGCGGGCTTGGGTAAGGCGCCGCAGTTTCGGTCGAGGTCATTGCGTAGATGACTTTGACGTAGTAGTACACGCTAATGGATGACCCGATGATCAACGCCCATACCAATACCCACATCGCCCCCTGCACACCAGTGGCAACAATGTAAAACTTCGCGATGAATCCGGCGGTGAGCGGCATGCCCATCAACGACAACAGCGCTGCAGTCAAGCAGGCTGCGGCGATGGGCCGCCGCCAAAACAGTCCGCGGTACTGGCCAGTCGTTTGGGCGTCGTCGCCGGCAGGTGCGCTGGACAGTAGCGCGACCACCCCAAATGCCGCTAACGTGGTTAATGTGTAGCCAGCAAGATAGACCATGGCCGCTTCTGCAACAAAAGGCTCATCTGCCAACCGCGCTGTACCGATCAGCGCCACGAGTAAATAGCCCATGTGAGCGATCGAAGAGTACGCCAACAGCCGTTTGAGATTGTCTTGTCGTAGTGCGAGCAGGTTTCCCACAATCATGGATCCAACTGCAAGCAGCGACATAAAGGTGAACACCACCGGACCCGTGAGCGCATCACTCTCAATGGCTAGCCGCATCAGCATCGCAAACACCGCAGCTTTAGAAACGGTTGCAATGTAGCCAGTCACCGGTGCAGGAGCACCTTGATACACATCCGGCGTCCACATGTGGAAAGGCACCAACGATAGCTTGAAGGCAATTCCAGCGAACAACATGGCTTGGCCTACGCGCAGGTGCATCGTCAACTTGGCGCTTTCGACCTCGCCAAGATCAGAGAAATAGAGCGATCCCGTGGCGTTATAGATCAGCGCCATGCCGAACAGCATTGTCGTGGAAGCAACCGCTGATAGCACCAGGTACTTCAGCGCGGCTTCTAGGGGCGGGTGTTTTTCTTCTGGGTAGGCGATCATGGCGTAGAGTGCCACCGAAAGTATCTCCAGGCCCAAAACGAATGTAGCAAAGTGCACCGCGCCTGCCATGATCATAGCGCCAAGCGTCCCGACATTGATCAGCACGTAGAACTCTTCTAACTCACCTCTACGCCCCTTAAGGTAATGAAAAGCCAGTAGACACGTAGCGAGAGCAGCCAACAAAAATAGCAGATTGTAGAAACTCGTATATCCATCTATCTGCAATAGCGACATGACGATCTGCGGTTCGGCATCTGCTGTGACAATCGAGACAACAACCGTCGCCACCAATCCCAAAACGGTGACCACCAATGCAGTCAAATGGCTTCGAGCGAAGGCGATTACAAGAAGTAATACCACCAACGCGCCGGTCAATGCTAGGTAGGGAGCTAAAACATAAAATGCTGAGGCGCTCATAGGCCTACCTGCATCAGCGTATCGACCAGGGGTGCTGTTAGATCAAATACAGGTTGTGGATACACGCCGAGCACGACCAAGCCGATCATCAAGAGACCCATGACGCTAATCTCGCGCGCACCAAAGTCCTGCATCGGAGGGGCGTCCTCATTGGGCTTTCCCTGGAAAGAACGCTGCATTAGGGATAACGAATAAATCGCAGCGACTACGATGCCTAAGGCAGCAGCCACCGTAACGCCAACGTGTACCTGGAAGGCGCCCAAGAGAACCAAGAATTCGCCGACAAAGTTGCCGAGTCCAGGCATGCCAAGTGAAGCCACTACAAAGAACATCGTCACCGCCCCCATACGAGGTGCGCGCGTCCATAGGCCGCCCATTTGCGCCATGTCCCGAGTGTGCAATCTTTCCTGCAGTGCGCCAGCAATCATGAACAGCGCCGCTGTTGAAAAACCGTGGGCAATCATCTGCATGATTGCGCCTTGGAGCGCTAGTTGGTTCGCCGCAAATACGCCAATCAACACAAATCCCATGTGGCTGACGCTGCTGTAGGCAACAAGTCGTTTGAAATCGCTTTGGCTGTATGCCAGATAGCCGCCGTACACTACGCTAAGGGCACCAAGGGTCATCGCAGGCAGCCGGAATTCCAAGGCAGCCTCGGGAAATAGCGGGACCACGAAGCGAATCAATCCGTAGGCACCAGTTTTCAGTAGAATTCCCGCTAGTATCACGCTGCCCGCAGTTGGTGCCTGCGTATGTGCGTCTGGCAACCAGGTATGGAACGGTACAGCGGGTAATTTCACTACGAACGCGACAAAAAATCCGAGCATTAACCACAACGCTAGATCAGGGCTTAGCTCAGCCTGAAGCAGAGTGTGGTAGTTGAAACTAATGACGCCACTATTGGCGTAGTTGGTGTACACCAAACAGAGGATCGATAGCAGCATGAGCAGCCCGCTAATCTGTGTGAACAGGAAAAACTTCATCGCTGCATGGGCCCGAGCTTCGTGGCCCCATATCGCGATTAGAAAGTACATGGGAATCAACATGACTTCCCAAAACACAAAAAATAGAAACAGATCCAAAGCGGTGAATACACCAACTACCCCAGCTAACGTCCAGAGCAGATTGAATTGAAAAAAGCCATGCCGATGTTTGATCTCAGACCAAGAGGAAACAACGGCGATCACCCCCAAAAACAGTGTCAGAGCCACCATCATTAGGCTGAGACCGTCCATCTGCAGCTGCACGCTAATCCCTAGCGGCGCGATCCACTCGAGTTGAGTAGCGGCGTAAAGCCCTTGGCTCGAGCCGCCGAACCATATGCTGATCAGCCACAAACTGGCCCCGATCAATACGGCCAACGACACCCAGCGCGGCGCGTCTGCATTAGCTCGACCGCTGATGGCTGCCGCACCACCACCGGCTAGTAGGTACAAAACTAAGGCCAAGAGGTTCACAACAACAGCACCGCAATTCCGAGCACAAGCGCAATGCCAATCCCCATATTGGCAGCGTACCAACGGACGTGACCCGTCTGCGTGGAAGCAGCTATCGTGTGCAACAGCCGAAATAAACGTACTAGGGCGTTGTAAAACACGTCCACAGGCTCGTCCTTGCACAGCTTCGAGAGATGCACATACGGCTTGACCAGAAGCTGATCATAAAGGTGATCGAAACCCCAGCCGCCAAGCAGAAAACGACCGGTCGCTGAGCTGTCTAAGAACTTCGGCTGGCCAATAACCCCGCGACCATACAATAGGTAACCCAGAACAATTCCGAGGATTGGCACCAACCCCGTCACCCAAACCAACCAAACATCGTACTCTCCACTGTCAATACCACCATCAGGAAGTACGGTTGCGACCGGAGCCAAGCCGAACCAACCACCAGCAAGCGCAAGTGCTGCAAGAATCAACAGCGGAAGCGTCATGTTCCAATCATTTTGAGCATGGGGTTCGGTTTTTGTATCGCCAAAGAAAACCAATAAAATCATTCGCGTGCTGTAGATCGAGGTTGCCAGGGCCGCGATTGCCGCGCCGAGCCAGAGTAGTGGCCCAGCGTCGCTGTAGCCATAACTAGCAAGCAAAATCAGGTCTTTACTGTAGAAACCCGAGGTGAGTGGCAGAGCAGCCAATGCCGCTGCGCCGACTATCATGCAACCGAACGGAATGGGTAACTCGCGCCGCAAACCACCCATACGGAACACATCCTGTTCGTGGTGCAACGAGAGAATCACCGAACCGGCAGCAAGGAACAGCAACGCCTTGAAGAAAGCATGGGTCATCAAGTGGAATATGGCAGCTGACCATGCGCCAACGCCAAGCGCGAAAAACATGTAGCCAATCTGGCTCATCGTGGAGTAAGCCAGTATGCGTTTTAGATCTTTCTGCGCAAGTGCACTAATGGCTGAGATAACCAGTGTAAGGAGACCAACGATGGCGACGGTCATTTGCGCGATTGGCGACAATACAAAGAGATCGTGGGTGCGGGCAATGAGATAGACGCCAGCAGTTACCATTGTGGCCGCATGGATGAGCGCGCTAACCGGGGTGGGTCCCGCCATTGCGTCAGGCAACCAGGTTTGCAGTGGCAGCTGCGCAGATTTACCTGCGGCTCCCACCAACAATAACAGCGCGATGAGGGTACAGACATTCGATCCGTCGGGCCAAGAGTCATTCGCAGCCGACATTGCGTCCTGTATATCAATGGTGCCAAGTTCGCGGAACAACAGAAACAGTCCAAACGCCAATGCGGTATCGCCTACGCGGGTGACAACAAATGCCTTGCGCGCCGCGTAACCGTTCGCAGGTTCGGTATGGAAGAAGCCGATCAGCAGATAACTGCACAACCCAACGCCTTCCCAACCGAAGTACAGCACCAGTAGATTGTCCCCCAGCACCAGCATCAGCATGGCGAAGACGAATAGGTTCATGTATGCAAAAAAGCGACTGTAGCCTTGCTCTTCGGCCATATAAGCCGTGGCATAGAGGTGAATCAGAAATCCCACCCCTGTGATGACTGCAACCATCACCATCGCCAGACCATCGAAATACAAGCGGAAGCTTGGATCAAAGCCACCAACGTCCATCCATTGCCAGAGAGTGAGGACGTAGACCGGATTTGCTTCGTCGCTGAATGCAATCGAGACCAACAGAGTCAATACTGCTGCGATACCAACTGAGCCCGCACCGATTACTGCAACAGCGGTTTTATTGAGACGCCCCCCGGTAATATACAAAATGATAAAGCCGAGTAAGGGTGCTGTCGGTATCCAGGCCAATAGCGCTAGGGTGGAAGCGCTGCTCATCCGTTTAGCTCACTAAGCGTGTCGATATCGAGATTGCCGAATCGACGATCCATTTGCAGGATAAGGCCCAACGCCAAAGCCGCTTCGGCGGCTGCTATAGACAGTACGATCATGTACATGATCTGCCCATCGGCCTCAGCCCAACGGGCACCGGCGACAACAAAAGCGAGCCCACAAGCATTCAGCATGATCTCTAAGGACATCAGCATGAAAATGACATTGCGGCGAACAAGAACCCCAGTCAGGCCGATGACAAAGAGCGTGGCCGCAAGCAGCAGCACCTGATCCAGCGGTATTGCAATGCCAGTCATTCCCCGGCCTCCTCCCGACGCGCGCGTAGATATCGCCTGCCTAGGTGATATGCGCCGACGAGCGCTGCCAGCAACAAAATGGAAGCCAGTTCAACAGCCAATAGATAGGGGCCATATAGAGTGATCCCAACTTCCTTGGGAGAGACGGGAGTGCCCGAAGTTTGCAACTGGCTACCAGCAATCAAGTAGCCCATTTCCAGCAGCAGCACGAAAGTCAAAATTCCCGGACCGATCCAACTCTTAGGTTCGAGCCACAAGCGTTCCTGATCGACGCTGCTCTGGCCAAGGTTCAGCATCATCACCACGAAAAGGAACAACACCATAATCGCCCCGGCATAGATCACCACCTCGAGTGCGGCCGCAAACGGCGCACCTAACAAGTAGAAGATCACCGCGATTGATAACAGAGACACTATTAGATAGATGAGCGCGTGAGACGCATTCGTTCGCGTAATTACAATGCAGGTGCTTACGAGCGACACAGTGGCGGCTACGTAAAAGAGTGTTAGTTCCATGTCATGTCGTCTATGTCATTGATATTGTTCTTTCGTCATGGCAACAAGCTGTGCACATCGATGGGTGCGCATTCGCGTTCTGCTGAACCCTTTGCTTTATCGGTGATCGCTTTACCGCTGACCTGCCAAAAATCGTAGTCTGGATACTTTCCTGGGCCGTTGATCAGCAGGTGTTCCTTCTCATAGACCATGTTGTGGCGCTCGTATTCGCACAACTCAAAGTCCGGGGTGAGCTGAATGGCATAGGTCGGGCAGGCTTCCTCGCACATACCGCACATGATGCAACGGGAGAAATTAATGCGAAAAAACTCCGGGTACCAACGACCATCTTCCGCCTCCGTTTTTTGCAACGCTATGCAATCCACCGGACAAGCCACAGCACACAAGTTACAGGCCACACAGCGTTCTTCCCCACTGGGGTCTCGAGTCAAAACGATACGGCCGCGGTAACGCGGTGCGAGATAAGGCATTTCCTCCGGATACTGAACAGTCTCATTGCGCGTGAACAGGTGCGTAAACACCGACCACAGAGATTGTAATTGGCTGAACATCTAATTCTCCGTCCACAGCAATATGGCGCCGGTCAGCAATATGTTGAGCAGGGTTAACG
>JBPCXR010000031.1:0-37179 GCA_051027215.1 Pseudomonadales bacterium | reverse complement strand
GATCACAACTCACTGAAAGGAGAACGGCGATGAATCAGCAAGCAACCATTCCAGATGTGGTACGCAACGGGGTGAACGTCACCGCGCTCGGAGCCACCATCGATGCGGTGAGCCAGGAACCCACGCTGGCGGAATTCCGCTTCAGCACTAAGAACCATTGGATCAGCGGCGGCCACAATCGCTCACGCATCCAGCAATTCTACGGCTGCGGGCAAATGGACAGCACCCGGGAAGAGCCATTCGAGCTAGACGCCGACGAGCCACCGGTGCTCCTCGGCAACGACGCTGGCCCGAACCCCGTAGAGTTCATCTTGCATGGGCTGGCAGGGTGCATGACCACCAGCATGGTTTATCACGCTGCTGCTCGTGGCATCGAGATAGGCGCCGTTGAATCCCAGTTCGAAGGCGATCTGGATCTACACGGTTTCCTTGGCATGGACGACAACGTGCGCAAGGGCTACCAACAGATTCGGGTGACCATGCGGGTACAAACCGAGGCCTCAATCGAGCAGTTACGCGAGTGCGTGAGCTTCTCGCCAGTGTTCGAGATGGTCTCTCAGTCCGTGCCGATTGAATTGCGCATCGAGACACATTGACTTTGCGGGGTTTGAGATAGGTGAACGCTGTACTAGTTCGCCTGTCTCCTACCCGCAGCGAGCGAATGGGCTACGACTAAGACTCCTGTTCTGCGTAGCGCTGTTTTAGACGCTCGAACCGACCGACCTCTTCTTTGACTTGACCTGTGTGCAGGTACTCCGCGAGCCGCTGAAACAGGTGATCCCACCCGGCAGCGGCGCCTACTGCCACGATTACCGGGGAATATTGAGTGAGGGTCGCAAGCGTTTCTGCGTCACCGAGTTCAACCAAATCGAATCTCACCAGACTTTTGGTCCGATGTTCCAGCCACTGCGGCTCTGACGATTCGGCCGGAGCGTCATGCCAAGTAAACTCAAAGATGTACGGTGCCAGCATGACGACGATGGTGCCGTTCAGCGCTGCGCCGTTTTCCATCACGATAGGGTCTCCGACCTGCGCACCGATCTGCCCTTCAGCCCACCAGTGCTTAACCTGTTGAGCGTCGGTGATGGCACTCCAAACTCTGTCGATTGGCGCGCGAACGCTGATTTCCGTTTGTAGGCGGCGAACCGCCCCCCGACCTTTAACACTGGTGAGCTTGCTGCTCACGCCGAAGACTCGCTACCAGCGTACAACGCGACCAACTCATCGAAACGCTCTGGTCGATCATCCAACGTTCCACCTTCCAGCAGGCACTTTAGTCGTTCGCCAGCGAAGTAGTGCCAGCCTGCGGTGCCGCCCACCACTGCGACTTCTGGCGCAAACTGGATGAGCGTTAAGGCCGTTTGGCTTTTAGCCAGCGCGACCAGCTCGACGCGCAGCAAGCTTTTGGTTCGGGGTTCAAACCAATCGCCATTTTCCGGTGCTTCTTTCCAAGTGAATTCCAAAACGTTCGGAGGCGCCCAAACTTTGATGGCGCCGTCGATCCAGGAGCCATCACCGAGGACGATCCTGCCACCCTCGCGCGGCTCTAAGATTCCACCGGGCTGCCAATCCGGCCACCAGATCTTCATCTGTTCGATGGTCGTCATGGCTTGCCAAACACGCTCGATGGTCGCATCGAATGTGGTCGCAAGGGTCATCCGCCGAACGTCGCCAGCGCCATCGATCACCGCAAGTCTTGTATCGGCCATGCAACTTCCCTGTAGATCGTTTCTATGTGATCAGGCAGACGCCTTATTAATGAACCGCACCTGGTTGGCCTCACTTTGGCAGCAGCGCTAGGTCAATCCTTGCCACCACCCCATTTGGGCGACCGCTTCTCTAAGAAGGCAGCCACGCCCTCACGATAGTCCGCTTCGCGCATCATGGCTTCGATCAGCGCTTCCGAATCATCTACCGCTTCGTTCACTGGGCGATGTAAATCCCGATAGATCTGCCAACGCGTTTGCCGCAACGCGTTGGGCGACACCGTTTGTTGCAGGTTGCGGGCGTAGTCATACACGTAAGGCAACAGTGCCTGCGGCTGATGTACGCTGTTCACAATTCCCAACTCTGCCGCCTCATCAGAGGTGAAGACGCGGCTCGACAGCAACAACTCATTCGCTCGAGTGAGCCCGATCATGCGCGGTAGCAGCCAGGATAATCCGTATTCCGCTGGTAGATTCAGCTTGCCATGAGCAGTAGTGAACTTGACCCCAGTAGCTGCAAAACGCAGGTCGGCAAAGCAGGCTAGCGCCAAGCCAACGCCTGCCGCCGGTCCGTTCATCGCGGCGATGACCGGCTTAGAAAGCCCGTAGTGATAAGCAAAGCTGGCATCAAAGCTTGAGTCCAAACCGTAACCTGCGCGCTCGATGTCGGCCGCGGTACCAGGATCGTAGCCCCCGCGGGCCACGTGGCCTTGCAACGCCTGGGAATCACCACCAACGCAAAACGCTCGGCCGCGCCCAGTCACAACAATCACCCCAACATCCTCGCGCGCTTCCGCCTGGGCCAGGCACCAGCGGTACTCTGTGTGCAAACGCCCGGTCCAGGCGTTCATACGCTCCGGACGGTTCAACCAGATGGTGGCTATGCCTGCATCAACTTCAAGTTCGGTAGCTCTTAACTCCATATTCATCAACGAACGTTCAAGTAGGCTTGTTCAGAAATTTCGTGCCAGGCTTTCACATCTGCCAAAAACTGCATATAGGAGGCATAGATCTCTTGTGCCAACGGATCATCACCAGCGGTTTCTTTGACTACCTGTTGCGACAACGAACGCAGCCGCTCGATGACATCATCCGGCAGTCGACGCAGCTGCACGTCGTGCTCGTTCAGCAGTGTTTGGAGCGCGGCGTTGTTGCGTGCCACGAACTCCGAGAGCATGTCTTCGTTCACCATGCGTGCTGCGGTTTCAACCATCAGCTGTAGATCGCGTGGCAAGCTCTCCCAGGCTTCTTTATTCACTATGGCTTCAAGTGTAGGGCCAGGTTCGTGCCAGCCGGGGTAGTAGTAGTACTTGGCAACGTTCTGCAGGCCTAGCGCTAGATCGTTGTAGGGCCCGACCCACTCGGTGGCATCGATCACGCCGGTTTGTAGAGAGGTAAAAACATCGCTACCCGGCAGCGCGACCGGTACACCACCAGCACGTTGCAGCACTTCACCACCAAGACCCGGGATGCGCATGCGCAGCCCTTTCAGATCGGCCACCGATTTGATTTCTTTGTTGAACCAACCCGCCATTTGTACGCCACTATTACCTGCCGCCAGCGGAATCAGATTGAACGGCTCGTACAGTCGCTGCCACAACGCCATGCCACCACCGTAATGTAGCCAGGCGTTCATCTCTTGGGCGTTCATGCCAAACGGGACGGTGGCAAACATGGCGGCCACCGGCATTTTGCCACGCCAGTAGTAGGCTGCTCCGTGACCCATTTGTGCAGTGCCTTGGGAGACAGCATCGAAGACTTCGAAAGCGCCCACCAGTTCGCCCGCGCCGTAGACTTTGATGTCAAGGCGCCCATTGCTCATTTCTCGAACGCGATTGGCCAGGTTTTCCGGACCTAGCCCTAGCCCTGGCAGGTTTTTCGGCCAGGTAGTAATCAGCCGCCATTGGTAGGTTTTTTGGGATTTCTCATTGGCGCTGCTCGCTGGGGCAGCGACCTTGCCGGTATCGCTACAGGCCGCCAACAGCACGAGCGCACTCAATAAACACAGTACGCAGAGCCGCGTCCGAATCGATTCGTTGTACATCCCTTTATGCTCCTCTTCCCATACGCGGTTGATGCCGCTGAGGTTCAGTCGAGTGCCTCTAGGTTGGCATAGCCCAGCATTAACCACTTCGCACCTACTCCGGCAAAGTTGACCTCCACCCGCGCTCGGTCGCCGCCGCCTTCGCACTGTAGCACCACACCCTCACCAAACTTGGTATGTTTGACCCGCTGACCCATTCGCAGCGGCGTATCGTCCTCAACGAACAAGCCAGTGTTGCCCCGACCGGCGCTGCTACCATAGGGCCGCTCTACCGAATTCTTCATGCGCACTTCTTGAATCAAATCGCTCGGGATTTCGAGCAGGAAGCGCGACTGACGGTTGTAGCTGTCGTTGCCGTGTAGGCGCCGAGTCTCTGCATGGGTCAGGTACAGCTGCTGCATAGCCCTGGTGATGCCGACGTAGCACAAGCGCCGCTCTTCTTCGATGCGTCCGGGCTCTTCGGCAGACATACGGTGCGGAAACAAATTTTCTTCCATGCCCGCGAGAAACACCAACGGAAACTCCAGCCCTTTGGCTGAGTGCAAGGTCATCATCTGCACCGCCGGACCAGACTCTGCTTGGCGCTCGCCCGAATCCAGGGCCACAGAGTCGAGAAACTCCTGCAGCTCGGTAATCTCGGATTGATCGCTGTCTAACTCGCCGTCACCTTCGGCACCGGGAAACACCAATTCACCGTTGAACTGGCGACAAGCAGACACCAGTTCTTCAAGGTTTTCTTTTCGCGCTATGCCGCGCTCACCGCGCTCCTTGCTGTGAAACTCCAGCAGGCCACTGGCTTCTATGCAAACGTCAGCGATCTCGTGCAGCGGCAGCTCGGTCACCGAATTCGACATGCCGTCGACTAAACGCAAAAAGTCAGTCACCTTGTTTGCAACACGTCCGCTAAATGCGCCTTCTGCGAGGGCGTCCTGGCAAGCCTGCCACAGCGAAACTCCACGCGCCCGCGCCTGATCGCGAATGGCCTGCACAGTTTTGTCGCCGATGCCTCGAGTTGGTACGTTTACCACACGCTCAAATGCTGTATCGGAGTTCCGGTCCTGCATGAGTCGCATGTAGGCCAGAGCATTTTTAATCTCTGCACGTTCGAAAAAGCGCATGCCGCCGTAAATGCGGTAGGGTAAGTCTGCCCGTAAAAACGCTTCTTCCAACACTCGGGATTGGGCGTTAGACCGGTATAGCACCGCGATCTCGTCCGGGCTGCCACCTTTACTCACCCAATCCTGAGCCCGCTCAGCAATGAAGCGCGCTTCATCGAGATCGTTATAACCGGAGTACAGACGGATGGGTTCGCCTTCTTCACCCGCTGTCCATAGTTCTTTGCCCAAACGATCGGTATTGCGGGCGATCAGTCCATTGGCCGCTTTTAGAATGGTGCTGGTGGAACGATAGTTCTGTTCCAGGCGAATCGTGCGAACATCGCCGAAGTCCTGGGCGAATCGATGAATGTTCTCGATCTTGGCGCCGCGCCAACCGTAGATCGATTGATCGTCGTCCCCCACTGCCATGATGCATGACTGGCTCCCCGCCAATACTCGCAACCAGGCATATTGAATGGTGTTAGTGTCTTGAAACTCATCCACCAGAATATGGCCGAAGCGGGACTGATAGTGGCCCAGCAGCGCTTGATCGTTGAGCCAGATTTCGTGGCTACGCAGCAGCAGCTCAGCAAAGTCCACCAAACCCGCCTGCTGACACAGCTCTTCGTAACTGTCGTAAATGCGCTTATGGGTAATCTGAAACAGATCATCGCCACTCGGGACGTCGGCCGCGCGCTTACCTTCGTCTTTTTGCCCGTTGATGAACCAGACTGCCTGGCGCGCGGGCCACTTCTGTTCATCGATATCTAGCGTGCGCATTACTCGTTTGACCAGCCGCAACTGATCGTCGGCATCGAGAATCTGGAAGTTCTGCGGCAGCTTGGCTTCCTGCCAATGCATTCTCAACAGACGGTGGGCCAGGCCATGAAAGGTGCCCACCCACATGCTCCGCGCCGACATATTGAGCAGCGCTTCAGTACGCTGGCGCATCTGCGCAGCTGCTTTGTTGGTAAAAGTGACCGCAAGAATGCCGTGAGGCGAAACATGCTCAGCCTCTACCAGCCAAGCAATGCGATGTACCAGGACCCGAGTTTTGCCGCTACCAGCACCGGCGATCACCAGGGTATTGCCCATGGGCGCACATACGGCCTCGCGCTGTGGCTCGTTCAATCCTTCGAAAATGTGGGTGACGTCCATACGGGAGGCAACTGCAGGAGCGCGATGACAACGGCCTGCTAGCTTAATCGCTGCCTCGGCAATTGCCTACCGATGACCGGCAGTTGGCAGTCTACTTAGGACGCCAGCCCACCGAGCTGCAGCGGCGTCTGGATTAGCGACTGCGCGCCATGTTCAAGCAGCTCTGCTTCATCGCCATAGCCGTACAGGACCCCAACCGGCGCCATGGCAACTGCCCTTGCGCCGAGCATGTCGTGCTTGCGATCACCGACCATAAGCGATGTTCGAGGGTCAGCGCTGGTAGCCGCCAGCGCGTGCGTCAGCAGATCGGCTTTGTTACTGAGCGCGCCGCTGAGCTCGGAACCGAACAGCTCAGTAAAGCTCTGTTCCAGCCCAAAGTGCTCAACAATGCGCCGGGCGAAGACCAACGGTTTGCTCGTCGCTAAGTACAACCTACACCCAGCCACCTGCAGTTGCGCTAGCGCCTCGGGGATCCCTGGGTACAGGGTGTTTTCGTACAAACCGATATCCGCGAACCGGTCCCGGTAGTGCTGTACCGCCTCGGGCGCGCGGTCTGCACCAACGAGCTGAGAAAAGGACTCCAAAAGCGGTGGTCCGATACACCAGGTCAAGGCCTCGGCTGCTGGCTGGGGCTCATCCAGCTGTTCTAGCGCATGCTGAACGCAGCGCGTGATCCCCAGCATGGGGTCGGTCAAAGTGCCGTCGAGATCAAGAAAGATGCTGTGGGGGAAGCTCATGCTGAGGATGTCGCTGCAGGGTGTAGGCAGAGGTATGTGGTCTACGCCAGTGGGGCGACTCGACAGATTTGCGCGCGGGACAAATGCCGCACCTTTATAGCAGTCTGCCTTGGGGAGTTCAAATGTCCTACCCTGTGCTCGACCAGACCACTTCCACAACTGTCGCTAGGAACATGTATGAGCTCAATGACGCCGGAACAATTGACTGTCGCTCTCCGCGATGGCGGGCAATTGCCAAAGGGTACGGTGACCAACGTCGTGCAAACCCAGCACCCTGCAGAAGCACTCATGTCCGAAGTGTTCAACCTTGAGTTCAGCTATAGCGCCGACAGCGATGGCAATAGGCCGCACCGTTGTCTACTCAAAGTCGTCGCCCCACAAATGTTTCGCGCCGGTAAGGGTGAAGTCGAGTTCTATCGCTGGCTGGCGACCCAAGATCGCAAACCCTCAGCACTGATCGAAAGCTATGGCACCCTACTCGACGATTCTACAAGCTTGGCGGCGGTGTTAATGGAAGACCGCGGCACTGCGTTAAGCCCACCAGAGTGGCCTGTGCCCCCACAGTACGCGCAATGCCAGCAGAGCGTGGCGACCCTAGCTCAGGTTCACGGCCGCTGGTGGGGAGGCACCGAGCTAGAGGCCGTTGCCGTGACTCGACCGCCGCCTCAGCAGGATGTCCCGCGTCTCGCCGCATGCACCACCGAGCTCATCGACAAGTTGGGCGACGCATTGTCTCTGCAGCGCCGCGCCCTGCTAGAACGCGTTATCGCATATTTTCCGGAACAGCACGCGGCGCGCTTAGCCGACAGCAAGGCTGCAACCATCGTTCATGGCGATGCCCATCTGTGGAACTTCCTTGTTGCCGAGGACGAGGCCGGGAGCTGTGCGCTCATTGACTGGCAACTGTGGCACGTTGATTTTGGTGTGGCCGATCTCGCCTACATGCTGGCGCTGCACTGGTTTCCAGAGCGCCGGCAACGCTATGAGTCAGACCTGATCCGACACTACGTTGAACAGATCAATGCCAGTGGGCAGGACTACTCAGTGGATCAGGCGCGCAGCGACTACCGCTTTATGGTGGCGGGCTTGCTGACCAAGGTCGTTATCTACGCCAGCGTGTTACCGGCGAACATCTGGTGGCCGCACCTGGAGCGGGCATTCCTCGCCTTCGACGATCTGCAGTGTTCACAGTTAATCGAGGGCTGATACTGCAGATACTCAATGCACCTCTGCACTTGACAGCGAAAGCCTCAAGCACTACTTTGCGCGGCCCTCGATTTTCGAGGCAATTCGTTCAACAGGACACTCTGCCATGTGTTTGCTAACCGCAATTTGCACAACACAACTATTCAGGCGATTGCCGCGCCGCTGATCCTCTTCGCAGGATAGCGTCGACTATCCGCAATCCAACAAACCGAAACCATTGCAGCCCTCGCGGTTGCGATTTCGTTGACCCATTTCTAAAAAAAAGGCCTGGAAAGAATGGCTTGAAAAAGCAGATTCGATCCAACAATGAACAAACAACAACTCAATGAGGTGCTCGCTTGCCTGGGCGGCCAACGCCGCCTGTTCTGGTATTTCCCCGAGCGTTTTGCATTTCTGCTGCTGGCCCAGGCAAGCGAACGGGCGCACACCCTGCGCGCGCTAAAACAGCGTCCCGAAGGCCGCCTGCTTGAACGTGCAGCGGTACGGGCGCTACTCAAACATTGTGGCGATGGGGCGCTGACACCGGACATATTCCGCAGTCACTGGGACCATCGGGCTGTGCCGTTCGTGCTAAACCTCGGCTATTGGGGCGGACGTGGCTACCGACCCTGGCGTCAAACCAGCCGCGGTGGTTACAACCTGGTACTGCGCCTGGACTTTGCCAGCGATCATATGCAGGAGCTGAAGCGTCGCTTCGGCGACTACGGTTGGCTCTATAACTGCGATAGTCATCCGGTTGCCCAGCAGCAAAATCGCCTACGAGAAACTCTCGCCTGGGCACGGCTTGACCTGGATTTTGACAGCGACGAAGTGTTGATCGAAGAGATTCAGAGCGATTGGGTACGCGATGCAAAGTGGGCCAGCACTCACGGGTGGCAGACCAGCAACGGCAAAATTTCAAGCGCCGAGGCACGCAGCTATCTGGAGGAGGTGCTACAGCCGATCGTTGGGATTTGGGCAGAAGCAATGCTCATGGCAACTCTATGGTTCATTCACGAAGAGCTGGGCATCAGCCGGGTGTTCTATCATGAGTACGCGACTGGCTGCGCGCTCAAGCAACTGCGCTACGACAAACCGCCAAGGTCTCTCTACAGTGCATTGCCACGACGTTTCTGCATGACGCTGGTCGATCATGCGCCAAAATTCCTGCAGCGCGACAAGCGTAGCCAACGAGTGCTCAAGAGGGTGCAGCCTCATCGCTTCTATCATCGTCGGCTAAATGCCAGCGGTTAGCGGCGGGGTTGAATATGCAGGGTGCCCTGTGCCCCACCAGAATGCACGGGCGCCGCTTGACGCACTCGCTTAGTGCATAAATCGTGCAGGGCGGGCGCTATTGGGCCCAAAAAGCTGGCCCGAATCTTGTATCAGGTAGTGCACGGGTCCTGCGCTGTGGGGTCCGACCAAATTCATCGCTAGTTGCGCAAGAGCGTCAACTAGCGAATTCGCCAAGCACACGCTGTGGCTGTCTGCGTCATGGCATTCTGCGATAATCGCCGGCCTGCACAACCGCCAGGCGCCAAACGATGCCCACTCTCACGCTCTACCACGGGCCTTTCGGCTGTTCCAAAGTCACCCTCAACGCGTTGGCTGCTAGTGGCTTGGACTATCAGCTGGAGATCGTCGATTTATTGCGGGGCGAGCAGAAGACAGACGACTATCGCGCGATCAATCCAAAGGGCAAAGTTCCGGCCCTCTTGGTAGACAATGAACTGCTCACAGAGAACGGTGCAATCCTGCCCTTTCTGAACGAGCTTGCGCCCAATGCTGGCTTGTTGCCCCAGGCCGCGGCCCCACTTGAGCGTGCGCGCATCTATAAAGAGGTGGTTTGGTGCTCGGCAACACTGCATCCCATGGTCCGACAGATTCGAGCGCCGATGCGTTACACCGATGGCGATACTGAGGGGATTCGTGCCAAAGGTACCGAACTGTTCAGCGAAACGGTTGTGGGCATCAATGCCAGGCTCACGGAGAATCCCTGGTGGTTCGGCGAGGCCTGGTCGATCGTTGACGTCTATTTGCACTGGTGCTACGCCGCCGCTGGCCTTGGCGGGTTCGATCTCAGCCCTTATCCGTCGGTGCTTGGGCACGGCAAGAGAGTACAAGGCCAGGCGTCATATCAAAGCGCATTGAATCGGGAGCAGGCGGCAATGGATGCGGCCGGGGTTCGCCTGCCCGACGGTATCGAGCTGACCTAGCGCGTTCAATGGTCGCCTGTTTGCTGTTGGCGCTTAATTTTCTCGGACTGGCTCAGCAGTCGCCCATCGCCATTGCCATTCACGGCGGCGCTGGCACGATCACCCCGGAAGATCTTACAGCGACCGAGGAGCGCGACAGCCAGGGCGAGATTGCCCAACCCTTCAACACCGAAGGGATGTACCGCGCAAAAATTGACAAAGATGGGCAGGAAACAGTACAGATCTATCGTTAGCCATAGCCATAGGGCGTATGCTGGCGCCGGCCCGAACCCATTCGAGTTTACTGAAGGAACAAGCGCATGGCGGAAGCACGTGTCGGACACAATGAGCCACCCAGCTGCCATGGCGGTCTAGAAAATCTGGACGCAGAACACGACTACTGGATCGATGAGGTCGAAGGTCAGGTTCCCGCCGACCTGCAAGGCACCTTCTTTCGCAATGGCCCCGGCCGACAACGCATTGGTGAGACCAAATATGGTCATTGGTTCGATGGCGATGGCATGCTCTGTGCGTTCACCATCGTCGACGGCAAAGTTCATTTCAAAAACGCCTACGTGCGCACGCCAAAATATATTGAAGAAACGGCAGCACAGAAGATTCTGTATCGGGGTTTTGGCACACAGATTCCCGGCGGCTTGAAAGCCAATTTCTTAAAGATGCCGGCCAACCCGGCGAACACTAGCCTCATCTACCACGGCGGCAAGCTGCTGGCCCTAAACGAAGGCGGAAGGCCTTGGGCGTTAGATCCGGCGACATTGGAAACCCATGGAGAGTTCGACTACGACGGCGGTCTAACCAAGTCCAATGTCTTTAGCGCGCACGGTAAAGTGCACCCCAGCAGCGGCGACTACATCAATTTTGGCGCCGGCGTTTCGGGCATGGGTCTGAAGGGTCCGAAGCCTTGCTTGAACATCTATCGAATCAATCCGAACGGCAAGATGATCAACAAGGCTCAGGTGCCGTTGGATTCGTTTCCATTCTGTCACGACTTCGCTCTCACCGAACGACATGCGATCTTTTTCATTAACTCCATCGTCTTTGGCGGCATGGGCAACGTCATACTCGGTCGCAAAACCATTTCTGATCAGGTGCACTTCGACGCCGAACAACCGATGCGAATTCTGGTTGTAGACCTTGAGACTTTGAACATCGTCAAAACCTTTGAAACCGACCCCGGTGCCATCATTCACTTTGGCAATGCGTTCGAAGAAGGTGAAGAGATCATCATTGACGGCATGTACGCGAGCGATTTCGACGCCAACACCACCCTCAGCGATGTATTCAATCCCGACGGACGCTTTAATGGTGGCACCTACTACCGTTACCGCCTCAACATCGGCAACGGGGCAATGACGTCCGCTAAGGTTTGCGATACCGAGTCAGAGTTTCCGACCTTTAATCCAAAAGTGGCCGGCAAACGCCACAACGTTACCTTTACCGCCTGTTCCGTACCGAACGGGGCCAATAGCTTCTTCAATGCCTTCCAGCGCATAACTTACGACGGTGATGCAACGGTGGTGACATTGCCCGCCGGGTACTATGCGTCTGAACCCATGTTCGCACCGGCGCAAAACCCAACCAAAGAAGACGATGGTTACCTGTTGGACGTGGTTTACGATGCTTACAACCATCGCAGCGAGCTGCAGATATTCCGGGCAGACAACGTCAACGACAAGGTCGCGACCTTGGGGCTACGGCACCACGTACCGCACCAGTTCCATGGGATGTTCTATTCCGACGTGTTCATGGCGCACTGAGTTACACCGCGCCTGCAGAAAGCAAGCTTGCGGGCTGCGGAGTAGCAACCAAGGCTGCGTTCCTTCGCAATTGGGATTATGCTCAGCCTCCCAACTGCGGACGGAGACTACCATGAGCATCAAAGATCGGTACCTGGCCTACGCTGAGGCCTTTGAGCAAACCTACGCAGACGATGACTGGAGCCGTATCGGTCCGTACTTTACCGAGGACGCCGTTTACGAAGGTGGTCCTGAAGTAGCCCGTGGACGTGATGCAGTTCTCGCAATGTTAAAGGGCAGCGTCGACTCCATGGATCGCAACATGGACAGTCGCACCCCAGACTTCGCCCCGCCAACCGTCGATGGCGACACCCTGAGCATGAACTGGACTGTGACCTACAGCAAAAGCGGTTGCCCAGATTTACAGATCTCCGGTCGTGAGTTCGCCGAGTTCAGAGGTGATCAGATCGCACTGCTGCGGGATGAGTTTTCACCGGAAGCCCAGCAGGCCCTTGAATCCTGGATGGCTGAACATGGCCACAAGCTTGCTCCGGGGAGCGCATAACAAACTGCGTTAGCTCCCGAGTTAATTTGAGGCAACGCTTTAACCCGTTGCCTCAAGCAGCCCCTGGTCACGTAACAAAGCGTCCGGCGTCGCATCCCGGCCACGAAAGCGGCGATACACTTCGGCCGCTGGCAAACTGCCGCCCAAACCAAGTACCGTATCGCGAAAACGTTGCGCGATTTTCGCAATCTCTGCTTTGTTGTCCAGGCCCACTTCCTTAAACGCGGCAAATGCATCCGCAGCTAACACTTCTGCCCACTTGTAGGAGTAGTAACCGGCCGCATAGCCACCAGCGAACAGATGTCCGAACGCGGGCAATTGCGACTCGTCGTCCAGCATGGGCATTACTACGGTTTCTTTGGTTACCTGCTGTTCCATCTGCGCCGGCGTTTGGCCATCATCGCCGCCGGGCAGTCCGAAGCGCTCGTGCAACACCATATCGAATTTCGCAAATTGTAGTTGCCGCAGGGTGGCGTTGCCGCTCATGAAATTGAGACTGCTAATGATCCGCTCCAGCGTGTCATCGTCCAGTGGCTCGCCAGAATCGACGTGGGCCGACAGATCACACAAGAAAGGCTTGTAGTCCATCCAGTATTCGTTGAATTGGCTAGCCAGCTCGACCGCATCCCACTCGACCAGGTTCATGCCCGAGGCGCCGCCTTCTTCGATCTGAGTGAACATGTGCTGAGTGGCGTGACCAAACTCATGGAACAGCGTACGCACTTCCTCCAACGACATTAGACCGGGTTTGCCTTTGGCAGGCGGTCGCGCATTCATCACAAACAGGGCAACTGGCAACGATGACGACTGGCCTGGCACCGCCAAGGTGCGCGACCGGCCGACCACATCATTCATCCAGGCGCCGCCGCGCTTCTCGCCAGGGCGGGCAAACGGGTCAACGTAAAAGCCGGCGATGACCTCAGCGGCGCGCAACACCTCGAAAAACTCCACGCTGTCGTCCCACACAGGCACGGAACCGTCCGGTACGCGGCGAATCTCAACCCCATACAGTGACTGAATCAAGGAGAAGAGACCGTCGAGCACTTTTGGCAACTGAAAGTACTCTCGCAGGGCCTCGCTGTCATATCCGTACAAAGCTTCCTGTTGTCGTTCGGACCAGTAGGCCACATCCCAGGGATCAAGGTTCGCGCCCGGCAATGCCAGCGACTGTCGCATGAAGGCTTCAAGGGCGTCGCGCTCGCGAATGGCGAACGGCTTGGCAGCGCTTTCCAGTTGGCTCATCAGCTCCCACACCGCCGCCGTTGAACCAGCCATCTTTGCATCGACGCTGTAACTGGCGTAGTTCTCGAAGCCCAAAAGCTGCACGGATTCTTGGCGCAGCCGCAAAATTTCTGTGACCACTGGTCGATTATCGAATTCCGCGGAGGTGCCGCGTTGTCGATAGGCGCGGTAGAAAGTCTCACGGAGGGATTCGCTTTTGCCCTGCTGGATCACCGCCATGTAATTCACGCCGTTGACCACGAAGTGCCAGGGGCCCTGTTCTGCAGTGGCTTCCCCAATGCCATCTTCTACGGCTGTTTGCGCGGCCATGGTTAGCACCGACCCGGGAACACCCGCGACTTGTGCTAAGTCGCTGACCTTGACCCGAGAATCTTTCTCTTCTTTGACCAGGTTGGTTTGAAAAGTATTCGACAACTCAGACAACCGATCTTGTATCGCTTTATAGCGCTCCCTGTCTGTACCCTCCAGGTGTACACCGCTGCGCTCCATACCACGAATCGATTCCCGGAGTATGCGTTGCTGCGCCTGATCCAGCTGTTCGAATGCAGGCGAGTTCTGCAGCGCTGTCATGCCGTCGTAGACGGGGCGGCTCTGAGCCATACGGTTTGAAAGCTGCACGTAATCAGGTCGAACTGCATCGTAGGCTGCCTGCAGCTCATCGCTGTACTTCACGCTGATTAGATGCAGCGTCCAGCCCAGAAGATGGCCAAGGCGCTCGCCAAGCCGGGCCATTGGCTCCATCAACCCCGTCCAGGTTGGCTGTAAGTCACGCTCTAGCGCTGCGAAAGATCCTTCGGTTTGCGACAGCAATTCCGCCAGAGCAATCTTTGCTCGCTCAGGGGTGAATTCAAGCCACTGTGGCAGGTGCGCAAGAGACCCGAACTGGCTCGTGCGCTCGAGTGTCTGCAAGGCTTGGACTGACTTCGATTCAGTGGTCATTTTGTACTCTTAGGCTGGCGATTCGCGCGCTGACAGTGCGCAGCTTAGCGATCCTCCAATCTAGAATCGAGCACTCACAAGCCGATAACCATTGGTTTACTGCACACCAGCACTCGCTTGCTCAGCAACCTCCCACTCTTGGCTGTTGCCGCCATAGGGAATCATCACATGGTGCTGGTACGCCGGCCGGCTGGCGAGTTGGTCATACCAGCGCTGCACATGAGCAAATGGGCCCCGCTCAATATCTAAGGTCATGTAGCGATAAGTCATGGCGCCCAAGGGAATATCGCCCATGCTGAAGTCATCGCCAGCAACAAAGCGGTTGCTGGCTAGGTGCTGGTCGAGCACTTCATACCAGCGACGTAGGCCCGTAACTCCGCGTGGAATCTGATCAGCTTTCGCTTGCTCTGGTGCTAAGCGAATCTTGTTGATGAACACCTGAAAGAAGGCCGTTCCTACCTCGCTGCGCTGCCACTCCATCCATTGGTCGGCCACTGCGAGCACCGCTGGTTGCAGCGGCCACAAAGACGCTTCGCCGTAGCGCCGGGCCAGGTAGCGCACGCAGCCGTTGGACTCCCACAGGGTTAAGCCGCCATCGCGAATGGTCGGCACCACCGCGTTCGGGTTCAGCGTGGGATAGTCGTCGGGAAAGCCGAATGAGCCGCCAACGTCCTGGCGCTGGTACTCCAGCATCAGTTCCCCCAAAGTCCACATGACCTTCTGTACATTCAACGAGTTACGACGACCAAGCACTTCGATCATGTTGGCGACCTGGCGGTAGTGGCTGCACTATTTAAAATACGCGAATCGATAGCGCATGCAATCGCTTCGCCAGCGTTCGACCTGGGCGCGCCGACGGTCGTATGATGATCGAAACAGAGCAGATGGATGTTGCGGAGGCCTATTTATGATTTGCCACGAAGTGGATTATGAGATCTTTGGCGACGACATGCAGATCGTCGAAGTCGAGCTAGACCCAAACGAGGTGGTCATCGCTGAAGCTGGGGCCATGAACTACATGGAAGACGGCATCAGCTTCGAATCAAAAATGGGCGACGGGTCCAAACCTGATGGCGGCGTGCTCGATTCACTCATGAACATCGGTAAACGCGTTCTCACCCGCGAGTCGATTTTCATGACGCATTTCACCAACAGCGGCAGCGGCAAACGCCGAGTCGCCTTCGCTGCGCCCTACCCCGGCAAAATCATCGCGGTAGATATGGCAGAGATGGGGGAGGAACTCACCTGCCAAAAGGACGCCTTCCTCTGTGCAGCCTTGGGCACTAGCATCGACATCGCCTTCAATCGCAAGCTTGGCGCTGGTTTCTTCGGCGGTGAAGGGTTCATTCTTCAGCGCTTGCGCGGCGACGGCAAGGCCTTCATCCATGTGGGCGGCACTGTCATCAAACGCGAGCTGCGCAACGAAACACTACGAGTCGATACCGGTTGTATCGCTGCCTTTACGCCTGGCATTGAATACGACATTGAACGTGCAGGAAACCTGAAATCCATGGTCTTCGGTGGCGAAGGGCTATTTCTTGCGACCTTGCGTGGCACTGGAACCGTGTACCTACAAAGCCTGCCGTTTTCTCGAATGGCGAATCGGGTTATGGGCGCAGCCTCGGTAGGTGGCTCGAAGGGCGAAGGCTCGGTGTTGGGCGGCCTCGGCGATCTGTTCGGCGACAACTAGGAGAATCGAGGTGGCTGAATCCATTGAACCCGTCATTGATATCTCGCAACTGCCACTAGATCCTTTTGCCGACGGTTCGCTGTATGCCAGCGCCGATGCTGGAATTAGCGAACGCGGCGGCCTGACACAGATCGGCGCTGCCTACAGCGAAGTCCCACCGGGCAAAACCGGTTGCCCGTTCCACGTGCACCACATCGAAGACGAGTTGTTCTATGTCATCGCTGGTACCGGTGAGTATCGCTTCGGTGATGAGACCTTCCCCGTTGGGCCCGGCTGTGTGCTCTGCGCGCCAAGAGGCGGGGCAGAGTTTGCCCATCAACTCATCAATACCGGCTCGGTCCCGCTCAAGTACTTATCGATCTCCAGCAAAGCCGAAGCCGACATCTGCGAGTATCCAGACAGCGAAAAGTTTCAGGTGATGAGTCGACGAGACTTGCCCGCCGATCGGCGCTTTCGTTTTATCGGGCGCATGAGCGCCCACTTGGATTACTACGATGGAGAAGCGGGTCAGTAACTGGCTTAAGACACCAAAAAAGAGACAATTGGAGCAGTACATGGAATACACAAGCGTTGCCGATGCGCAATCACTGGACGGCTTACGTCTGGTGCTCACACAAAACGTTCCGGGACCTTGGAGTGAAGCAGCAAAGGCCCTGTTTCGTCAACGCGGCGTGCATTACACACCGGTGGCCCAAGTCGGCGGTGGCGAGAACGAAGAGTTGCTGGCTTGGACTGGCCATCGCAATGCGCCCATCGCTCTGTACAACAACGAACCGCCGCGAGTGCGCTGGATCGAGATGGTGGAACTAGCCGAGCGCTTGGGCCGCGGCCCTTCGCTGCTGCCCGAAGACGCCAATCAGCGCATGCTGGCTGTAGGGCTAACCAATGAGATTGCGGGTGAGCGCGGCTTCGCCTGGCAGGGGCGTTTGCTCATGCTGAAGCCAGGACACGATGCCAAGGGCGACGCCATTTTGTCCACGCCCATGTACCGCGACTACTACGACGTGCGCCAGGTCGAAGATGCCGTCACCAAAATTCAGGCATTTCTGAACACCCTATCCGCCCAGATCAAGCGCCAGCGAGCTGCTGGTAGTGACTACCTAGTCGGCGACGCACTATCTCTTGCCGACATTTACTGGGCTTACTTCTCTCAGCTGTTGGAAGCCCTGCCACCCGAGCAGAACCCGATGCCAGATTTCTTGCGCAAGTCCTGGGGCGCTGTTAGCGCCGCACTGGGCGAATTCGACCCTGAGCTGATTGCCCAGCGCAACCGCACTTTCGAGCGCCACCTTGAGTTGCCATTGAGCTTCTAACGTCCGCTGAAATTTACACTCAGTACGCACTTTCGCGCCGTAGGATTCGTATACTCGAGTCTTCAGAGTCAGTTCTCAGATTGTATGACAATGATGCCGAGCCGTTACTGGGCCCTATTGGGTTGTGCCCTACTGTGCGCCTGCGGCGGCGGCGGAGGCGGTGGTTCCCGTGCGCCAACGCCGGCTGCGCCTTCACCAACACCAGCGCCAAGCAGCAGCGATTTCGACCGGGGCATCTTTCAAGCGCCCTCCGTTTACAAAGATCTGTGCACCAACCCGCGCAGTGGACCTGGGTTTGCAGACCTGCCCGGTACCACAGAGGATGAGAACGACTGGCTCCGAGCGTGGAGCCACGACTTATATCTATGGTACGAAGAAATAGTCGATGAAGATCCAGAGCAATTTCAGACGCTGCCTTACTTCGACCTCCAGCGTACCTTCTCAACTACGCCCAGCGGTGCTGAGAAAGATCAGTTTCACTTCACCTTTGATACGCAGAAGTGGGAACAGCTCTCCCAAGCTGGGGTTTCTGCGGGTTATGGCTTAGAGCTTGCTGTTGTACAAGCTTCGCCCCCACGGCAAGTCTATGTGGCATTCGTCGAGCCAGGATCGCCTGCGGGGAATGTCGGGTTAACTCGCGGGGAGCGCATTGTTGGGGTCGATGGTTTTGACATCGTCTCCGACCCTTCCAAGGCAGCGGTCGATGCGATCAATGCCGCGCTGTTGCCTTCCGCAGCAGGGCAGCAACACGACTTCGTATTGGAGGCTTTTGACGGATCGAGCACACGCAGCGTTTCGCTAACCTCTGCCAACGTAACCAGCGACCCGGTGCCGGTGCTCGAAATCATCGGCACCGCTTCCGGCCCAGTGGGCTATTTGCTCTTCAACACTCACATTGCCACCGCAGAAGAAGCCTTGATCGACGCCGTCAATAGCATGATCGCTAGCAACGTCGCCGATCTAGTGCTGGATCTACGTTACAACGGTGGCGGTTTTTTGGATATCGCGAACGAGCTGGCGTTCATGATTGCCGGGCCTGCTGCAGCTCAAGGTCGAGTGTTCGATGAAATCCAGTTCAACGATAAACATCTAAGCGTTAACCCGGTCACCGGCGCGGCATTGGCACCAGACTTCTTCCACACCACGAGCCAGGGTTTTAGCGTAACAAGCGGCCAAAACCTACCCAGCCTAAGTTTGCCGCGAGTGTTCGTGCTCACCGGTCCCGGCACCTGCTCCGCCAGCGAGACGATCATCAATGGACTACGTGGCATCGATGTGGAGGTGATCGTCATTGGTGAGCAAACTTGTGGCAAGCCTTATGGCTTTTATCCGTTCGACAACTGTGGCACCACCTACTTCAGCATTCAGTTCAGCGGCTCCAATGAAAAAGGCTTCGGCGACTATGCTGATGGTTTCATTCCAAGGGAGACCGAAGATCCGAACGATGCCGCGGTAGTCAAAGGTTGTGTGGTAGCCGATGACCTTGGCAATGCTCTCGGTGATCCAGCGGAGAGTCGCTTAGCTACCGCGCTGAGCTACATCGCCAATGGTAGCTGTCCGGCAAGCGGAACGTTGAGCGGCGCTAGCAAATCGCTCGTTGCTGCAAAGTCATTGCGCGCAAACTCAAGTTCTGCCATTGGTTCTACCTCAGTACAGATGCCTGGATCGATCAAGCGCCGTTAGGCGATTCGAGCCTTGGTAACCGAGTCGCCGGTGTTTTGCTTCAACCCGTAAGAAAGACAACAATGCGGCTCCTTTGCTGGCATCGCGAGCCCAATTTTGAGCCAAACCTCTACGCACTACCCCAAGCCCAGGCTGCTTGCTCTTGTCGTCGCTGCAATTGGTCTCACCTTGTTAGTCATGGGTGCCTCGCTGTTACGCCTCGGCGGCTCGCCCTACTACGCTGCCGCGGGTCTGTTGTTACTCATCTGCAGCGTCTTACTGTTTCGTGGCAATCGCCGCGCGGCACCGCTGTACGGACTGTTTCTTCTGGGAACTGCCGTCTGGGCGCTGTGGGAGGTGGGGCTTTCGGCTTGGCAGTTGCTGCCGCGATTGGGGCTTTTTCTGGCACTGGGGCTTTGCTTCATTGTGCCCCGGGTACGCCGCGGTCTGTTGCAAGCCGAGCCTGGGCCACTTATGCGCAAACCCGCGAGTATTGTGACAGTTGTCAGTTTGCTGGGACTCGCTGTTGCACTGGTGCGAACGGGCCCAAGCTATGAAGTGGCTTCCCCGGAGAGCCTTGGCAGCGGCCAGGCAAACGATCCCAGCGGTGACTGGTCTGCCTACGGCGCCAGCAAAGCGGGCACCCGCTATGCACCCCACGAGCAGATTAATCTCGACAACGTTGCCGACTTAGAGCGCGCTTGGGTTGTACGCACCAAGGTGCCGGGCACGTTCAAAGGCACGCCGATTCAAGTGGGCGATGGGTTGTATCTATGTACTGGCCAGAACGTCGTTATCTCGTTAGATCCAGACAGCGGTCAGGAGCGCTGGCGCTTTGATCCAGAAATCAACACGCCACCATTCGGCTTCTGGGACACCTGCCGTGGGGTTACTCATTACCGGGCCGAGACCGCGGTGGCGCAGTGCCAGGATCGCATTTTTACCGCAACTACCGACGCCCGCCTGCTCGCCGTCGACGCGCAAACCGGTCAGCGCTGTGAGGATTTCGGCAACAACGGCGAGATCAGCCTGCTCCCGGGGATGGGCGAAGTAAAACCGGGTTTCTACTTTGTCACCTCGCCGCCCACCATCGCCAGCGGTACTTTGGTGCTGGGCGGATGGGTCGCTGACAATCAGGAAATCGAAGAGCCTTCCGGGGTGGTGCGCGGTTTTGACCCCATTAGCGGCGCATTGCGCTGGGCCTGGGACATGGGACGGGAAGATCGAACGGGCCTACCGGCAGCAGGGGATAGCTACACCCGAGGCACCCCTAATGTTTGGAGTCTGACCAGTGCCGACGACGAGTTGGGACTCGTCTACGTGCCCACAGGCAATGCCACCCCCGACTACTACGGCGGTCATCGCACTGAGGCAATGGAAAAGTACGCCAGCTCTGTGGTCGCCATCGATGCCAGAAACGGTCGTGTGCGTTGGCACTTTCCGACCACCCATCACGACATTTGGGATTACGACGTGCCCTCCCAGCCAACGCTGGTAGACATCCCCATGGATGGCAGGCTACGCAAAGCAGTGATTGTGCCGACCAAAAGAGCGCAACTGTTTCTGCTGGATCGCGCGACAGGCGAACCTATCGCAGAGGTCACTGAACGCCCTACACCACAGACCGACGTGGCTGAGGAATTCACCACCCCAACCCAGCCCTTTTCAGTCGGCATGCCCGCGTTCGATCATGAGCGCTTAACCGAAGCCGATATGTGGGGCATTACCCCCATTGACCAGCTCAGTTGCCGCCTGCAGTTCAACAAGCTGCGCTATGACGGGCCGCTGACCCCACCCTCCTTGCAAGGCACGCTGCATTATCCCGGCATTGCTGGCGGCATGAACTGGGGTAGCGTCGCGGTAGATGAGATTAATCAGCTGATGGTGGTGAACGTGCTGCACATGCCGTTTGTTGTACGCCTGCTCACGCGTGACCAAGTGCAAGAAGATACAGAATTTGGTTTAGGCGGACGTCAACAGGGCACACCCTACGCTGTGTTCTCCTTCCCTTTTCTGTCGCCGATCTACACGCCTTGCATGCGCCCACCTTACGGTGAAATGGCTGTAGTGGATCTGACAACGCAAAAGTTACTTTGGCGACGTCCGTTGGGTACTGCTGCTCAGCAAGGTCCACTGGGATTAAAGCTGGGTCTGCCGTTGCCGATGGGCATGTTCTATCAGGCAGGTTCCGCCGTCACGGCGGGTGGGTTGATCTTCATTGGTGGCGTCGGCGACAGCACCATGCGGGCCATTAGCCTATTTAATGGTGAAGAGCTGTGGCGCGATCCATTGCCAGCATCGGCACAGGCAACCCCTATGAGCTATGTGAGCCCGAGCAGTGATCGACAGTACGTCGTGGTAGCCGTACCCGGAGGCGATCGCACTCCGTTAGCTGCAGAGAACGCCGAACGCAGCGACAACGAGGCTGAGGCCGAAGTAGAAGGCGGTTACGTGATTGCTTACCGCCTACCTGAGTAACTGCTTATTCATCCCACATGGCGCGCATTTGCGCAGCCGCATCAATGCGCACCTGGGAGGCCCCATGCTGCTGGCGCACAGCCGCGGCTTTACTGGGCCAAGCCTGCTGACTGAAAGTTTCAAGCACCGCATCGGTCATGAATCGACTGCGGGCCCCGTAGAGATGCTTTTCCCCAAAGCGTCGTTGTTGGGTGACGTAAAACTTTAACGGTGAAATCAGATGCAGATTGCGCTTGGCTCGGGTCATGGCAACGTACAGCAGCCGCCGTTCTTCCTCGATCTGTTCCGGGCTCTCGGTGGAGAACTCGTTAGGGAAAGTGCCATCAACGACGTTCAGGGTATAGACGCTGTCCCACTCTTGGCCTTTAGCAGAGTGCACTGTAGACAGAATTAGGTAGTCCTCGTCTTTGTGAGCTTCATCAGTTTCGTCGCTAGAGGCCTGGGGTGGATCTAACGTCAGCTCGGTTAAAAAACTCTCGCGCGTCCCATGCTGAATGGACAAAGCTTCCAACTGCTCTAGATCACCTGCGCGTACGTGCGCAGCCCCATGTAATCGCTCTAAGTGCGGCTCGTACCACTTACGCACCAGAGTCATTTGCCCTGCCCAGCTTTGTGCAGCGCTCAGAGTTTCGATGAGCGTAACAAACGCCGGCCAGTCCTCAAGCGCCTGAGCCGGCGGCGAGAAGCTGCCGAGCGCTGCTACTGTTCCTCCGGCGACTTGAATGTGTTGCAGAGCGCGATCCGCGGTGGCAGGTCCGACCCCAGGCAACAGTTGCAGCATTCGAAAACCTGCCAGGCGATTGCGTGGGTTATCTATAAACCGCAGCAGCGCGAGCACATCCTTAACATGGGCTGCTTCGAGAAACTTCAGCCCGCCATATTTCACATACGGAATATCGCGCCGCACGAGCTCCAATTCCAAGACGTCACTGTCGTGGGATTTGCGCATAAGCACTGCCTGTTCCCGCAATGCCGTGCCCTCTTCGCGATGAGCGAGTATCTGTTCGACCACATATAGTGCTTGTGCTCGGTCATCTTCAACCATGACGTGGCGGGGCTTCTGTTTGGAGTGCAGTGTCGAGCGCAGGTTCTTTTCAAACTGGCCAGCAGCTTCTGCCATGAGCGCGTTCGCCGCGTCTAAGATTGGCTGCACTGAACGGTAGTTCTGATCCAGCGTCACCACTTCAGCGGCCGGAGAAAATTGCTTGGGGAAGTTCAGAATGTTTTCAACCGTTGCCGCACGAAAGGAATAGATCGATTGCGCATCATCACCAACAACACACAAGCCTTGGCCATCCGGCTTCAATGCCAGCAAAATTTCTGCCTGCAAGGAGTTGGTGTCTTGGTACTCGTCTACGAGCACGTGATCGAATCGAGCGCTAACATCTTGCGCTAAGGCTGGTTCCTGCATGAGCGTGTGCCAGTAGAGCAGCAGATCGTCGTAGTCCAACAGCTGCTGTTCCTGCTTAGCAGCCACGTAACCTCGAAACAGCGCAGTCAATTCCGTTTGCCACTGCGCGCACCAGGGGTACGCCTCGGTGAGCGAACGTTCTAACGGATGACGGGTATTAACGCAATGCGAATAGATTCCGAGACAGGTGTCTTTACGCGGAAAACGTTTTGCCTTGCGAGCTAGATCCAAATCCTGACGCACCACATCGATCAAATCCGCAGAGTCACCGCGATCCAGGACAGAGAAGTTCACATCGAGACCCAGCGTATGGGCATACTCGCGCAGCAATCGATTGCCTAGTGCATGAAAGGTGCCGGACCAAAGCTGACGCACCGAGGCGCCAACGACTCCCGCTGTCGTGCCGCCGGCGAGGTTGGCACTAGCAATGCGCTCAGCACGATGCAACATCTCTGCTGCTGCGCGGCGACTGAAGGTCATCAGCGCAATTCGCTCTGCGCGAACGCCGTTGAGCAACAGGTAAGCCACACGATGAGCCAAGGTGTTGGTTTTGCCGGTACCAGCGCCAGCGATGATTAACAACGGTCCGCAACCTTGCGACGGCTCGGCCTCTACGCCATAGGTCGCGCCTGCCCGTTGCCCCGCATTTAGCTCCTTGCCAAAGGCCTGGGCCTCGGCAGTGGTGGTACTCATGGCTTTGCCCCTGCTCGGTTCCTGCCTGATCCGGCCCAAGGACCAGGCCAACAACCGGCAACTACTGTAAAGACATACAGTAGCATGCCCAGGCTAGCCTGTGCGCTGGGTTTGCGCTTAGGCTTGGGCTCTACTCAGCCCAGTTCGCCCCCGCCCACTCGCTGTTCGTACTCTTGCGCCGTGATCAGACCCAGTGCCTGGGCCTCAGCTCGATCAGCTGCGTTCAACACATCCTGCATTAGATCAATGCGCTTCCACAGCGCCAGCTTGACCGAGCCATCTTCTCGGGGCACATAAGGCGACTGAGACATTGGCTGCATGGGATGAACATAGCGCGGGCAATTCACCCACGCGCGCTCGACGGCGAGTTCAACCACCAAGTCAGCACCAGGATAGCTGGCCAAGAGCGGACCTTCCCGTAGCAAGCGCGCCGAGCCGCGCACGCGCGCTCGCTGTGGGGTTTGAAAGTCAATGAACAACATGCCGACTTTGGCTTGGGATTCGATGTTTCCCATGGACATGAACATGCCATTGCCATCGTAGCTCGGAAATACCAGCGTTTGCGGATTCAACGCTCGCACAAACCCAGGCGCTCCGCCTTTATAAGACACGGTCGGAAAGCCCTGCTCATCGACGGTTGAGAGAAAGAACATGTTCTGCGCAGCAATAAACGCAATCTGCGGCTCGGAGAGCGATTCGGTGATGACCGCTTCAACCAACCGATCGGCCAGCTCGCGGGTCTCGAACTCATCCTGCAAATGTCGCTGGGCGGGTGTATAAAAGTCGGTCATGTTCTGCGCTCCTGGGCATCGCTGTCAGGCGCCCGAGTCTGTGGTAATCCCTCTAGCAACGCAATTCACAGACCCACCTGCTGCTGACCATCGCGTAGGACGATATAACTTAGCAATCTTTAACAGGCGTATACGTGAGCGACTTGAACAACCAGCCAGCAACCACAAGCGCCGAGATCACGGCGATTCGCGCCCAAGCCCAGTTGCACCACGCGTACTTTCTCGGCCTGCAGCTCATGGTATCGACCCGCAAGGGTCCACAGGTGATGGGCAAGTGGATGTTCAAGCTGTTCCGGCGCCAGCACCTAGAAAAGTTTTTGCCCAGCTTCGACAAATTGGGTCTCGCCGACTTACCCCATGCAGTCGCTTGCGCAAAGTACCACGTGCTTTCCAACAACATCGGTGGTGTTTGGGTGGAGTACATGGCTGAGAGCGAGCGTAAGGCCTGGGTTCGATTTCGCTATCCCCGTTGGATGTACGCTGGGCCAACGCTTTGCGGCATACCTGTTGAGGTGAGCCGCGGCTTCTTGACCGGGTGGTACGCTCATAATGGCGTGTCACTCGGCAATCCTCGTCTAGGATTTGTCTGCGTCTCTGAAGACATGACGGGGGAGTTTGGCCTATGCGGGTACTTTCGTGAGTTCGAGCAAGAGCTAGCGCCCACAGAGCGACTGCAATTTGCCAAAACGGAAGCACCACCCGCATTCGACCCCAATGAGCAACCACAGCCACCCGCAGATCAGTGGAACGAGCTACGTTTGGAAAAGGCTAACCGAAACTACGCGCTGGAATATGTGCGTAACGGGTTGTGTGAGTTGGTAGACGTCATCGGTAATGCCGAGGCCAAAAAGTTGGGTAGCCTAGCGGCGCGTCTCATTGGCCTGCAGTACTACGACCAGACCC
The DNA here is from genome assembly GCA_051027215.1 of Pseudomonadales bacterium. Lineage (GTDB taxonomy): Bacteria > Pseudomonadota > Gammaproteobacteria > Pseudomonadales > Azotimanducaceae > CALHVX01. Next base: position 11,613 of record JBPCXR010000031.1, on the reverse strand, counting down.
GGGCAATGATCGAGGTAGCCGACGGCGACCTAGGCGCTGCCGCGGACTACCTCTGCACAATGTTTACGGGTATGGGTGATGTTGCGGAGCAGCGGGCACATGGCGATGAGATTGAGTTGCAACATACCGGGCTACGGGTGATTCGAGGCCTGACAGAAACTGAATCGGCGCTGGTACTCGAGTGCTGGGCTGAGCTTTGGCGAGGCGCCATGGCCGCCCAACGGCAGTTAAAAACCCTGTCCTACGAACGCGTTGGTCAAGATCTGCGCTGGCACCTTGCGCTTGGCATGCCAGCTGCGAGTCAACACTGAGCTTAGCTAAAACTCAGTCGTTCTTGTGGACTAGGGCAACCCCAATCATTGCCTCTCGAGTAACGATCTGTTCAAGCTCTGCTGCGCTCCAGTCTTCGGTACCCGCAGGTTGCAGCGGCAAAATCAGGAAACGCGTTTCAGCCGTCGTGTCCCAGACCCGGACCGCGACTTCTGGCTCAAGCTCCAGGCCCATCTCGCTCAAGACCCGGTGCGGTTCTCGCACAACGCGAGCCCGATACTCTGGGCTCTTGTACCAATCTGGCGGTAGACCTAGTACCGGCCAAGCAGTGCACGAGCACTGCGTACAGACAATCAGGTTTTTTTGTTTCGGGGTGTCTTCGATGACGACGATGTACTCACCTTGAGGCCCTTCAAATCCAAGCTCAGCACAGGCGGCGGTACCGTCCGTGAGCAACCGCGCTTTATATTCTGGATCGGTCCAGGCCCGGGCAACCACCTTGGCGCCGTTGTGCCAGTCAAAGCTCTCCTCGAGCTCATGCAGCTCATCCAGCGCACCCTCCGGCAGGAGTCCATTTTCGACCAGCAACTCTGCAACCGCTGTGGCTTGAACTTCGGCTGAGACCCGTTCGTTTGATTTCACTCAACCTCCTCCAGATAGCTTTCCCACAGGTCGACGACCACCGAATCGTTACCCAGGGCTGCCTGGGACCACAGTTGTTGTGCAGAAAATTCCACATGGTAGGTCGCTTCTCGCCTGTTCGGCAGATTGTGGGCACTGGCATCAGGAAACCGAAAAGGTGGTGTGACATGCACAACCTCACCGCTGTGCCCTCTGACATACTGGGGTACCCGTGTATGTCCGGGCGGGTGAATGTTGCGAACGCGGACTCGATCACCTTTGGCGAATCGTGGCGCTTCAGGCTCAGGCTGGCCATCATTGGTGTTTGGTTGCTGCGCAGTAGCCAGAGCAATTCGGCCCCCCGCTTTTGCTTCCAACTCGTTGGCGTCCAGGTAGTTTTTCTCTACCAACAGCGTGGTTACCCCGATCAACACGCGCTCGTAGTAGCGGGCGCGCAGATAGTGCACTGGCTCCATCCGCTCTAACGCATGCCGATACTCATCGGTGTTATAAGCGCGCAGCACAGCGATTGACGCGAGGTTCAGACGAAAGGCTTTTGATTCCCAAGGCTCATGAAACGTGGGTTCATTCGGCTCAACTTCAACGGGGCCAAATCCGGCCATGCCCCCTAAATCGTGAATGCCGTCCATCGATCGCGCTCCTCGAACATCGTCAAGCCGCAGCCTACCATGACGTTACTCGAGGCCCCCATCATCTTGATAGTAGGAATCAACGAAAATGACCGCGACAACACGGGTGAAAGTTTCATTGGCTTTTAGGAACTCGCGCGCGATCGAGGCGAAGTGCTCATCATCTAGCGCTGTCAGCTGGGAGGCCTGCAACCCTCTGGCGCGCACAAAGTCTATCAGCTCGTTTATTCCCATCTTCAACAACGGCTCGTAACGGGTTGCCTGGGCCATAAATCTGCCGTTGAGCTCTGGGTCCGCGATGGATCCAATGATCAACCCGGCAAACTTGATGATAAGTTCGCGTTCCAGGGGAGTGAATGATGCACTGTAGCCCGGGGTTGGGTTCATTTTAGCCAGCCATCCGTGGTCAATTCGTTTTGGGGCGGCCACCTTAGAGGGCACAGTGCGCATCGTCTTGACACAGTGCGCCGGGTTGTTGACCCTAGGCGCCAGTCTCGGACTGCGGATACAGCAACATGGCGGAAACTTTTTTAGCCTCCATGGGACGATTGATCTGGCGTCTTGCGGAAGTCCACCAAATCTCTCCTGATGCTGTATTCGAGACTGCCGGCCTAGACCCAAATAGAATTGATCAGCCCCACGCCCGTTATCCCTTCCAAGCGGTTTGCGATGCCTGGTTGTACATGGCAGCAGCGTCTAACAATCCACATATTGGTCTGGAGGCTGGCGAGCATTACCGACCCTCCGACTTTCACGCCATAGGCGTCACGTTCCTTTCCAGCATCGATCTCATCGAAGCACTGGAGCGGCTAGATCGTTACGAAACGGTGTTGAACTCCAAAATCGATTTCGTCATTAGACAGACAGCTGACGACATCACCCTGACTTGCTATGGCCCGGAAACCACCCCGGAGCTACAGCAAATGCTGGAAGATCTGCGAATGTCAGTCATTGTGGCCCTGGCTCGAGATGGGGTCGGTTCGGCCATTTCCCCCAAAGTCATCGAATTCAGCTATGCGGAGCCGCGTGATTTGTTTCGACATAGACGCACGCTGTCGTGTCCGCTGGTTTTCTCAGCGCCTGAATCGCGCATCACATACGCAAAATCCGATGCAACCCGGCCCTTTACCGCGAAGAATCGTGATCTGGCCCGCGCTAACGATCTAATTTTGGACGACATGTTGAAGCGGCTGGAATCGCACGACCTGATATCCAAAGTGAAACGCGTAGTTGTGGAGCAACTGCCATCAGGGACGCCATCGCAAGAGGAAGTCGCGCGCCTTCTCGCCACCAGCTCCCGCACCCTACAGCGCAGGCTTGCAGAACAGGGTACAAGCTATCGCAATCTACTCACCGCGGTACGGCAAGAACTGTCTCGTGCGTATCTCGCAGATCGCGCCATACCATTAACCGAGGTCAGCTATATGCTGGGGTTTTCTGACACCTCCGCATTCTCGCGTGCATTCAAGCGCTGGACCGGTCAGACCCCAGCGTCTTTCCGAGACCTAGGCCTCTGAGCCACTGCGAAACGGCTGGGTGAGCATTCGGTCCAACCGACATTCAGGCTGCTGTCTGAACGTCGCGAGCCCGACTTCCATCTCCTGATGACCCCTCGCCGGTTGAGCGCGATAGCTGCGAAACATCCGATCCCACCAGGGAAAATTAAAGCCGAAGTTGCGGTTGGTTTCGTCCGGGTTACTGGAGTGATGTACGCGATGCATGTCCGGGGTCACAACCAGCAAACGCAGCGCGCGGTCAAACGATTGCGACACTGCAAAGTTGCTGTGGTTGAACAAGGAGGTGGCGTTTAACAACACCTCGAAGATCAGCACCGCAAGCGGCGCAGGACCAAGGAGAACAACAGCTCCCAGTTTAATGGCCGCAGATAACAATACAGACAGCGGATGAAAGCGAATGCCCGTGGTCACATCGAATTCAGTGTCCGCGTGATGCATCCGATGAAAGCGCCACAGTACGGGAACAACGTGGTACAACCTGTGTTGCCAGTAGATCACCAGGTCGAAGAGCAAAACGGCTGCTAGGATCTCTACCCAAGGTGCAAGGGTGAGCTGAGCAAAGAGCCCCCACCCTTGTCGCTCGCCCAGCATTGCCAGAGCAACGGCTGTTGCGGGTAGACAGAGCCGGATCACCCCTTGATTGAGTAGCGATATCGCGATATTGCTCGGCCAGCGATTCACGCGGGAAACTTGGCGAGTGCGGCGCGGAAACGCGCCCTCTAGCAGCGCCATTGCCATAAATACACCGACAAAGAATCCAAGACGGACGAACACTTCGCTGGATTGAGTAATTTCCACTAGCCCAAGCGTTCTCTTTGTTGAATCAGTGGTCACCCGTTAGCGGTACAAATGCCACCGGTAGAACCTTCTCCGCTGAGTATTCACCATCTTCCAGCTTGGTAACCACGGTTAAATCCTGGGCCGAGTATTGGGTACCCACCGGCAAGACCATGCGCCCGCCGACTTTCAGCTGCTCAACCAACGAAGCAGGAATGTCCGGCCCCACTGCGGTGACGATGATGCCATCGAAAGGCGCAGCGTTCGGCCAGCCGAAGTAACCGTCACCCGCTTTAACCGAGACGTTGTCGTAGCCACGATCAGCAAGCCGTTGCTTAGCGCTCGCCGCCAGCTCGGGGATGATTTCGATGGTATACACATGTTCAACCAGGGTCGCCAACACCGCTGCCTGATATCCAGACCCAGTTCCGATTTCAAGCACTCGATGCCCAGCCTGCGGATCCAGCAGATCGGTCATTAAGGCGACGATGAACGGTTGCGAAATCGTCTGACCATGACCGATGGGCAACGGCCGATTGGCATAGGCAGCAGCGGGACCGAAAGTATCGACAAAGTGATGGCGTGGTACAGTTACCATTGCCTCTCGTACTCGCGGGTGCAATGCCTCGCGCCCTGTGTAACCTCGTGTTTCCCGAGTGTCCTGATCGATCTCCGCGATCAGCTCGGATTGCAAGTCGCTGGCATCCATCTCCTCAGTCGACCCAGGACTGGCAACAGCGAGCAAGCAACAACAAAGTCCAAGGGCTCGCTTCATCAGATGCTTCCAAGTTTTGGTGGTTGGACAATTCAAGCACACTCGTCTACAACCGCGTTAACGACTACAGTCAATAGCATTGCGCCTGCCCCTGTGGCGCAAAGGTAACACCCTCTCGAATATACAAGCCGTTCGCTGTGATTTGCACAGGAACAAATTCCGTACCGCCTTGATTGTCTTGATAATAGACGCCCAATTGCCCTCCTTGGTGCATCACCTGCCAGCGCCCGAAAACTTCCCAGTTCTGTCGGTTCTCGCCACCGAGGACCGACTGCTTATGGGAGTTGGCATAAATCCGGTACTGTCCGTTAGGGCAATAGTGAGTATTCAGAAAAGTGTAGGTACCGTAAACGGCCCCACCATCGCGCCAAGAAACTAACACGTGCCGTCCAGCAAGGTATTGGGTTAGCTGTTGCACCGCGGCATTGCTACCACCGGTTTGCTGTGGCGGCTGGCCGACGCCCCCCGACTGTGGGTAAGTGCTGGTTCTCATCGGCTGCTGCTGCTGCTGAGGTAAAGGATTGCCTGGGAAAGCGCCTGCTTGGCCAAGATCTCCTTGCGGATAAAACTCAAACTGCACACCGCTTTCCGAGATGGTATTACCCTGGGCATCGGCTTGGTATAGCTTGAAATACAATACGTTCTTATGCAGCTGTGCAAGCACTGGATAATTAGTGCCGTCTTCTCCTTTCGCAGCACCGATCAGTTTGTCTTCTGCGGGTCCCATGGTCACGTCATAGGCGTTGTCCTCGTCTTCAAGTAAACCAACCACAGATCCATCGGGCCGACTCTCCAGCAACAGTATGAGATTCTGATCTTTGGTGGCGTACATACCAGAGTAGTCTTGAGCATGTACCGCAGCCTGAACAAGCGTTAAAGCTCCCAAGGCAATCAGCCGCAGCAGCGTAATCCCTATTTTCATTACCTGTCCTCCGTGGTATCTGCTCCTCGTTATCTTTGTTGGCTCATTGGCCGCACCCCAGTATGTTAACTATCCGGCCAGTCGTCGCGCCTGGCATAGAATCAATCGCAATAAACAGCGCTCTGTTAGATCAATCAGCTCTCTGCGGCATTGTCGCAGCACGTCGTGAGCCAGTAGACTCTGGCCATGGCTAACATTAAGCGCGTAAATCACACCGGCATCAGCGTTCGCGACATGGCAGTGTCATTGAACTTCTACGGCGATCTGCTGGGCATGGAACTGATCTTCGACTCCGATGTTGATGACGTACCAGCATTGAGCGCCGTGGTCGGTATGGACAAAGCACGGGGTCGGGTGGCATGGCTACGCGCGGGCGATACCATGATCGAACTGTGGCAGTGGGATCATCCCGAAGGGCGACCGCTACCCACAGACTACCGACCGGCAGACAAGGGCGTTACCCACTTTGCTTTGGAGGTGGATGATGTTGACGCGATATACGAGAAAATCGTCGGCGCTGGCTATCCGGCCAACACCGAGCCGAAAGATCTTGGCCTGCACAAGACCACCTACGTGCGCGGCCCGGACGACGAGATCATCGAAATTCTAGAAGATCGCGCTACAGATAAGTGGCTGGCGGAACTAACGGCGCAAGCTCGCGCGCGCAGATCCGCTACCTAGCCAACATTCTGCAGGCGGGGACTTCTTAGTACAGCGCTCGCAGCGCTATCACGGCCAAAAGCCTTCGAGCTTGTCGCTCCCGAGAACGACTGGACCACGCTCCGCGTTGAATCTGAGTGTAAAACTCGGTGGTCCCCGCTGAAACTCGACCCCATCGATCGTTGCTACCAACTCGCCAAGCGCGGCATTGCTGTGCATGACCTCTAGAGACTCAAATTGACCCGCTACTGGATTCGCCGTGGCAGGGTGCGGGCAATCAAGCCAGTCTATGAAGAAGGGCGCGAACCCTCGCAGCTCATGATTTGTCAGGCTCATCAATTTCCAGTGCAGGATGTGGCCATTCGGTTGCTTACGTGACATGTCGAAAGGGTGAGCCGCTTCGAGGCCACTCAAACCATTGGACAGGCCAATGAGATCGTTGGAGCGAATCGCCCACGCCAGCAGCTGCGAGCCCTCGTAGGCAGCGAGTCTTGCGGCCAACTGGCCGGTCGCTTGCCCTTGGCTATCCATCTGTCCAGGGTCCGGGCTAATGAGCTCGATGTAGACAGACTCGCCTAACGACGCCAAAGCGTTGTGTGTGCCACCGCCGAGGTGCGGACCGCCATTGGCCGGCATGCATCCGGTAAGATCAGCGAATTCTTCCTTGGCCAATTCCAGGTTTGGGTGGGCTAGTACAATGTGATCGAGCTGATTGATGATCGTTTGCTCACTTCGTAGGGTCTCCGTTACGAATACGGTACTCTGGTAGGCACCTCATCGTCGAGACGGCAAACAGTCTGGTCGGCCTGCAAATTGAGACCACCCACAACCGAAAGGTGGATACATGGAAACGAACGTCAGGATCGTACAGGCGGATGCTGTACTGGCAGCAGAATACGAAACCGAGATTGCCGAACTGGTCTACGCCACTGGGCCTGTGTCCTACGACTACCATTTCCCGAAGCGGGTGATCTTTGATGAGATGGTTAATCGGTCCTGGCGGGTGGATGGCACGTTGTTTGCGGCAGATGCCACCCGTCTGGCGTTGGAAGGTGATCAGTTGCTGGGCATAGAAATCGGTTTTCATGGCCCGGAATTTCGCGAGCGGCAGGCTGCTTTAGGGCCATTGTGGGCGGGCATGCTCGATGAAGGCATCGCCTCTGATGAGGATCTGAAGCTAGTCTTGGCGCGGTCAAGTCATGCCCAATGGTTAAATCCGGTTGTGCACGCTGGCGTGCACTATGTGCATGCCCTGTCGGTCACTCCCGAGGCGCGGGGCAAGCGTGTGGGGATGCAATTGTTATCTCAGGCGATGAGCGCGGCGAAATCTGCAGGCCACAAGGAACTGCAACTGGATGTACTGTCGGATAATCCCGCTGTGAATTTTTACCAGTCTATGGGACTTGAATTGCTGGTGGAATCTCGTGCGCCAAAACCGCAAGAACACGGTGTGCCGCCAGAGTGGCGCATGGGTATCGACCTCGACGAGGGTACTTCTGAGTGAAGCAAAGCACCGACCGAATTCTGACGACCCACGTGGGCGGATGCGCCTTTGTTGGGGCAACTACGCCGGCCCACGTCATCACGATATACCCGTCGCCGGCGTAATCGTTGGGCGAGAGTCCCAAGGTCACATCCGGGTGTCTCTGGGTATGAACCGCTGCTTCGCGAGTATTGCCAAGCTGACATATGGCGCCATAGATCCTAGCTCTCCATTTTGGGCGCCGGGATGTAGTTTCGCATTAAAGGTTGTCCCAACGACTGCTCTAAGTGCTTGATTCTTATGAAGCACTTAGAGCCCGATTCGGTATAAAGCTTGTCCCACCGCATTCTGGCTAACGAGAACCGCACTAACGACTCCAGCTTTGTCCTAGAAGTCAGACCTAAGAATCACCACGTGTTAGTAATAGTTTTGCTAATTCAAGTCTGTTTGCTGCCCCCAGAGCATAAATCTCGAGCCCTGCCGTCGCTCGGAGCGGACTTCGTAAAGCCATTTTAGAGTCCAGGACACGCCGGGACTCATTTTTATTTTTATGGGGGTATCGGTCCAACCAGCTTGTTTGGGTGCTTTGGCAGGTACGTGCCAGGTTTTGGCCAGGAGTTTTTTTCCTGAGGAATCGAAAAAGCTGGCAATCAAATCCAAGGAGAACACCCGCACCAGGGTGTCTGTATTTGTAACCGTGGCTTCAATTTCCACAAACTCATGACCGGATTTTGGCGTAAGTGGGACCGTTCCTTTGTCTTCCAGGAGCTGATCGCATTGGTTTACTAAACAATCCAAAGAAATGTTCTTCGCAACCTTCATGCCTCCCCAGCCTGGTTGTGGGGATGCTACTCGCTTTGAAGATACCGACCTTACAAATTCTCCTTCGTTTGGGTAGTTCCTTTCTTGGTGAGGGGTGAGTGCGTCAGGGTCCTTGTTTCGCCCGGCGCGAACATCCTGGACCAACATGACATATGTGATCATGCCTTCACGCAGCTGTCCTGGCCCTTCTTCCTGCACTTTGTACCAGCCGCCAGAATTCGCGTAGTTGGTCAGCGGTGCCGCGAACGCGACATCTGTACAGATCACCTCCAACTGGTTCTCGTCAAGCGTCCATGTGGCAGGGCAAGAAAGCCTCTTGCCTAAACCAAGGCGCGGTTCAAGGATTACCTGAGCTTTGCCAGCGGTTTGAAGCAAGGCTTCCACTTTGGGTCTTGCATCATAGATAGCTTGATTTCTTAGCGCTTCTTGATTCCCCAGTACGGACGGGTTGCTATTTAAAAGCCGATACTCTCCATGGTCGAGGTGCCAAACGGTGTTCACCAATGCATCTGCACGTTTTGCGTCGATTTTTGCCTGTTGGGCAAGCTTCGCTAGCTCTCTAGAGGCCTCGTTGATTCCATTGTCGGCAGCCTTCTGCATCCAGTTCGTAGCGAGCTTTTTATCTTTTGGCACGCCGACGCCATTGAAGTAGTAGTAGGCCAGATTAAATTGAGCGCTAGCGTTCCCGCGTTCTGCGGAACGTTTGAACCAATGTAGGGCATCCTCCTCGCTTTTGGGAACGCCCAACCCATCAGAATAAATCACACCCAGGCGAAACTCAGCACTGCTATGTTCGTTCGCTGCGGCTTGCTTGTACCAGTGTATTGCTTTTGCTAGATCCACGTTGAGTCCAAATCCGTTCTGGTAAGCCAGACCAACGTGAAACTGCGCGTCGCTATGACCTTGTTCTGCCGCGCGCCGAAACCAATGTGTCGCCAAGGCTTCGTTACTTACCAGGGTGTCTCTGTATGCGTGCAAGGTACCCAGCTCGTATTGAACTTCTCGATTGCCTTGTTCTGCTGCTCGAGCTAGCCAGCGTTCGGCCAGGTGATCATCCTGTTTGGCACCATTGCCTTGTTCATAGCGGCGACCAAGTTCGAGCTGTGCGGCTGCATGGCCTCGCCTAGCCTGCCGAATTAGCTGGGACTGTTCGATAATCCGTTTGGTAGTCGACTGCTCATCATCTAGTGACTGTGCGTTAAGCGGATACAGCAGGCAGATCAATGTAAGCGTGAGCGCAGTGGCAGAATTGCAGGCGCGCAAGCGACTATTCATCGTCTGCTTCACGCTCCAGTTTGTGGAATACCCAACCGGGGGCCTTGTATTGGTATTCGTACTCGTGCGAGCTGTCGAAAAGTCTCACCCGACTAAACCCGAGGGGTTCAGCGGCCTTATTAGGATCATGTAGCCGCAAAGCGAGCTTGCCTACATCGCCCATAAATTGAGAGGCAACTCCGCTTTGTTGAGCGTTACCTAGCCACAAGCCGACATTGGTTGGCGGTGAATCACTGCTACGGTGGGCGGATAAAAACGTTTTCGATTTGTTTGCTTTTGTCTTAATGCTGATACTTTGCTGAATAACATTACCAAATTGCATTTGACTCGTCGTTGCGCCGGCTTGAGCACTCGCTTGTATTTGGCTTGGCCCAGCACCGAGTTCCTCAAGGGTTCGCGGAGCAATTAGGCTTTCTACACGCTGTAACAGTGCCGCTAAACTTGCCTGATTTACCTGCAGAGGACCCGCAACGCGGATTCGGCCATCTGCCCTTGTACGTTCCGCCCTTTGTTGGGCCTTGGGCACCATTTTCTGCGCCGCTGCGGCGTGCCTTGAATCCGGGTGGGCCTGCAGAAAGGACTGAATGGATTCTAATGATGGGTGTTCTGTGCTAGTTAACTCAGCCCAGCGTCGTTCGTGTAGGAGAATTCGAACTCGGTCGGCACTGGCACCGGAGGGGTATTGGGCAAGGTATTCCTCGTATGCTGTGATGCTATCTTGTTCCAGCGATTCAGCCAGAGTGGCTTGCTGAATTTGTTGCGGCAGTTGAGACGCATACCTGCCGTTGGCATACCGCTGTTGATAGGTTGTTAGCGCCGCTACGCTTTGAGTATCTAGCGCTTGGTAGAACAACAAGACTTCTAGCGCTCGTTCCCTTTTCTTCCCCTTTGCCCAATTCACCGCGGTACGGCGCTTTTTATCCTTGGCTTCAAGATCCGCGCCTCTTTGTAGCAGGACGTCTACGAGATCGGCATTGTCTCGGCGTACCGCCCAGATGAGAGCTGTTGCACCCTTGCGATCCGCCGAATCAATAGGCGTACCTTGATCGAGCAGTGCGACTACCTCAGCGTTTCGACTCGCTTTGGCTGCTGCCACCAGTTGTTTGGGTGTGGCCTGTGCGGCCGATGCCAATAGAATTAGGCATAGGAAAAAACTGACGCAATGCAAAAACGCTTTGTTTGTAGATTGAACAACAAAAATCATGGACAAGTTCGTCGCACACAATGATCGAACGGTTCATTAACTTTGCAGGCCAGCTGTGCATCGCACCAGCGATAGACGGGTGTCGGAGCTTTACCTTTTGCGTCTACACTCCAATTGCTATTACTAGCACCGTCACCCTGTATATCAACGCGGTAGCGCGTGTGTGGAGCAACGTCTAGAAGCAACACACGCTGGCGACTGCTATTCGCTTTGCCGCGAAGGCCAATGACCCGCGTACCTGGCTCTATATAGAACACCCCGGCCTCCCGAGTGCGGGTATCGCTATCCATGGCCGTCAGCTTACCATTGGTCTTCAGGGTGGCCGCATCAGCGCTGCCATAATAGCTATACATCGAACCGCAGCCCGTCGCCGTGAGCGCAAACCCTAAACACGGCCAAAGACCGAATCGTAAGCTCATTGCCAATCCCTTGTCTGGTTTGAGTGTAACAAATCAAGCCTAGCGCTGGATTAGAGGTGCGCGCACCCCACAAAGGTAGGGCTTGGGTGTTAGTTAGAGTCACGCCATACTGTTGTCTTGACCTCCCATATCAAGGTTGGGAATAGACGCAGGTGCGATTAGCAATCAGCGACAATATGTATAGAGAAGCCGCTCTCCTCACTGGCACAGCCATGGTG
>JBPCXR010000030.1:0-15637 GCA_051027215.1 Pseudomonadales bacterium | reverse complement strand
GTTCTGGACTATGCTGGCTTACCACCGACCTGGATGTTTACTGCGAGCCTGGATTTGTTCCGTGACGAGAACATCGACTATGCCCACAACCTGCTCAAGGCAGGCATTGCCACCGAGCTGTTGCTTTTTCCGGGTGCCTGCCACGGATTTCAATTGTTGCCTGGCACCCAACTGGGCAAGCGCTACTTGAGCGCCCACCTAGCTGCGCTGGCGAGAGGACTTTGTGTGCAGTAAATACCTGTTGGGCGGCCAAGCCTGTCTGCGTTAAAGCCTAAATCCTTGCTCTACGCAAATCACCGCTGCGCAACCTGCTGAATGAACGTATCGAGGATCGCCAGCTTCGCTTCCATTGGCCCAAGAGTGAACTCCGGTACGATTAACTCGTTTACCCCAATCTTCTCATACTGACGAATGATCTCAGCCACCTCCTCAACGCTGCCAATGATTGCGGCTTGCTGTAGGTCAGCCTGCTTCATCTTCGCAACATAGGCCTCATCATCACTCATAAACAGCAAGGCGACAGCCGAGCGCTGGATCTCGTTCGGATCACGGTCGAAGCTCTTGCAGTGCGCGTCCAGTACACTCATTTTTTGCTGCAGGGTCTCTACAGTTCCCCAGACATTCCACTCATGGGCATGCTCGGCAGTAATTCGAAGCGTCACTTTCTCGCCGCCTCCGCCCACCATCAGCGGTAACGGTTGCTGTATTGGCTTTGGCTCTAGCGTGGCGTCGGTCAATTGGTAGAACTGACCCGCAAAACTGGCCTTAGTGTGCTGATACAGGGAGTTGATCACCTGACAAGCTTCATCCAGGCGCGCCAGCCTTTGCGGCACGTCGTAAAAGTCGAGCCCGTATTGCGCGTGCTCGTTTTCTTGCCAGCCAGCGCCCAGCCCGAGCACCACACGGCCTTCGCTGATGTGATCCAGCGTGGCCGCCATTTTTGCCAGCACTGCAGGGTGACGGTAAGTGTTACCGGTCACCAAGGTGCCTATGCGCAGGCGCGGCACGCAAGCGGCGATGGCTGAGATTGTAGTCCAGGCTTCTGGCCACGGCGCAGAGGTATCTTCAGCGTTAGGCATAAAGTGGTCGGCATACCAAAACCCGTCCCAGCCCGTGCGCTCAACGTGTTGGGCCAGCGCCAGTACGTCTGAATAAGGTTGGCTTGGGTTAGGCCAGAAACTAAAACGCATGTTTCTCTCTCTGTGTAATCTAGGCTCAGGCTGCTTTTTCGGTCTCTACCTGTTTAACACTCGGATGCTCTGCCATCAAAGCCATCACGCTCTGAATCTTTGGGGAATCCGCGAGCAGATCCAGCCCGTAGATCGATTGCGCCATACCGGAAGCCAGTCCAAAACAGTAGAAAGTATAGAAGTCCGCTAGGGTTAGCGTCGCTCCTGCTGCGTAGGGTGCGCCCACAAATATCCGGTCGATGGCCTTCATGCCTTTTTCGAGGTCTGCTTTGGTCGCGTCTTTAGTCTCCTGGGAGACGGGCTGCTTGAACAGTACTTCAGGTAACAAACGCCGCGCGACCAGCTCTACGTCAAGCTTGATGTGGCATACCAATTCCATAACCTTAGCCGCTTCAAGCGGATCAGCTGGCAGCAGCGCTGGCTGCGGTACCAGGCGCTCCAGGTAGGTGGCGATGGCCAAAGACTCCGACAAATGCCGATCTCCAACGCCAATGGCCGGCATTTTGCCCATGGGTGAGCGCACCAGAAAGGCCTCTTCCTGGCTAGGCAAGGTCTTCACTTCCTCAAACTCTACCCCTTTTTCAATGAGCAGCGCCTTGGCCAGGCTGTAGTAATTGCTCATTCGCACGCCGTATAGCTGGATCATTGGTCTGGATCTCCTCGATTTGTTGGGCCACACGCGCTTTGACGAATGGCTGCGCTGCTGAGATCACGATGCTACAGGGAGTGTTCATGATCTGGAACACCCAGGCAGGTGCCTCGCCACAGATTGAACGGGGCCGATCTTGAATCTGGTACGAGGTTACAAGGTGAATCGCCTGACACGACACAAACCTGCCTCGAACGCGCTAGTACTCGATGCTAATCGCTCCTTCCGGACAAGCATTAGCCGCAGACTGGGCGTCCATCTCAAAGTCGTCCGGGACGGTCTCCATGCCGGCTCGGACTTTTCCTTTGTGATCTGCACCCTCTTCAAATAAATCAGGGTAGACGCCGTAACAGCGCTTGTGCCCTTCGCACTTGTCCTTATTGATACATACTTTCATGAGGTCACCTTAGGCTGTGGAGACGGCGACGGCATCGACCGAATCCGATTGGATCCATAGGTACGCCATCTGCCGCAGCGCGAGACCCGGAACGAATTCGTAGCTATCCGCAGCGCGACCGAAACGAAAGTTCTGTCGTCGCGACAACAGAATTTCAAGAGACAGGTTCAACTCTAACCTGGCCAAGGGAGCCCCGAGACAGTGATGTATCGCGTGACTGAACGCGAGATGCGAACCCGCTTTCTTACGATCCAAGTCGAGCGTTTCCGGCTCTGCAAAATGTCGCTCGTCTCGATTGGCCGCGGCAAAGCGCAGGTGTACCACTGAACCCTTCGGGATCAAGACGCCGTGCATCTCGACATCTTCGGTGGTCCAGCGATACATACCTGCAGTGGGTGAATGTAACCGCAAGCACTCTTCGATAAAATTCTTGATCTTCTTGGGTTCGTTGCGTAATCGCTGCTCCGTTCCCGGCGCTTCAATCATGGCGCACAGCGCCATCGCCAGGGCGTTTTGTGTGGTCTCGTTCGCACCAACCACTGCTTGTTCGGCGAAGCCGATCATTTCCTTGCGCGTCAACTCGCTACCATCTTCGCGACGAGTCTGCACCAGCAATGTCAACAAGTCTTCCTGCGGCTCGCGCCGTTTGCGCTCGAGTGCGTCTTCTAGATAGCGCTGGAACTTTACGCCCTCCTTCGCTACATACATCTCCTGCTCAGGCGTCATCCCATGAGAGAACGGAAGTACCCAGACATCAGTCCAATGCTTCAGCAATTTGTGGTCAGCTAACGGCAGACCCAGCAATACCGTCATGACACTCATAGGCAAAGGCATGCAAAAGGCCTCTACAAAGTCGATTGTCTCACTGGTCTCGAGGCTATTAGCTAGCTGCTCGATCAGTTTGCGCAATTCAGGCTCCCACTGCCGAATACGTCCGGCACTGAAAAATGGCTCCAAATGGCCACGAAATTCAGTGTGATACGGCGGATCTGTAGACAATGGCGTATGCCGAGGAAGACCGTGATCTACATAATACTGCTTGGCGGCGTCGGTCTTGAAGAGAAAGTCTCTGTTCGCCCGCATCGAGAAGCGTTTAGGGTCACGCACGATGTTGCAGATATCTTCGTAGCGGGTAATGGTATACATGCCGGTATCGGGCATTCGGTAGACTGGCGCCTCATCGCGCAGTAGCTGATAGGCCTGCCACGGACGCTTTTGTATGTTTACATCGGAGAGGTCTACTTGAGCCGGTTCCATAGCACAGCCTGCTGTCTAATACAGATCCAGTAAACATGATCTGGAACGCCCGGCTAGAACATAAGTAGATCCCCGTACGCTGCTTGCTAGCGCGCCTTGCAACTGAACGAAACCCAGGAGCCCCCGTGACCATCACCGTCTACCGCGCAAAGCGCATCATCACCATGAATCCTTCGAACCCGGAAGGTACCCACGTCGCGATTCGTAACGGCATGGTGCTGGGCGTCGGCTCCGAAGAGCAGGTCGCAGGCTGGGGTGACTACGAACTAGATGAGCGATTTGCTGAGCATGTCATCGTTCCTGGGTTCGTCGAAGCCCATGCCCACGTTATTGCGGGGGGCATGATGACGTTGCCGTATATGGGCTACTACGACCGACCGCTGGCCGATGGCTCGCTCGCTATTGGCATCAAGAGCTACGATCAGCTCATCGATGCATTGCGCGCTGAACACCACAAGTTGGCAGATCCCAATGAACCGCTGGTGGCGGTTGGATTCGATCCCATCTACTTTCCCGACCAACCACGCCTGACCCGTGCTCACTTGGATCAGGTCTCGGCGACCCGACCCATCTACCTACATCATGCCAGTAGCCATTTAGCCACGGTCAACACCGCCATGCTGCAGAGCAACGGCGTTACCCGCGATGTGCAGATGGAGGGGTTGGGTCGTGATGCCAATGGCGAGCTCGATGGCGAGCTGCGCGAACCAGCCGCCATGGCCCTGTGTCGCACCGGCGCGCGCATCGTACACTTTGCGAATTCTACCGAGCAGGCCTTACAGGATTTCGCCGCTATGGCGCGCAATGTCGGTATTACTACCTGTACCGATTTGGCCGGCGCCTGCATCCTGGTACCTAAGCTGCTGCCCATGTGGTTCGAAGTCACCAGCGCCGAGGATTTTCCGCTACGCATTGCGCAATACAACCTACCCGCCATGCCCGGCGCTGCTGCGGCTTTCGATGAAGTCGCGCAACAGTTCGTAGAGCTACGCAATCAAGAATCGGAGAGGCTGCGCTTTCCTGGTGTGAAATTTATGTTGGATGGCTCGATCCAGGGCTTTAGCGCACTGCTAAAGGAGCCGGGATATTTCCAAGGGGCAGATCATGGTCAGTTACTGGTCGTACCTGACCAACTAAAAGATGCTTTGCTCCCCTTTCATCGCGCTAGCTTGAACGTGCATATGCACTGCAACGGTAACTTGGCACAAGATCTAGCCATTGAAACAGTGGACCAGGTCCTGCGCGAAGACCCTTGGCTGGACCACAGGCATACCATTACCCACGCCCAATTGACCACGCAAGCTCAGCTGCGCAAGATGGCGAAACTAGGGCTGTGCGCCAACTTCTTCAGCAACCACTTGTGGTATTGGGGCGATCAGCATCACGACATCACTGTGGGTCCAGAGCGTGCTAACGCTCTGGAACCTTGCGCCTCTGCTCTGCGTGAAGGAGTGCCGTTCTCGATTCACTCAGATGCCGGCGTCACCCCGCTCGGTTCTCTGCACACCATGTGGTGCGCAGTCAATCGGGTCACGCCCAGTGGCCGGGTCCTGGGTGAGGTAGAAAAAATCAGTCCGTTCGAGGCGCTACGGGCAGTCACCATCTCTGCCGCCTATCAGATGCACATGGACGATGAGATTGGCTCGTTAGAACCCGGCAAGAAAGCCGACTTCGCAATCCTCGAAGAGGATCCTTTAACCGTAGAACCCATGCACATTCGCGATATCAACGTCTGGGGCACAGTATTAGCGGGTCGCCTGCACCCGGCTGCGGGTTAAACCTCATGATTCAGTTCACTGTACTCGGTGGATACCTCGGAAGCGGAAAGACTACGCTACTGAACCATATTCTGCGAAACAACAACGGCGTGCGTTTTGCTTTGCTGATCAACGATTTTGGTGACATCAACATCGATGCGCAGCTAATTGAATCGCAAGACGAGAACCAAATCAATCTAGCCAACGGATGTGTGTGCTGCACGTTGAGCGACAATTTCTACGATGCCCTAGAAACACTCGAGATGCTCGAACCGCCACCAGAGCACATCATCGTTGAAGCGAGCGGCGTCGCGAACGTCGAAAACTTGTCACAGTATGGCCACGGCCAACATTTGCAGCTGGCAGGCATTGTGGTACTGGCCGATGCAGAAACGGTCTTGGAAAAAGCCAACGATAAGTATGTAGCGCAAACAGTCAGACGACAGCTAAAGGCCGCTGACCTGATCATCTTGAACAAAACGGATCTGTGTTCTTCAGAACAACGCGAACGCGCGCAGCTTTGGTTGGACCAAGAAACCGGCGGTACGCCAGTGATTCCTGCTGCCTACTGCGATGTACCTGTTGATATGGTGTTGGAACCGGACCTTAAACAGCGAGTAGCTCGGCGTGAGCGCCATACACACGAGTCGTATGCAAGTTGGAGTTACTCTTCGAAAGCAAGCGAATCTCGAGCGGCTGTAGAGTCGTTTGCGAATGCGCTAGGGCCGGAGGTTATTCGAGCTAAGGGACTGTTCGCTTGTAAAGACGGCGGAACCCTTGAGTTACAAGTGGTTGGGCGCCGCAAAAAAGTACTCGTCCGTAGCCATTCAGAGCATGCCGGTTGTCAGCTGGTTGCGATCGGCCTGGCTGATAAGTTCGTCTCTGCGCGCATGGATGAGCTCGCAGCAACCTACCTGAGCTAGTGCTTTGGGTCAGCGGAGGGGCTTGAGCAGCTGCAATACGGTCTTGCCTTCAATCAATAGTTAGAGCTACCGACAGGACTCCTACTGACCAATCAATTTGCGACGAAAACGACGCATACCGCCGAGCCAACGGTCGTAGTCATTGGCCTTGCGCTGAAAGTAAGTGGCAACCTCTTTATGTGGCAATACCAAGAACCGCTCCTGGCGAATCGCATCAAGGCAATCGTTCGCAACCTGCTCAGGTTCAAGTATGCCGTCTCCGGCCGCCTGGCGTTTCGATCCCTCCTTTGGTGAATCTCCCAAGATCGCGGTGCGCACGGCTTGAGGGCACAGCACCGAAACTCCGATGCCGCGATCGCCATAGGTAATCGCCAGCCATTCGGCAAAGGCAACGGCTGCATGTTTAGATACGGCATAGGGCGCTGAGTCCAGTTGGGTCAGCAGCCCGGCGGCTGAGGCAGTATTTAGTAAGTAACCCCCACCCTGCTCCAACATCACGGGTACTACAGCCCTTGCAGCGGAAAGATGAGACCACATGTGAACGTCCATCATGCGCTGCCATTGCGCTGTCGGTAAGTCCAAACCACCTGCAGCTCCATAGCCGGCATTGGATACAAACAGATCGATGCGCTGGTGGGCAGCCAGAGTTTCGGCCACAAGCGCTTCGATGGCAGCTTCATCGGCGACATCTAAGCTGACTGCACTGGCGTGAGCGCCAATTTGCCGCGCTGTCTCGCTTGCGTTGTCTGCGTTCAAATCGGCGCAAATTATGGCCTTGGCACCGGCCTGATGCAGCGCAACGGCAAGTGCACGACCAATTCCCGAACCAGCGCCGGTAACAACGGCAACGATATTTTTTAGCTCCATGAGCACCTCGGTTAGACCCAGCGACCACAACGATAGCATTGCCAGGTTATTGTTGTACTTGATTCAGACCGCTCTGAGCCCATGCTCCCGAACATCTTCCGCTCTGGCCCTCCCAGCACCTACGAACAGCAATCGCTGACTTCGGGTTTCCACGATTGCTGGACACATAAAGGCCGGTCTAGCCTGGCGAGCGGAGGTGGGCAATGGAAAACAACAATAGCGCCCGACGTGCTTTAGCCATTGCTATTGCACTGTGGAGTGTTCTTTGCACTCCGACGGCGGTGCCAGAGTCTGCGGCGGTCGATGATGTTCTCGACCAACAAACCTCCTATCAGGAATCAGCCGTTGCCAGCCAACGGCGAATCGACCAGTTAGACGATGAAACCCTGAATCTGCTGTCGACCTACCACAGCGAACTTGAACGCCTGACTGATCTGGAAACCTACAATGGCAACATGCGCCGGTTGCGCGCCAGCCAGGAAGCAGAGCAGCGACGCTTGCGCGCTGAACTGGCTGAGATCGAAGTGGTCCGGCGTGAGCTGCTACCGCTTATGGCGGAGATGGTCGCCGTTCTGGAACGCTTTATTGAGCTCGACGTGCCGCTGCTTCTCGATGAGCGGCGTGCTCGGCTGGCAACGCTGCAGGAAATTCTCGACCGTTCTGATGTGGAACTGGGCGAGCGCTACCGCCGCTTGATCGAGGCTTATCAGATCGAGGCGGCCTATGGACAGACCATCGAGGCCTACGAAGGACCGGTACAGATCGATGGACGGGAGCTCACCGTCGATTTTCTTCGGGTCGGACGGCTGGGTCTGTACTACATCAGCTTTGATGGCACCCAGGCCGGGCTTTGGCAGCCGACACAAAGGCGCTGGGTATCATTGGACGCAGCCGCGCTGGAAGACCTTGAATACGCTCTGCGCGTCGCCCGAAAGCAGGCGCCTCCGAACCTCATCGACTTGCCGCTGTGGACAGGGTTGGCGGCAGAATGATCTGCCATGCCAATCGTGCAGGTCTGTGTGCTCGCGTACTGGCGCTGGGATTTCTGTTACTGGCACCAAGCGGGCTCGCAGCAACTGCAGCGCAGACCGCTGAGCAGGAAGCTACTACGCTCGATGCGTTGGTACAGTCCGTGCGGGATGCTAGATCGAGAGCCAAAACGCGACTGGCGGAACGGGAGCGGAAATTTATCGCCGCACGGGATGAGCGTGCCAGTCTACTGGCCGACGCTCGTAAGCGCCGCCAGCAGGCAGAAGCCGAAGCGGATCAGCTGCGCGCGGCATTCGAGGCCGGTGAAGAAACCCTAACGGAGCTCGAGACCGCACTTGAAGAGAATTCCGGCGATCTGCGCGACGTGTTTGCCGTTGTCCGTCAGGTCGCCGGCGACGCCGCCCCTACCCTGCGCAACTCCCTGGTTTCGGCCCAGGATGATACCCGCAACGCGCTCGTCGAGCGGCTAGCTGCTGGCGAGGCGAACCCAACCGCCAGCGATTTGCGGGAACTGTGGCTGGCGCTGCTCGATGAGATGAATCTGAGCGGACAGGTTGCGCGCTTCGATGCGGCCGTCATTTCTGCTGCTGGAGAAGAATCCACGCGGCGGGTCACGCGAGTCGGCACCTTCACCGCACTAGCGGATGGCGAGTACCTGCGCTACCTACCCGATACTGGTCGCCTGCTGGCACTGTCGCGCCAACCTGCCGGTACCAGCGTCGCGGCAGCTTTAGCTTTTGAACAAGCCGAGCTACCCATGAGCACCGTGTCTTTGGACCCTTCGCGAGGTTCCATACTGGCTCTGATCGTACAAGCGCCTAAGCTTAACGAGCGCGTGCAGCAAGGCGGTGTGATCGGCTATCTCATTTTACTGATCGGCGCCGTCGGTTTACTGCTAGGTGCCCATCGACTGTTCGTGTTACTGCTTTCCCGTCGCCGCGCCAATGCCGAGCTCAACAATCCAGAGGCTAGCGGTAAGTACGCCGTGGCGGCACTGCGCGGCGTTGCTGCTGATCCTACCTACCAAACCGAACCAGACGCGCTGTCTGCCAAGCTCGATGAAGTCGTCGCCGGCGAAGCCGAGCGGCTCAACCGCGGATTGCCGACACTGGCTACCATCGCTGCTGTAAGCCCATTACTGGGTTTACTGGGCACGGTTACTGGCATGATCGAAACCTTTCAGGTCATCACCCTGTTCGGCGCTGGAGATCCGCGGCTCATGTCTGGAGGCATTTCTCAAGCATTGATCACCACACAACTTGGTTTAGCGGTTGCTATCCCCCTGCTGCTGATTCATAGCTTCTTACAAGGCCGCGCTAATACGCTGATTACCAGGCTCGATCAGAAGGCAACCGATCTGTTCGCCACCCAAAGAAGCGCTGCCTGATGCTGCTGGACTGGCTACAGCAGAGCGAGATGTTCGTCGCTGGCGGTTGGGTACTGGTCGCAATCGCCGCCGCATCCATCGCCATGTGGGCGCTGATCCTCGAACGTTATCTGTTCCTCTACCGCGTGCGCCCAAACCTAGTGCGCAACATCGTCGACCAGTGGCATCGTCAGTACAGTTCAGATCCAGTAGTGAACACGCGCCTACGGGAAGGGTTAACGAACCAGTTTCATGGCCACTTACTCACCTGGGTCGGCACGATTAACGTGATCACCGCTGTGCTACCACTACTAGGTCTGCTGGGAACGGTGATCGGTATGATCAAAACGTTCGAGGTCATGACAGTGTTCGGCAACGGCAATTTGCGCGGTATGGCAGACGGTATTTCGCAGGCACTGATCACGACCATGGCAGGACTATTGACCGCCATTGCCGGCATGTACTTCGCCAACGATCTACAAAACAAAGTTGAGCGGGAAACCGAGCATCTGGCGGAAGTGCTGAACGCAGACAACGAACGAATTTTACGGGCGCGGGGAGCACCAACATGATGCGACTGCATACCCGAGATGAGGGTGGCAACGCCGCCATAAACCTCACCCCATTAATCGACATGGTGTTCATCCTGTTGATCTTCTTCGCGGTGAACTCCACCTTCGTTCGACTGCCCGGTGTTGAAGTCGATCAACCAAGCGCTAAGTCCACTGCAGTGCAGAAGTCTACGACCATCTTAGTAGCCGTAACAGACACCGGCGACATCTGGATCGACAAAAAGAAAATAGACGTGCGACGGGTGCGCGGCGTGATTGAGCGGATGTTGCTGGAAAGCCCGGACGCCTCTGTGGTGGTGCTCTCCGACGAGGATTCTCGCACCGGACTGGTGGTGCAGGTGATCGATCAGGCCCGCTTAGCCGGCGCTGGCAAGGTCGCCATCGCCGCGGCAGAGGCCACCGAAGAAACCGTAGGCAGCCAGTGAAAAAGCCCACCGAAGAGGGGCCAAAAAGCCCGGCACCAATCCTGGCGCCAGGTGCCCTCGCCCACTCATGGCGCTACGGCGTCATCGCGCTCGGGGCACTCGCCATTAATGCCGCGCTGTTCGTCACCATGGAAAGCATGATCTCGCGCGAAAGGGTACGCCTGGTTGATGCACTCGATGCTCAGACCATCGACTTCGTCCGCACTCCCGTGAACGATGAAACCAAGATCAAAGACCGGCGGCGCAAACCACCACCCATGCCGAAACAAATCAAGCGCCCGCAGGCACGAATGGATCCGAATATCGCAGCAGATGCGACAGAACTGCCGACTGCTGCAAACATGATAAGCATCACCAGCTTTCTGGGTGCTGGAGGCGGTGTGGCCATCGGTGCCCAGCTGGTGCAAGGCAGTGGCGCTGCGGCCATGGAAGTCATGATGGCCAGCGAGCTCACTGCGCTCAGTAAATTGCCACCGCAATACCCACCATCGGCACTAATGCGCGAGATCGAGGGCTACGTGAACGTTCGGTTCGATGTAGCCACCGATGGCAGTGTGCACAACGCCGAGGTCATTGACGCGAAACCATCCCGCATCTTCAATAGCGCAGCCGTGGCTGCAGTGTCACGCTGGCGTTTTCAGCCAGTTGTGCGTAATGGCCGCACAGTCGCCGTGACAGCGCGAGTGCTGATCGAGTTCGATCTACCGGAGGAGTAACGGTGCTACACACGGGCTTTCGGCGGATGATCCAATCTACGATTGCAGCGCTGGTCTTGTTTCCAGCAAGCGCCCTGTCCGCTTCGCCCTCCAGATCCGCAGTGCCAGAGACGGTAGTGCGGCAAGTCACTAAGATCGTCGAGCAATCCGCTGAGGATGCCGACAACGCACTGGCTGCGCTCGCGCGTTTGCTGGCGCGCCGCGGTAGCCGCTCCCCGCAGATTAAGGCATTCATCATGCGCGAGCGTGCGGCGCTGCTAATGCAAGAACAACAATTCCCCCTGGCTCGGGATGAGCTGCAAGACACGCTGGCGGGCCAGCCCAACGAATACGCGCCAGAGCTGCGCTTACTGTTAGGTCAAGTACTACTAACACTAGACGATTACCCGGGCGGGCTAGAACAGCTAGAGCTGTGGGTGGCGGTTCAGGAGGAGCCGTTTCCCGGCGGCCTGTTTCTCATGGGCTATGGGTATTTGCGTCTTGATCAGACCGATGCGGCCATCGCCAGGCTCGAGCAGGCAATCGCCACGGTGGACATTACCCCCTTTTCACATTGGATTGAATTATTGGCCTATGCGTATGCCAAAGCTGGTCGAACCCGGGAGGCCGTCGAGCTGTTGGAAGAACTGATCGCTCGCGATCCGGCCCAAGAACGCTGGTGGCGCAACCTGGCCTCGGTGTTACTAGTGCTCGAACGCGTGCCGGATGGCACCGCCGCGCTGGCGATTTTGGAACACCTCAATGACCAGGCGTATCGGGACAGGAGGCGTCTAGCCCGCTTCTTTGCCCACATTGGGATGCCCGCAGACGGCGCTGAGCTGCTGGCCCGGGGCCTGGATGAACAACAGACACCGGATACAGCAGACGATCTGCTGCTGCTGGCAGAAATGTGGCTGTTGGCAAGAGAGTTCAACCAAGCGATTGCCGCGCTCACCAAGGCACAGTCCCTTAACCCCGAAAACGGCAAACCCGCGTTTATGATGGGCCAGCTCCACCTGCACTGGGAGCAGTATCCACCTGCCACCAAAGCCCTGGAGCGTGCGGCACTGGCCTACGGTGAGCAGGCTCCAGCAGAGTTGTACTACCTACTAGCGATAGCACACATCAATCAGAAGGCTTTCGAACAGGCGCAGAATGCGCTGGCACGGCTAGAAGGTTACCCACACTACGAGCGCCGAGGCGCTGCTCTAACGAAACACATTCAGAGCATGACGGCGAGGAGTGATTGAGCCACTCTTCCGCCACTAAGGGGCGAACTCGATTCTAGCTGCTTTGAATGGGCGTGAACTCACTCCCACGAAGGTCATCACTTTGAACGCTTGTAGTTCTCCAATGCCACATCCACCATGGGTCGTCGCTTCGCAAACGGATCGGCGACATAGGAGTCCGGATCGCGCTCTCCCACCCGCGCCAAAGTATAGAACGCGTGGGCCGCAGTCGTGTGGGCGGTGAAGCCACGCGTTTCTTCGGCGTGATTGGTGGCAGCCTTGGCCATGCGCATCAAAAAAGGATCATTGCGTGCGACCCGCTCCGCCCACTCCATAACATGGGACTCCAGCTCCCCGCACGGCACGACGCGATTAACCAGTCCGATCTCACACGCTTCGTGAGCATCAAGGAAACGGCTTTCATACAGTAGCTCTTTGACCTTTCGGGCGTTCAGATCCCAAGGCATGGAAAAGTACTGGAAGTGACTGCCGAGAAACATAGCGTCATCAGCAGCAATGATTACGTCCATGGCCGACGCGATCATCCACCCGCCGAATATGCAGTAGCCTTGTACTGCACATACCGTTGGCTTGGGGATATTGCGCCAACGCATTGTGTTGGCGAAGAAGATCTCGTGGGTCTTTTCATACCAGCCCCGTACGCCGCCCCGCCATGGCCGTCGCTCACGATCTGCCTGCTCATCCGGCGTTCCCAGATCATGACCCGAAGAAAAATGCTCACCCTCGCCGGTGAGTACGATGACGTTTACCTCGGGGTCCTGCTCTGCGGAGGCGAACGCCAAATCCAACTCTTCTAGCAACACGCGACTCTGAGCGTTCTTATATTTCGGGCGATTGAGATGAATTCGTGCCACCGCATTGGCAACACTGTATTCGATAGTCCGGTACGGCGCGTCTGGCATATTACCCCCTTGGGTGAGTTGCAGTGCGAGCGCGGTCAATGCTTACTCAGCTGTTACGCTCACCGAGCAGGAAGCTCAATTAAAGCCAACCCGCTCTTTGTGTACTATCTTCTACCAGGTTCTGCTAGTCGGCAAATATTGTGAAAGTATCAGTCGTATTCCCCAGCGTCATGTACCGCGACGGACCAGAAGCAGTCGGCAAGCTCATCCGCGGGTTCGAACAGATTGGATTCGATGAGCTCGATATGTTCGACCATGTGGTGATGGGCTATCCCACCGATACCCGAACTAAGCCTTTCTACTCACCGAAGATGCCCATAGTCGAAGCGTTTATGCTACTCGCGTTCGCAGCGGCCCATACCAAGACCATTGGGCTTGGAACCTCAGTGTTAGTGTTACCCCAACGTCATCCAACATTGGTAGCTAAACAGGTAAGCACGTTGGATACGCTGTCTGGCGGGCGCGTCCGGCTGGGCGTGGGAACCGGCTGGCAGGCATCCGAGTACGAGGCACAGGGAGAACAGTTCACCGACCGCGGCCAGCGCATGGATGAGTGCATCGACATCTTGCGCGCTTACTGGAGCGATGAGCACGTCAATTACCACGGCAAGCACTATCAAATCGACGAAATGGCTATGGAACCCAAACCGCCTCAAGGCGGCAAGATTCCAATTTGGATTGGCGGCACCAAAAGCCCAGCCCTGCGCCGAGTCGCGCGAATGGGCGATGGCTGGATGGCAATGAATGCTCCTGGCGACAAACCTATCGAAGCGCGACTCGCTGAGCTCAGGCAATACGCCGAAGAATACGGACGTGATCTGGCAAGCGTTGGCTTACAAATGTCCTTGTCGCCGAGCCCCCTGGATAAAGAGAAGCGCAAACGTTTCTTCGCCGATCCGAATTTGCTCCTAGATCGAACCATCGAATTGAAAGAACTTGGATTTCAACAAACGTCCATCGATTGCGTGCCCATCTTTCAGCAAGGCCATCGCACGGTCGATGCGCTACTAGACTACTTGCGCGAAGTGTATGAAAAGCTCTCACCCGAGTTAGAATAGTCGACAGACGCAGCGTTCACGCAGCACCTAAAGGTATGGGAGTGGGAACACATGTCTAATACAGAACGTACCGGCCCGCTGTCTGGAATCACAATAATTGACTGTTCTATGGCTTATGCGGGGCCGTTCGGCACTGTCTTACTGGCCGATTTGGGCGCCAATGTCATCAAAGTTGAACCGCCAGACGGCGATGGTTTTCGAACCTTAGCGCCCTACCCCCCGGATTATGAGCACGCTTTCAAGCACGCAGAAAGCGGTGCCGATTACGGTATGTCCTTCGCCTCGGTCAATCGAAACAAACGAAGTATCTGCTTGGATCTAAAGCAGGAGGAAGACTGCGAAATCCTACTGCAGATGTGTGAGCAAGCGGACGCCATCGTCGAAAACATGCGCACCGGTGTGATGGATAAGCTCGGCTTGAGCTTCGAGAGCATCGCAAAACGCAATCCGCGCATCGTCTACGCCGCTGTGCGCGGCTATGGCGATCCACGTACGGGAGAAAGCCCCTATGCAGACTGGCCGTGCCTTGATGTCGCCGGCCAGAGTGTTGGTGGTCTAGTCGAAGCTACCGGCGACCTCTTTCCCATCGCCATTGCCGACATTTACCCAGGAACGCTCATGGCCTTAGGCCTCGTCTCCGCCATCGTGAAGGCGCAACACACCGGTCAAGGGGACTTCGTCGACGTTGCCATGTACGACAGCATGCTGACCCTACTCAAATCTAATGTCACCGCGTTCGGCCTTGCGGGTAACGCCCACGGGCCTCGACGACGGGCACTGGTACCGTTTGGGTTGTTCGATGCAAAGGACGGGCGCATCGCTATCGCTGCACCAGTGGAGCGCCACTGGCAGTTTTTGTGCGAAGCAATGGGGCGCCCCGAACTTGCGGAAGATGAACGCACAGCAACCAACGCCAAGCGCTGCGCCAATCAGGATTTTACCGAAGCTCAGGTTTCCGCATGGACACAGAGCAAGAGCAAGCAAGAGATCGTCAACACTTTGGGCGGACATGTGCCTTGTGGGCCAGCGAACACGTTGGCAGAGATCTTCTCCGATCCACACTTGGCTGCGCGTGACATGATCCAGACGTTCCAGCTACCTGGCGACAATCCAGAACTTCCAACAGTCGGCAACCCGATCAAGTTTCAAAATGCCACAACCGGGCTCTACCAAGTGCCGCCGAAGCTTGGTGAACACGAAGACGAAATTCTGAAGGAGTTTGGCATCGTTCGAACAACTCAAGCGTAACTGGTGCGAGCAGATCAATGGCTACCACTATTAGACATGGTGCAGCTAGAACCTAACTAGAAACTGATGATCAGACCCAAGATCGGCCCAT
>JBPCXR010000029.1:0-195136 GCA_051027215.1 Pseudomonadales bacterium | reverse complement strand
ACTGTCTCCTCAAGATCTACGCCGCGCTACAGCGCTCAACGAGGTCAGCCTTGATCAGAACTTTTTCTTTTTGATTCCGGAGTTTCAGGCGATTGAAGATCATCGCGGTTATTTGGAATCGCATCGGCAGGTGTGGCAGCAGCTGGAAAACGGCGAGTCAAGCCAACTGACCCTCGCTGGTGACTCGCTGAAGGTCTTCCCGCGCCTGCCAACCACCAACGCTGTGTTTGCTAAATTTGGCGCGATGTTTGCGGTGGCGGCGCTGTTTGCAAGCGGCGCGCTGGTTGCCTTGTTGCGATATCAAAATGGTGCCGGACGTACCGCAGCGTTGTTTTTATTTGGGGCCAGCCTGTTCGCGCTGTCATTACCTGCGCTGGTAACTCGCGGCTTAGCCCTGCCGTACGATACGTTGGAAGGTCTGTTAGGGTTGTACTTTCTCGGGACCTGCGCATTTGCTGGGCTGATCTACTTTCCTTTTACGTTCAATTCTGGCGATCTTCCAGCCTGGGTGCCACGACTGATTTTCTGGTTTCTACTCCTAAAAAGTCTGCAGATGATCATTGCGTATTTTAGCGGTACGGCAGCCATCGCCGCTTACCTCTGGTACACCATTTTATGTGTCGTTGTCTTTGTCGGCCGGGTGGTGCAACGAGCTTGGGACCAGCGTAACCAGAGGAACGTGACCCACCTGACTTTGTGTTATGCCGCCTTGGTGCTACCCACATTAACCTTTTCGGCCCTTACCTCCTGGCCTGAACTGCTTGTGGTGGAGCTTGGCAGTTTGCAGTATTTTGTTCTCACCTCAGCTGTGGTACCGATTGCCATGGTGAGCCTACTTGAGAGTGAGCTGCTTCAACAGCGCAACGAAGTCCAAGAACGCCAGCTGCAGCAGCAGCGGGATGAGACGGAAACTCGCTCGCAACAGGCGCGGCAAACGGTGGTCATGAATTTACACGATCACGTTGCCCGATCATTGGACAGTATTTCTGCATTAGCTCTAAGAGCGCGCCTCGCCGGTGAGGGTAACGCACGACTGGATCGCATTCGCGAGCACGCCATGCATGCGCATCGCGCGCTACGTGGTCTGTTCAGTGTATCCGATGAATCCTGTGGTTCTTGGCCAGCCTTGCGGCTGCAAATGCGCGAGTTCGGTAATAGTTTGGTGGAGCAACAGCCTCTTGAGTTCCAACTCAACGACTGGACCACAGATGACGCGGCGCTGGAGTTGGATGCCAGCGTCAAGCTAGTGAATTTCCACGTGATGTCCGAAGCGGTAACAAACGCGGTTAAGTACGGCGCGCCCTCGCGAATTGTTGTGGACATTGGAGCATCTGAGCAGAGTTTCGAATTATGCGTCAGCGATGATGGCAAAGGCTTCGATCCGGACGCTGTGGACAACAGCCATCACCACGGGCTCAACATCATGCGCAAACGAGCTGAATTGATCGATGGCAATTTAACAATCGAGTCGCGACCAGGCAGCGGCACCCGAATTACTCTGCAGGGACCCTTACGACCGCGGCTGGAGACTCCCGTTACCTATACACCATCCACCTGACAGGTGATTATGCAAACCAACACAACAGAGAAAAGTAAGCCCAACACTGTGGCGATTGTCGAAGATAACAGAGATGTTTTGGATACTTTTTGTTTGGCCGTAGAAAACTCCCAGCACTGTCAGTTGTTGGGGTGCTATTCGCGGCTCGATCTTGCGATAGCCGGTTTGTCCAAACCACCCATGCCCGATGTGGTCTTTGTGGATCTGGAACTGCCAGATGGACGGGGCTCAGAACTTATCCGGCAATTGGCGAATGCTAAAACTAGACCGCAAATGATTGTGTACACCTCGTTCGCGGATGGCGAGCATTTGTTTCAGGCGTTAAGAGCCGGCGCAGATGGGTATCTGCTGAAGCAGGATGTTGAGCCGCAACAGGTAGACGAGTTCGTCGCCTCGGTGTTGCGGGGCGAATCCCCCATGTCGGGCAGCATTGCGCGCCGTTGTATGAAGTACTTTGATGAATCAAACCAAGAACAAACAGACCCTGACATCGAACGGCTCACGCAGCGCGAGGAAGAAATACTCGCTCTGGTGGCGCAAGGCAAAACCGCAAATCAAGTGGCAGACACACTAGGTATTGCCCCGAGTAACGTACGTACGCGGATGCGCACTATTTATCAGATCCTAAACGTTCACAATAAGGTGGACGCCGCCAATCGATACAATCGCCTGCAACGCCCCCCACCTTTGTAGGGTGCGCGGCAGTTAGTGGATTCGTTAAATTAGATCAATAATCGGAACCAGGGCAGGTGAATGATTCGATTTCTAGGCTTTAGCACTCTGTGTGTGTTGTTGGCAGGCTGTAACACCAACGCTCCCTACCAGTCGGTGATCTCGGGGCCGTATGCCACCGTAAAAATGAGCTTAACAGATGGTGAGATGGGCGTGATTGTGTTTGAGCCCGACGCGAACTGTAAGATGAATTTTGCCGGTCGCGCACGATTCAAAGCCTATGAGACACCGCCGGTATGGAAGATGCCTCCGGGACGCGCGTACTTTCGAACGAGCGTTTGGTTTGGCAATACATATCTCGGACTGGAGGACGTATCTTTCGTGTTGGAAGAAAGCCAGGAATACACCATCGAGTTTAAGAAGCTTGGAACCTCCGCCGGTTGGACCGGCCAGAAAATTGAGTACGAGTACAATTACTTGGATACTTCGGGTGAATTCCCTGCGCCAGTCGTTACTGATCACTTTGAGGTGTGCGGGCGCGAGCCGCGTTAGAAAATTATGTCGACTAGCCGGCTGTTGTTCTGGCTAACCACAACGTCTTTGATTTTTAGTGGCGGTTGCGCGGTGGCGCCGATCTACAAATCAGTGGGAGTAGGCGAACGAGCGGCCATTTACTTCACCTCGCCCTATTGGCGGGATGAGTTTCTAGTGGTTGATCGTTTGGCGCTATTAGTTTTTTCGGCGGATGCCCACTGCGAACTTATGCTGGAAGGTCGTATTCCACTCGGTGCAGATACCACTACAGGAGAAACTCACTACGTACCAGCCAACCTACGTTTGTACTTACGTCTGTGGCGGCGTAGTTCCGATGCGGTTGTTCAATCCACCAACCAACGCCGTAGGAACCTATCTTTTGTTCCAGAAGCTAACGCAAAGTACGAAGTGCGCCACATAGATAACCCGTCGGCCATTCGGGTAGAGGTTTACCAACTCTTATCAGATGAGACAACGAACTCTATTGCGCCCGAAGCTTGGTCCGAGTGCGTGCCGACGAGTTAAGCTACAGAGGACGCGCATTGGGGCCTGCCCACAGACCGGTACCTCTGATCACGCGCCGGGTGCCCGGCGTACCCAGACCAGCGCTGCGAAACCTGGTCAACGATGAGACGGCACTCGGCCGAGGCTGGCCGAACTCAGCGGCTTTCCTAACTGGGACAACCTGTAACTGTTGTTACGTATCAAAGGTTGTCCCAAATACACACTTAAACGTCTGATTTCCCTCACATGAGCATCGATTGCAATTGAATTAAAGGTTGTCCTGCGGGCAAAGTTGAATGCGACCTAAATTCAACCTCAATACAGGAATATCGAGATTCCATCGACGCTTAGCGATTTCGTGGAACAACCTTTAATAAACCGTGACAACTTTTAATACCAAACAACACCGGGATGTCTTCTCTTTACGCCCTACTCCACGGTCACACTCTTAGCCAAGTTGCGCGGCTGATCCACATCAGTGCCCTTAAGCACCGCCACGTGATACGACAACAGTTGCAGAGGTACCACGTAGACAATGGGTGCCAGCACCGCACTCACCTTCGGCACTTCCATAACGGTAATCCCAGGCTCCGCCCTAAAACCGCTATCGGAATCCGTGAACACGAATAGCTCGCCACCTCGGGCCTTCACTTCTTGCAGGTTCGACTGCACTTTCTCTAGCAACTCATCGTTCGGCGCCACGGCGATTACTGGCATGTCGTCATCTACTAGGGCGAGCGGCCCATGCTTGAGCTCCCCTGCAGGATAGCCCTCGGCGTGAATGTAGGAGATCTCTTTAAGCTTCAACGCGCCTTCCATGGCCACAGGGAACATGGGGCCACGACCCAAAAACAGGGCGTGATGTTTATCTATGAAGCGCTCGGCCAGCTTGAGAATGGGTTGATCTAGCTTTAGGGCTTCTGCAACCACATCGTGGAGGCCATGGAGCCCAGCAACCAACGTGCGCTCACAGTCTTTACTTAGGCCATGTCGTCGGCCGAGCAAAATCGTTAGCAACAGCAAATCGGTGAGCTGCGCAGTAAATGCTTTGGTCGAAGCCACCCCAACCTCGGTACCCGCCTCTATCATCAAGGCGATGTCGGATTCGCGAACGAGCGAGCTGGTTGGCACGTTGCAAATAGTTGCTGTGGCAAAGTAGCCAACGTCTTTGGCAATGCGCAAGGCGGCTAACGTATCTGCTGTTTCACCAGACTGGGAGATGGTCACAAATAGGTTGTTAGGGGTGACGGCCACTTTTCGATAGCGGAACTCACTGGCGATTTCCACCTGACAGGGGATGCCGACCAGTTCCTCCATCCAATAGCGAGCAACAGACGCAGCGTAATAGCTGGTGCCGCAGGCAACAATCGTTAGCGCTTGAGTTTGATCGAAGATACCGGCAGCGTTTACCCCAAACGCCTGCTCCAGCACCTGTTCGCGACCCAAGCGACCTTCTAGGGTGCGCCGAATGACCGCCGGTTGCTCGTGGATTTCCTTCTGCATGTGGTGACGAAAGTGGCCTTTGTCAACGTCATCGTGGCCCATCTCCACGTGAATGCTGCTCCGTACCACGGCTTCGTGGTCGATGTTCCAGACGGAGATGCCGGTCTTCGTCACTTCAACCAAATCGCCTTCTTCAAGAAAGATGAAGCGGTCGGTTACCGGGCGTAGCGCTAACACATCGGAGGCAATGAAGTTTTCGCCAATGCCAATGCCAACCACCAGCGGGCTGCCCGCACGTGCAGCGATAATGCGATCGGGCTCATCCTTGGCGATCACCCCGAGTGCGTAAGCGCCTTCCAGGCGTTTGATCGTTGCGCGTACCGCTTGTAGCAAATCACCGCTTTTTTTGTAGTGCTGCTCAACCAAATGCACAATGACTTCGGTGTCCGTTTGCGAGGCAAAGCAATATCCTTCTACCTTTAGCTCGTCCCGAAGTTCCTCGTAGTTCTCAATGATGCCGTTGTGAACCAGACAGATTGTCTCGCCAGACATGTGCGGGTGGGCATTTTCTTGACTGGGCACGCCATGGGTCGCCCAACGAGTGTGGGCAATGCCGATGCGGCCGTAAACCGGGTTGGCGGAAACATCATCGACTAGCGCTTGCACCTTGCCGAGCTGGCGGCGGCGATCGATGCGCGCGGCATCCGCGGCAATCACTGCAAGGCCCGCCGAGTCATAGCCTCGGTACTCGAGGCGCCGCAGGCCTTCTAACAAGATTGCGGAGACTTCGCGGTCACCCACTGCTCCAACGATTCCACACATACTACGTCCTTGAGTGTTACTGCTGGCTGGGTTTACTTGCCGCGTCGATCCGGACGCGTCCAGCCTTTAATATTGCGCTGCTTACCACGACCAACGCCCAGGTCTTCATCCGCCAAATCGCCAGTTAAGGTCGACCCAGCGGCAACGAATGAGTCGTCGCCGAGCTTAATGGGTGCAACCAGAGTGCTATTGGTGCCAACGAACACGCCATCACCGATGTCTGTGCGGTGCTTGTTGATGCCATCGTAATTGCACGTCACCGTGCCAGCGCCAATGTTGCAATCCTCGCCAACGGTGGTGTCACCTAGGTAGGTTAGATGGCTAGCTTTAGAGTTGTCGCCCAGCTCTGCGTTCTTGGTTTCGACAAAGTTTCCGATTTTGACCTTGTCACGAAGCTTGGTGCCGGGTCGTAAGCGTGCGAAAGGCCCAACGTTACAACCAGCACCAATCTCGGCGCTTTCCATGACCGTGTTGGGAAATATTTGTGTGCCGTCGCCGATCACGCTATCGGTGATCACACAACCCGGGCCGATGCAAACGTTGGAACCTAAGCTCACCGTTCCTTCGAAAACCACGTTGACGTCGATGAAGACGTCGATGCCGGTGGTCAGTTCGCCGCGGACATCTAACCTTGCTGGGTCAGCAAGAGTGACGCCGTCGGCCATGAGTTGTTCAGCGCGCTGACGTTGCAAGTCGCGCTCCAGCTCAGCCAGTTGGTTTCGTGTATTCACGCCCATCACCTCCTGGGGCCGTTTGGCCTTTATTGGGTGGACGGGAACGCCGTCCCTGACCGCGTACTCAATGAGCGTGGTCAAATAGTACTCGCCTTGATTGTTTTGCGGCGGCTGGGCCATGAGCTCTTCGAGCAAGCGCCGCAGCAGCGCCCCAGGCAAGGCCATGATTCCCGAGTTTATTTCTCGAATGGCGCGTTGGGATTCATCGGCGTCTTTGTGTTCAACGATTTCCAAGACGTTGCCCGCGGCGTCTCGGACGATGCGTCCGAGGCCCGTTGGGTCGTCAAAGTCTGCGGTGACCAATGCCAGGGCATCGCTACCTGCGGCGTCTACGCAATCCGCCAGCAACTGCTGGGAAACCATGGGCACATCCCCAAACAGCACCAGCACCACCGAATCGTCCTGCACATGAGGCATGACTTGCTGTACTGCATGACCCGTGCCCAGCTGCTCGGTTTGCAATACCCAATCCAATTCTCGCGGTGTGGCGGCTTTGATGGCTTCGGCCTGATGACCAATAACCACGTGAATCGCCCTGGCGCCAAGCGCCTCAGCACGATGCAGAACATGGTGCAGCATTGGGATTCCACCCAGGTGGTGCAGCACTTTGTGCCGCTTTGAGCGCATGCGGGTGCCTTGGCCTGCAGCCAGTACCACCGCCTCCACTTGTAAAGCGTTTTGCGCCATGAGCCGTCACTATCCCTGAGGTGTCGTCCTTGTGCGCGCAATTATAGAGGGCGCGGCTGGTTTCGTGGTGCAAGGGATTGTGAAAGCCTCGAATGGTGGGCCTGCGACTCGGGAACCGAGTCTCGCATCCGCAGGCTCTTGTGCACTTTGCTACATATATCCCGCCAAGGGGTGACAGGGTTCCGACGCAGAAGCGCGTTTTCGACGACACTTCCCCGGCGCCAATGGATCATGTCCGACAATGCGAGGTTGCTTGTCGGCTTTGTCTTTGATCGTCTGCAAGCGCGAAACATAGGAAGGATCCGTTGTGCTTTACCCAGCACTGGTTTCCACATCGATATTTGTCCTTTTTCTGGCCTATCGTCAGAGCCAACGAGTGGCTGACGGTGGACCGGGGCTATTCGCGCTCTGCGCTGTCGCCATAGGTTTTGTGCTCGCGGATGGCTATCCCCAGGTAGGTCAATTTGCTGCAAGCGCCACTGTTCTCGAGCGCTTCTGCTTTACGCTGTTGCTGCCATTGCTGTTTCTGAACGTTAAAACCTACACCAACCTGTCGCTACCTCAGTGGCGAGCCATTCGCGCGTTTGCCCTAGGTGTCCCCTTATTGGTGGGCATCAACGGCGCCTTTGCGCAGCTCGCAGCCAATGCCGCAGTGGCCCCACGCTTTGATTCATCGATTTGGGTCAGCTACTGCTTTGGCCTGTTCATAGTCGTGGTCAGTCTCTGGCGCTTCATTAGCACACCACGCCAGCGCACCACCATGGTTTGCCTCATGCTCGCGCCCATTGCGATCGTCGGCGCGGACATTGGCACTCGCCTGTTGCAGTGGGAGCCTTGGGGTCATTCTCCAGCAGCACTGGCAACGCTGCTTTGTCTTGCCCTGATGCTGCTGTTCGCGCGAAACCTCGGAACCTTTGCCATTCGACCGGTAGCCAGAACTTCCTTGATCGACCAAGCCCAGGACGCGCTCGTGGTGGTGAACACCGATGAGCGAATCGTTGATCACAACGTAGCCGCAGCTGAGCTTCTTGGAGATGCTGCTCAGAGCTTTGTCGGCGATGACGTGGCGCAGCGACTACCGGCGGAACTCGTTAGCGCAGTGCGCGCTGGCAGCACCAATCACATCGTCATTCCCTGGACGCGAGACGCTGAAGAGCACTGGTTCGAAGTGCGCCTGAATCCGCTGTTGGTTGATCAACGCCAGGAAGGCCAACTCATAACGCTGTGCAACATTACCCGTCGCCATCGCACCGAGTTAGCTCTCAGAGAAAGTCGCTCTGAGCTGCAAGCGGCGAACGCGCAACTAGAAGCGCTGGCAAATACTGACCCGCTCACAAGCGTTTACAATCGACGCTTTTTGTTCAACCGACTCTCTGCGGAGATGGAACGTCACAGCCGTAGCGGCATGACCTTGGGCGTTCTGATGCTCGATCTCGATCACTTCAAACAAATCAACGATCGCTTCGGTCACCCCGTGGGCGATGAGGTGCTTACAGCCGTCGCCCGGTGCCTGGAGAATACTGGCCGCGAAGGTGACCTGGTCGCTCGAATGGGCGGCGAGGAATTTGCTGTTCTGGTCGTAGATGCAACCCCCGAAGGCCCGGAGTTGCTGGCGAATCGGTTGTGCGCGCGCCTGCGGAATTTAGAGATCTTCACCGAGGCAGGTGAGCCTGTGCCGATCAGCGCCAGTATCGGCGTAGTCTGCTTCGCCGGTGGATTGGTCGACAGCGATACGCTGATCCGGCTGGCGGATCAGGCCCTGTACCAAGCCAAAGATGCTGGCCGTGATCGGGTTTGCTCGACGCGCTTCACCCCATTGCCGCAGAAAACGTTTGCTAAACCAGGAGCGCCTTGCGCCGAAGAGCAAAACCGCTGCCGTTGACGCCCCACGAAGGGGAGCGCAAGCTGCATTTTCGCCTGCGACAATTGGGGCAGCAATGTACAAATCAACAAGTCGATGGTTACCGGCGTCACTGTGGGCGGCTCTGGCGTTACTGTTTGCCAATTCGGCGACGGCGCAGACAGCGTCGCTGTTCGCCAGTGACAACCTTGAACCTCTGCAAGTTCGCATCACTGGACCCTTACGGGCAATAGCACGCGATCGGGCGAGTGAGCCTGAAGAGCGCTCTGGTACGCTGGCTCTGCTCGATGACGCGCAATCTTTCTCGGTTACCCTCAGACCTCGTGGCAAGTCGCGTCGCGATCCTAACCATTGCCGGTTCCCACCCATGTGGGTGAAGTTCGACAAGGGGGAGGTCAAACGCTCGGCGCTGGCCGGACACCATCGCCGCAAACTGGTAACCCATTGCAAGAGGCTCAAAACCGAGAACAGCGATGACTCGAAAGTGTGGCTGGAGATGTTGGCCTATCGAACCCTTAATCTGTTAACAGAAACAAGCTTTCGGGTTCAACCGCTTTTAATCACTTATGAAGACAGCGACAAGCCAGGCAAGACTTACCGTCACGCTGGGTTTTTCATTGAACACAAAAAGGAACTGGCCCGCCGGCTTGACCTTCAGCTCGACGACCTCAGCGCTGTACCAATCCCTTCATTGGATCCGGACTACACCGCGTTAGCAGCGCTGTTCAATATGTTCATCGGCAACCCAGATTTTTCGGCTCGACATGGACCCGCTGATGACAACTGTTGCCACAACACCGTTCCCTTTACCGTAAAACCTGGCGTCGTCAGGTCAGTGCCTTACGATTTCGATAACACCGGCTTGGTGTTCCCACCCTACGCGACCACGTCGGAACGTCTGCGAATCAAGAGCGTGGCACAACGCATATACCGCGGCTACTGCCAACACAATGCCAGCATCGCCGCAAGCATGGCGCTGTTTGTTGACAAGCGTGGCGCCATCGAAGAGCTATTCCAGACCTATCCCGGCATCAGCAAATCTGAGCGCAAACGGGTACTTAAGTTCGTTGCACGCTTTTTCGAACGCTACGCTACCCCTGAAGGGCAGAAGCAACACATCACCCAACGCTGTATGGGCAAAGTCTCACCCTAAGTAGCCTGCATCCACTGGGCCAAGAGTGATGAAACCTTCGGGTGAATCAAGTAGCCCAGGCTGCTGTGAGGATTCGAGCGGCCAAAACGAATCGACAGGTTATAGATCAGATGGTCTTCGAGGACACTGATCTGCCGCTGGCCGATTAGCGCCGCAAAATCGTTCGCAACCGTTTCATCGTGACAAATGTAGTCATCTTCGGCTGCGATGTTGTGCCAGTTCACCAGGTTCACGGGAAAGCGCTGTTCGCGCGGTCGCTTCTGCCCCAGCAGTTTTGCGCGCACAGTGTCATCCGCCAGCGGCGATCCAAGGGTCAGCCAAGTGCTGACGTGGCCTTTCTTGCGGTCTAGTCCGTGGTGAGATAAGCGCCAGAGGCAATCGTAGGTGACGATCGAGCCGAAGCAATGGCTGATAAGCAACACGTCTTTGCGCTGCTCAAGCAACGTCGTCAGATCATCCAGTAACGGCGCCTGTACTGCTCGTGGATAGTCACTATCGTCCTGCCAGTAGTGGCCAAACTCTGCGATATGTTTTTGTAGCACCGCGGGACCAAGGCCAATGCTGCGCAACATCGGTGCACCGAGGTCCGCGAGAAATTCCTTAAGCGAGGATTTGCCAGGAAGTTCCTCATAGGCGTCCCGCCGAAAGCGTTTCGGCTTGTCGAGCTGTGACAACAATTGCAAACAGTGCTTTCGATCCGCCAGATCGAGCTCAGCATTGTAGCCGCCTTCTCGAACTTCCGGGAACGCATCCGCGTAGTAGCTCAGCGTCACAGGCAGCTCTTCAAAACCGGCAACCAGGTCTGGGTGATCACGGCGCAATCCGGCAACAAGTGCTGCGCGCCATAAAGTCAACAGGTCGGAAGCACCAGGCTTTGGACCGTATCCGTGAACCAACACGATCGCCTTATTAGAGCTCATGGGCATACACGCTCAGCTTACCTGCGCCGGCGCCGCCTTCGTCAGCCAGCACCCAACGTCCGTCGGTCATAATCGCCAAACCCTCTACCTGTTGATGCTTGCCTGCCTCTGGTAGGTGCTCGGCGCGAATTAGTTGGCCATCCCGAGTAAAGGTCGCTACAGCATTTTGTTTGGCGGCGATCACGGTGAGTTGCTCGCCGCTGGGACTGAATGCTAAGGCTGAGGGCGAGAGCTTCTTGATTCCTAGTTCGGCAGCTGCCGCAGGCCCATCTAACAACAAGTTAGCAGAATCCTGCAGACGTCGGTCTGCCAACGAGAAAGCAAACAGGCTGATTTTGTGTTTTGGCAGCTTCTTGCTGCGGCGCTGCTTGCACAACAGATACAAGAGATCCTCTACTGGATCGTAACCCAAACCTTCCACTTCGCAGCGCTTACCCACTTTCGTTTCGACCCGTTTTACCTCAGTGGACTCTAAGACATCGTAAGACAGCAAGTCACCATCACTATCAACCAAGAAAACCTCGTTGCCGACTTGTTCAATACCTTCGAAATCGCCAAGCAGCGTTGATTGACCGAGTCCCGTGCGCTTTACGACTTCGGTGCTCGCCAGGTCAATCTCAAATATTACGGCTTGTTCGTCACCCACCGCGAGTATATTGCCCTCTGGAGTTGTCGACAGGCCAGACACCTCTTGTAACAGCGGCGGTAACTTCAAACGCAGTAACGGCAATATTTCATCGGATTGCTTAGCAGCGCTTTGCTCACTCAGCTGTGCCTCTGGCTCGCAGGCAACGCACGCCAACACTAAGCCAGCGAGCAGGCAGGTTAACGGCGCTTTACTGTAGCTCATCGTCATCTTGGCCACGGCCCGTTAGAAAAGCAAAAAACGCCGAGGTCATGTTCGAACCATAATCAAGCTTCCACAACACCAGGCTCACATAAACAAACGCAACGGAGATAACAAACGAGATGTCGAGCGCACTGACACCGGCCCCTAATCCAACGGCAATGCCCACAAATATGTATAGCGCATAAGCGGGCTCGGTCAGCGTAAAGCGAAAGCGGACTGCCGCTACAATCCCCGCAAGGCTGAATGCTAAGGGTAGAGAATGCTGTACGATCATGGCTATGCCAGCGACGATAACCGGCAGCACGATGATTGTCTGCACAAACGAGCGATCGATGCGTTTGCGTCGAGTGGTAATGAAGTACACCCAAGACACCGGCACCATCAGTATTAGCGTACCGAAAATGGCGAACGCCAGAGTCGCTGCGTCGAAGTTGCGCAAGATCGGCTGCTTGGTTGCCGTAACTATGACTTCGAGCTGATTAGAGGGTGGGGCGAACAGTTCTTTAAGCCCACCAAACGGTAAAAATGACTGCCAATCTGGTTTGAGCTGCAAGATGCCCCACACTAGCGCTGCCGCAAGCAGATAGAAGGTCGTGATCAGGAACAGCGGACCAACGAATTGACTCGAACGCTTCATGGACCACCCAGTGCTGGCCATTTCAGCATGGCGTCCCGACGCTTTAACAATGCAGAAACTTCTCGTTTATTCAGGCTTTCTCCAAATCGCTGTTCGAGTTGCGCCTGGCTCAATGCCTGCAAACGCCCACGCAGCGTCATGCTCAAAGCGGGTTGCACCGAAGTTGGCGGCAGCTGTTTTGCCGTGCCGAAAGCGTCTCCATGCTCGGTTAGTTGAATTCGAGTCATTCGATGACTGTATGCCAGGTTGTCAACGCTACGTTTGCGTTGGTTGACGAGCGCATCAAATGCCGTTACGACCTGATAGTTGTTGCCGCGCTCACACCAGTTGGGAAAGCCGAGCCCTCGATCTAAGCGCACTTGCTCGGTGATCACTCTGGGTTGAAGCAATTGCAGTACGCCGTTCTTGCCTTCGAACGTCGTGACAATGGTAGTGGGCACCATGCCAATACCCAACAGCCGATCTAGCATGTAGGCCGCTTCCTCGCGACCCGCATTGCGTTTGCGCATGGGCCAGAACCAAGCCTGGCCTGTTTGCGCGCCGGACTCGCCGCTGAGGTCAATCAACTTTGCACGGCCGTTACCGTTTTCTTCCGGTGGCTGGGTGGCAAGCGTGTACTTGGCGCTCGTGAGCATCGCCTGTTCGTTGCGTATGTCAGCTTCGCTATACGCGGCAAACTGCTCGTCGTCAAACGCCAGCGGTTGGCCGTTTGCATCACGCACTTGGCGCTCGTCGCCACGAATTTCT
This sequence comes from Pseudomonadales bacterium, assembly GCA_051027215.1. Lineage (GTDB taxonomy): Bacteria > Pseudomonadota > Gammaproteobacteria > Pseudomonadales > Azotimanducaceae > CALHVX01. The sequence goes on along the minus strand of JBPCXR010000029.1, from coordinate 182,014 downwards.
AATGCTAGCGGTTGGCCCCGGTAAACCGCGTGTAGCATGCCAGTATCCGCAACCCATACACGGCCCGCCATGCGCCGACGAATCTGGTGATTCCATGTGGGAGAATGGCCCACCACTACTGAGGTGGCGTTCAAATGCTGCAGCACGGAGCTAGTCAAGTCAGCTTCCACCAATCCGTGGCAAAGGCTCGAGCCTCGATACCATAGCGGCCCTTCGTCTTGCCAGTAGGCAGATTGACCTAGCTCCCGCAAGGCAGTGAGTTTGGGATCTTCTTCCGGCTGGGCAGCCTGTTCTGCCAGCTCGAACAAATTTGAATGTGCTGGGATCACGCTCGCCTCGGCGAGCGCTTGCGCCTGCTCCAAGGCTGATCGCAAATCTCTGCGGGCCACCTCGTTGTGCTCGGACAACGTGCGCTCCAGGAGCAGGCCAGGTAGCCCGCCATGAGTGAACAGCGTGTCGTTAACTCTAACGAGAATCGGCTGCTCCAGCAGCCAACGGCCATAGCGACCGCTAGGCGCAAGCATCTGCTGGCGTTGTGCCAATGCCGTTGCCTGGTCACCTTCGGCAAAAGACTGTAGATCTGCAGGGGCTACGTCGCGCCAATCACCCATGAGATTCATGAGTTCATGGTTGCCCAACAACACATGCACTCGGCCACCAGCGGCCTCTGCCTGAGGTTGCAGCGCCATGAACAAATCCAGCACCGGGCGCACAGCGCGGCCCCGATCCAGCAGATCACCAAGACTCACCAGGTGGGTGTCGCCGCCTATCCAGCGGTCGCTTTCGTCGATTAGACCATTACCCCGCAGCAGCTTCAGCACGGCGTCATGAGCACCGTGCACGTCACCAATGGCAACAATGCGAGCTACACCAGAGAAAGAATCGGGCGAGTCGCTGCTCTGCGCCGCGAAAGGGTGGCAAAGCAGGATCAACAGCAGATACGGGAACAGGCTTTTCAAGGCGGCGACCAATTGATGGTGACACCACAAAACCTTACCCGGCAAGCGGCCTGGTCACAACCGACCTGGCCGCTGAGTTCGGGCTAAGCCCGAGGAGCGCTTGGCTTAAAGCTTAACGAGCTTGGCTTTCGGCGCGTTAGAGCGCACGGACTTCATGCCATTGGCGCAGGCAGCCGCAGACTTATAAGTCTCGCTGGTACCGATTACCCGGCCGTTTACGGAGCATAGATTGAAGCGATGCCCTGCTTTGGTTTTTCGCTCTTTGAAGGACTCGGCGCGCCTGGCGTTCTTGCGTACTGAGGCAATGCCATTGGCACAGCCAGTGCTGCCCGCGTAGCCTTGGCTAGCAAGAATGATCTCGCCGTTGGCAGCCTTCAGCCGAAAGCGGTGCTTGCCCGCCTTGTCCTTATACACTTCAAATTTTCCTGGCACGTTTGAGCCCTCTTGTTTTGGGAGCGGCAAGTGTAAGCGCTCTTGCCTGGGTTTGGACATTGTTACGCTAAGTTGTGGCCAGGATCACAATGCACTTGTGGGCAGCGCTCGATCAATTCAGCGGCTGGCTGTCGCGAACGATGCGCCCTCGAGCGATTACCGCATCAATGCGCCTAGTGTTATTGATGTCGACCAAGGGGTCCGCGGAGAGTAGAACCAGATCTGCTGCCATGCCCACCTCGAGCGCGCCCATCTTCCCGCTAAGCCCAAAAAACTCTGGTCCGCGCATGTTTGCTGCCCGTAACGCTTCAAGGGGTGGCAAACCCGCATCGACCAACCTAGCCAGTTCTGTGTGCAGGCTATAGCCCGGGATCGATAGACCAATGGGGGTATCAGTGCCCGCACCGATAGGTACGTTGGCCCGATACATCGCCGCAACCAGATCCATGCTCCATTCGGCCAACGCCACATTACCTGGATAGTTACGCGCTAACGCCGCGCTCACTGCTGCCTGCCATTCGCTCGCCAACGGTTCGGGCAAACGTGCTAACTGAGCCTGCCAATCCGGCTGCTGCAACATTGGGTAGGTGAAGAGTGTATTAAGGCGCAAGGTTGGCACTTGAATGGTTTGCCCAAGCGACGCGATCACCCGTCGGCAACGTTCGCTGCCCAGCGCGACCGCACCTAAGGCTAAGGGTCGCTGTTGCGCGTGCAGCTGACTGCGCAGCGCGTAGCCGCTAGCTGGCTCGAGCTGCGCAAGCGTTTGTTGCCGCGCCTCATGCAATTCCAGGGCTCGATCGCTACAGGCCAGCTCAATATTGCGCAGATGTTCAAGTGAATCGACTTCGGGGCCGGCGACATCTGCCGTCATAGACAGCGGCACATGCGCGGCAATGGGTAGGCCCCGTTGCCGCGCTGCCCCTACCAGCGAGGCAAAAACTTCTGGGCTTACGAGTTCATAGAGCTTTACAAAGTCGACACCGGCAGCTACCAAGGTCTGAATGTTTTCTCTCGCTATCGCCTCATTGGGATTAGCAATGCCAATTTCTGATCGCCCTTCACCGTTGTACACCACCCGGCTACCGTCCAGCAGTGGACCACTGTAGAAAATTCGAGGGGCGATCGTGTCTGCTCTTCGCCAACGTTCAACCACGGGTTGCAACAGTGGTAGCAATCCACCTGTATCGCGTACGCTGGTTACGCCATAGTCCAAAAACATGTTCGCCATAGGCTCGGTTAACGCCGGCTCGTAGGTAACGTGTACGTGCATGTCCCAAAGTCCCGGCATCAAGAATCGGCCAGTGCCATCTATGGTTCGGGTGGACTGATGACGAATACCCGACGACGCTTGAATCTCGGCAATCTGCTCGCCGCTAACCCAAATTGTCTGTTGCCGACGCACGCCATGTTTCGCATCGATTAACGTCACATTGGTAATCGCCAAGTCAAAAGTTGGCTCAGGGGGCGCTGCGCTGCAGCTGCATAGCAACAATGCCAACGCGAGAGCGATGCATGCCGTTGCAACAGAGTGTCTGCTCATAGAAACCAAAATCTACCGAACTGCTGGGGTGTTGCACTATGCTAGAACCTAAGCATCGAGGCCTAACGTGTCCATCGTTCTGCATCAGTTCGCGTCGTCTCACTTCAACGAGAAGGCCCGCTGGGCCCACCTCGTTGGCAAGTAGCGCACTAAGCAGCCCGCGTGTCTAGCGCCGCCGTCGGCGTAGCTCTTCCAACGTCCGCTGTTGCGCCAGCGCTTCGGCCAGGTGGGCGGCAGCGGAGCCAAAATCGAGCTCGCCGGCACTTTCCGCCAACGCTCGCTCAGCTTCCTCCCGAGCTTCTTGCGCAGCAGCCTCGTCCAAATCTTCAGCGCGGGAAGCGGTATCCGCTAACACGGTTACCACGCCTGGCTGCACTTCCAAAAAACCGCCGGAAGCGAAAAACACTTCTTCGTCGCCGTTGTCCATCTTCAGACGCACCGGTCCAGGTCGAATTCCTGTTAGTAACGGCGCATGTCCCGGCATGATGCCGAGCTCACCCAAAGTTCCGGTAGCACTGATCATGGTTACGCGACCCGAGAAGATCTCCTTCTCAGCGCTGACGATATCGCAATGAATGGTCATAGCCATGGCCGCTGTCCTCTTGCTCGAGTGGCGTTACGCCGCCTGCTCTTCACCTTGAATGGTCTTGGCTTTTTCGATCGCATCTTCAATGCTGCCGACCATGTAAAACGCGTCTTCCGGTAAGTGATCGTACTCGCCGTCGAGTATGCCTTTGAAGCTGCGCACGGTGTCGTCACGGCTGACGAACTTGCCACTGTTACCAGTGAACTGCTCCGCCACGAAGAAAGGTTGGCTGAAGAACTTCTGTGCTTTGCGGGCGCGGTAGACGAGCTGCTTATCTTCTTCTGACAATTCGTCCATGCCTAAGATGGCAATGATGTCTTTCAGCTCTTGGTAGCGCTGCAGCATTTGCTGCACACCTTGCGCAACACCGTAATGTTCTTCGCCCACAACCAGCGGGTCGAGCTGGCGACTGGTGGAATCCAGCGGGTCTACCGCAGGATAGATGCCCAGATCAGTAATCGCTCGAGACAGCGTTACCGTGGAGTCCAAGTGCGCAAAAGTCGTTGCCGGCGAGGGGTCGGTTAAGTCATCGGCCGGAACATACACCGCTTGAATGGAGGTAATGGATCCTGTCTTGGTGGTGGTAATGCGCTCTTGCAGCGTTCCCATCTCTTCCGCCAAGTTCGGTTGGTAACCCACCGCCGACGGCATTCGACCCAGGAGCGCGGAGACCTCGGTGCCCGCCAAGGTGTAACGATAGATGTTGTCAACAAACAACAACACATCTTTGCCTTCGTCGCGGAAGCTCTCGGCTATGGTGAGACCAGTCAGCGCTACGCGCAGGCGGTTGCCCGGCGGTTCGTTCATCTGCCCAAACACCAAAGAGATCTTGTCGAGAACGTTAGCTTCTTCCATTTCGTAATAGAAGTCGTTGCCTTCGCGAGTTCGCTCGCCTACACCGGCAAACACCGACAATCCGGAGTGCTCGATGGCGATGTTGCGAATCAGTTCCAGCATGGTCACGGTCTTGCCAACGCCGGCGCCACCGAACAAGCCGACCTTGCCGCCTTTGGCAAAGGGACAAATGAGATCGATCACCTTAATGCCGGTTTCCAGCAGCTCGTTACCGCCTTTCTGGTCTTCGTAGCTTGGCGGCTGCCGATGGATCGGCATTGAGGTGCGGGCGTTAACTGGCCCTTTTTCGTCGATCGGGTTGCCTAGTACATCCATGATGCGCCCGAGTGTTTCTTCGCCCACTGGTATCGTAATTGGCGCGCCGGTATTAGTGACTTCCAACCCACGTGACAAGCCATCTGATGTGCCCATGGCAATGGTGCGCACAATGCCGTCACCCAGCTGCTGCTGCACTTCCAGAGTGGTTCCAGATTCGGTGACGATTAACGCGTCGTAGACGCCAGGAACGCTTTCGCGATCAAACTCTACGTCGATGACCGCGCCAATGATTTGAACAATACGACCGCTGCTCATGGGGTATGCCTCTAGTTAATTCCGTCTGTCGCCGTCTGTTTAGACGGCTGCTGCGCCACCGACGATCTCAGCAATCTCTTGCGTAATCGCAGCCTGGCGGGCGTTGTTGTAAATCAGCGTCAGCTCATCGATGAGCTTCTCTGCGTTTTCTGTTGCGTTTTTCATGGCGATCATCTTCGCTGCCTGCTCGCAAGCGCCATTTTCTACCACTGCCTGATACACCTGGGACTCGATGAAACGCGTAACCAAGCCTTCAATGAGCATTCTCGCATCGGGTTCATACAGGTAATCCCAACGATGCTTCATGGCTTCGTTGTCTGCGGCATCCAGGGGTAACAGCTGCCGTATCGTTGGCTGCTGAGTCATGGTGTTCACAAACTCATTGCTGGCAATATAGAGGCGATCGATCTTGCCTTCTTCGTAGGCGTCCAGCATAACTTTCACGCCGCCAATCAGCTCTTCCAGTGTTGGGATCTCCCCTACGTCAGTCACTGTAGAGATGATGTCGCCACCCACTGAGCGAAAGAAGCCAGCGGCTTTCTTTCCGATCAATCCCAAACTCGATTCGATGCCCTTACCATGCCAGGTGCCCATGTCTTTGAGCAGTACGCGGAACAGGTTAACGTTCAAACCACCGCACAGGCCACGATCGGATGAGACCACGATATAGCCTACGCGCTGCACATCGCGGCTTTTCATGTAGTTATGTTGGTATTCAGGGTTGGAGTTCGCCAGGTGTCCGATCACCCCTCGCATCTTCTCTGAATACGGTTTGCCTTCAGCCATCTTGTCCTGGGTGCGGCGCATTTTGCTCGCCGCAACCATTTGCATGGCGCTGGTGATCTTCTGCGTGTTTTCAACGCTGCCGATCTTGTTCTTGATTTCCTTGCCGACTGCCATCTGCTTTTCCCGGGCGAACCGCCTAGTAGGTTTGGGTCTCTTTAAAGGCTTTGATGGCGTCGTGCATGGTCTTCACAACGTCGTCGTTGTAGACGCCGGTCTCGTTTACGTTGTTCATGAACTCCGTGTGCTGCGAATTCATGTACGACAGCAGCGCAGATTCGAAATCCAACACCTTGTCCACCGGCACGTCTTCCAAATAACGCTCGTTAGCCGCGAACAGCACCATACCCATTTCGGCCACCGACATGGGGTGATACTGCTTTTGCTTCATCAGCTCGGTAACCCGTTGACCGTGCTCTAGCTGGCGCCGCGTTGCATCGTCCAAATCGGAGGCAAACTGAGAAAACGCTGCCAGCTCACGATACTGGGCTAGAGCCAGCTTAATGCCGCCAGAGATCTTCTTCATGAAGGGCACCTGGGCAGACCCACCCACTCGGGAAACCGAGGTGCCGGGACTCATGGCCGGTCGCAAGCCTGAGTTGAACAGCTGCGACTCCAAGAAGATTTGTCCGTCGGTAATGGAGATCACATTGGTCGGTACGAAGGCCGAAACGTCACCACCTTGGGTCTCAATGATCGGCAACGCGGTGAGCGAACCGGTCTTGCCCTTGACCCGACCGTTGGTGTGCGCTTCAACGTAGTCCGCGTTTACCCGTGCCGCGCGCTCGAGCAGCCGCGAGTGCAAATAGAAAACGTCACCAGGGTAGGCTTCTCGTCCCGGGGGACGCTTGAGCAACAAAGAAATCTGACGGTAGGCCCAAGCTTGCTTGGTCAGGTCGTCGTAGATAATGAGCGCATCTTCGCCGGTGTCGCGAAAGTACTCGCCCATGGAGCACCCGGAGTACGGGGCGATGAACTGCATGGGCGCTGGGTCGGAGGCACTGGCCACGACCACCACGGTGTATTCCATAGCGCCGTATTCTTCGAGGGTACGCACGATGTTGGCAACCGTGGACATCTTCTGACCAATGGCCACATAGACACAGCTAATGCCCTTGCCCTTCTGGTTGATGATGGTGTCGATCGCCACCGCGGTCTTGCCGATTTGGCGGTCACCGATGATCAACTCGCGCTGGCCGCGACCGATAGGCACCATGGCGTCAATCGCTTTCAGGCCCGTTTGCACCGGTTGATCTACTGACTGGCGCGAAATCACACCAGGCGCGACCTTCTCGATCGGTGCAGACTCCGCTGCATTGAGCGGACCTTTACCGTCGACAGGATTACCTAGGGAATCGACAACGCGACCCAGCAGCTCCGGGCCGACAGGCACTTCCAGGATGCGACCGGTACAGCGCGCGGTCATGCCTTCCGATAGGGCCAAGTAGTCACCCAATACCACAACACCGACGGAGTCGCGTTCCAGGTTCAGCGCCATGCCATAAAGGCCGCCGCTAAACTCGATCATTTCACCGTATTGAGCGTCAGCAAGTCCATGGATGCGCACGATACCGTCGGAAACGCTGACGATGGTGCCCTCGTTCTGTGCCTCGGCCTTGATGTCCAGCTTCTCAATGCGACCTTTGATGATGTCGCTGATTTCGGACGGATTCAGTTGTTGCATATCAACGTTCCTAACTGACTTAACGGCGGCCTGAGCGGTTGCTTAGGTCCGACCCAATGTCTCTTTTAATTTCTGTAAGCGGCCCTGCACTGAGCCGTCGATCACGGTGTCGCCCGCACGAATAATGGCGCCGCCGATCAGGGAGTCGTCCACCCGGCTGCTCATGTTGATCTCGCGGCCGTATTTACGCCCTAGCGCTTCGCCCAGCTTCTGCTCTTGCGCTTCGGTCAGGCTGTATGCCGCAACGATCTCGACATCCAACACCTGCTCTTCTTCGGCCCGGCGCTCTTCAAACTGCTCGGCGATTTCTGGCAGCAACGCTAGGCGCTTGTTCTCTGCCAGTACATGGAGGAAGCGTTTGCCACGATCGTTTAGGTCTTCATTCAACAGCTCGCCCAGCTTGCTCGCCTTGGCACCATCTTCCAGGTCCGGGCTCTCCAGCAACCGCTGCACGCCAGCAGTTGTGGCCGCTGCGCCTAACAGCGCCAGCATGCGTGACCAGGCATCAAGCTGTGAATCGCTCTTGGCAATATCGAATGCGGCATTGGCATAGGGCCGGGCCAGGGTTGCTAATTCAGCCACGGGCTATAGCTCCGCCGCCAGGCGGTCGAGCAATTGCTGGTGCTTACCCGCATCCACCGATTCACCCAACACCTTCTCGGCGCCGGCAATGGCGAGGGTCGACACCTGGCCACGCAGGCTCTCTTTGACGCGGTTCACTTCCTGGTCAATTTCCGCTTGGGCAGCCTCTTTAAGGCGCTCGCCTTCGTGGCGTGCATCGTCTTTTGCTTCTTCGATCATCTGGCCGGCGCGCTGTCGCGCCTGTTCGATGATGTCTGCAGCCTGCTCTTTGGCTGTGCGTAGTTCATCCACTGCACGGCCTTGCGCCAACTCAAGGTCTTTCTCGGCGCGCTCGGACGCGGCCAGACCCTCGGCGATGGCCGCTTGGCGCTCGCGCATAGCGGTCACAATTGGCGGCCAGATGTACCTCCAGCAAAACCACAGAAAGACCAGAAAGGTCAGGCTTTGACCGAATAGCGTCAGGTTAATGTTCATCGTTCTACCTCACTATGCCTAAGGGGGTTGAAGCGCCGCTCGCGGGTTCACGAGCGATTCGCCAGCAGCCTCTTAGCCAGCCAGTGCGAAGATTACGTACAAACCAATACCAACGGCGATCATGGGCACCGCGTCGACCAGGCCGAGTACGATGAACAGCTGAGTTCGCAGCATTGGCAAAAGTTCCGGCTGACGAGCAACGCCTTCCAGAAACTTGCCGCCTAAAACGCCTACGCCGATGGAGGCGCCGACTGCACCCAAGCCCATCATGAGCGCTCCTGCGACAATCAAAATCGCTTGTTCCATGTCTACTCCCGGTTAAATCAATACTTTGGTTAAGGGTGGGTTTGCGCTCAAGCGAACGCTTTGCTCAGTGCTCAGATTCCACATCGTGGGCTTGCGCCATGTAGACAACCGTGAGCACCGCAAAGATAAACGCCTGCAGCGTAATAATCAGGACGTGGAACACTGCCCACCCCCATTGCAAAACTCCGCCGAACGCGGCAACGATAGCGCCGCCAGAAAACATCAGCGCAATCAATACGAAAATCATTTCGCCGGCATACATGTTGCCAAACAGGCGCAGGCCCAACGACAAGGGCTTGGCAATCAGCGTTACGCCTTCCAGTATTAGATTGACTGGCGCAGCAATCTTCGGAAACGGATGAAAGGCCAGCTCGGCAAAAAAGCCACCGGGGCCCTTGCACTTAATGCTGTAGTAAAGAATGAACGCGAAAATGGTAAAGGCCATGCCCATGGTGACGTTCGGGTCGGTGCTGGGTACGACTTTCATGTGACTGATGCCCATTGCCGTAGCCAACATCGGTATCCAGTCGACGGGGATCAGATCCATCACATTCATAAAGAAGACCCAGACAAAAATGGTCAATGCCATGGGTGCGATGAGATCGTTCTTATGTTGGAAGACGCTGCGGGTAGTGTCGTCGATGAAGTCGACGATCATCTCGACTCCGTTTTGCAATCCGCCTGGTACCCCGGCGGTCGCAGACTTGGCTACCTTGCGGAACAGCCACATAAAAAACAGTCCGAGGCTTACCGACCAGAACATCGAGTCCACGTTGATGGACCAAAAGCCCATCTCGGCTGCCTCTGCAGCGCTGTGGGCAAAACCCCAGCTACCATCGGGATGCTGACCGTAGGTGAGGTTGGTCAGGTGGTGCTGGATGTACTCTTGAGAAGTTGGGTTTTCGCTGGCCATGAATTTTTCGACTTACCCTGGTATGAGGACATCGCCTCTTGCGTGGCCTACCGCTATCTGCGGCTTCGCCGTTGTGTTGCTGTGGTTGCCACTGCCACAACCTGTCCGATCGCTGCGGCAACAACGCCGATCAGCACCCACAAAGCCTGGGCTGACATCAGCGTGAAGGCAATAACCATCAAGGTCATGCTGCCGATCAATCGTAGCCCTGCCAGCCCCAGCACACGCTGGGCCCGGCGCTGTGCTTCTTCGCTTTCGACAGTCGTCTGCGGCGCACCCGCCTCAGTTTGCAGACTCGACCACCAACTGAACGCCATGCTGGGCACAATCACCGCTAATGAGCCTAGTCCGCTGGCCGCAGCCTGCAACAGCTTTGGCAACGGGCCCGGCGGCCATAAAGCCACCCCTAACACCACCGCAGCACAAACCAACGCTTGTATCTGCAGTACCCGCCTGTCCTGGCCTCGGTTCGTCATGCGCGATCACACATTCGCCAATCTGAGATAAAACACCAAGAAAACAGGGTGTTGCGATCACGCTGGGCGAGTGCGAGAGCGCTCGAGTCGCCCTGCGCTGACAGGTGGCCAGTACGAAGCGGCGCGTATTATAGGTAGGCGCGCCGACGCCTTCAAACGAAAACAGCCGAACTTTCAGACCTTTTTCAGGCCTGGGCAAAACCTAGGGTTATCAGCGCTCGCCGAGCTACTTGATGTGGCTCAAAACCCCATCGAGCTCTTCCAGACTGGAATAGCGAATCGTCAGTGCACCCTTGCCACCACCGTCTTGGGTAATCGCCACTGGTGCACCGATGCGCTCACTCAGATCTCGCTCAAGAGTTAAAACGTCCGCGCTTTTGCCGGCCGGTTTCGCTGCCGGAGACGCTTTGGGTGCCTGCAGCTTGCGGACCAGGGCCTCGGTCTGCCGCACCGACAGGCCACGCTCGATGACCTCCAGGGCTGCCCGTTCCTGGTCCAGGGGCTGAAGCGACAGCAACGCCCGGGCATGACCCATTTCCAGGTCGCCGTTGGCCAACATGTCGCGCACTCGGGCACTGAGGTTGAGCAATCGCAGCAGATTCGCCACCGCAACGCGGGATTTACCTACAGTGTCGGCGATTTGCTGTTGGGTCAGCCCAAACTCTTCGCGCAACCGATCCAGGGCCATGGCTTCTTCGAGGGGGTTTAGGTCTTCCCGCTGAATGTTTTCGATCAGGGCCATGGCCGAGGCCTGCTCGTCGTTCACATCTCGTAAGACCACCGGCACAGAAGCCAGGCCAGCCAACTGCGCCGCTCGCCAGCGTCGCTCCCCAGCGATCAACTCGTACATGCCTCCGGGGCGTGGTCGTACGATTACGGGTTGCATCAGGCCCTGAGCCTTGATCGATGCGGCGAGCTCAGCCAGGGCATCTTCATCGAAGTCCCGCCGCGGCTGGAAGCGGCTGCGGCTGATTTTCTCGACCGCAACCTCTGCAAGATCGGCACCGGGTTCCGGCTCGTTCGGCGCCACCGGTTCCGCTGCCGACAGCAGCGCGTCCAACCCACGGCCTAGTCGTTTCTTACTCACGTGTTGCTCACCTGCGCGCCGCCCATGGTAGCCTGATTGTGCTTGCGCTTGAGCTCGCCGGCCAGTGCCATGTACGCCACGCTGCCCCGGGACTGGCGGTCATAGAGCATTGCCGGCAGGCCGTGGCTAGGCGCTTCGGCCAAACGCACATTGCGCGGGATGACAGTGCGAAAAACCTTATCGCCAAAGTGCTCGATCAGTTGTCGGGAAACATCTCGGGTCAAACCGTTGCGCGGGTCATACATGGTTCGCAAGATGCCTTCAATGTGTAGATCAGCGTTGCCGCGCTGGCGCACGCCCTCAATGGTTTCCAGCAGTGCTGTTAATCCTTCCAACGCATAGTATTCACACTGCATGGGTATCAGCACGCCATCGGCCGCGATCAAGGCGTTGATGGTGAGCACGTTCAACGATGGCGGGCAGTCGATGAGTACGTAGTCGAACTCCGTGGCATCTTCCTGTAACCGTTCTTTAAGGCGTTGATCCCGGCGTTCGGCGCTCATCAATGCCACTTCGGCGGCGGTTAGATCCGTGTTTGCTGGGACCACCTGATAACTGCCGGGTGTGTTGTGCAGTACTTCTGCTAACGGCGTCTCTTCGATTAGCCAATCGTAGATGTTCTTCTCGGCCGCCTGCTTGTCGACGCCGCTGCCCATGGTCGCGTTGCCTTGCGGGTCAAGGTCGACCAACAGCACCTTAGCGCCCGATAATGCTAGGCCTGCCGCCAGATTGACCGTAGTGGTGGTCTTGCCGACGCCGCCTTTCTGATTGGCAATGGCGATGGTGTGCATTAACTCGTAGTTCCGGCGTTGGTCTCAATTTGTTGGCGCTCCAGCACCAGCAGCTGGTGGGGTTCGGCAAGGCCAGGCACCGCCACCGCCACAAGTTGCGCCTGTACTTGCTCTGGCATGTCCAGATTCTCGGTTTCACTTCCCACCGCTGCATGAAGCACCATTCTGCCGTCATCGGCAAGCAGGTGTTGACCCAGGGCCCAAAGCTTTGCTGGCGGTGCAACTGCGCGACTCACCAGAACCCGGTAGCCAAGCTTAGGTCGATAGACCTTAGCATCCATCACCACAACCTGGGCGTTGGCCAACGCCAGTTCGCGCACGGCGTAAGACAAAAACCGAGCTTTCTTTTCGCTGCGTTCCAACAAAGTCACCTGCATGTGCGGCTGGAGAATAGCCAGCGGTATGCCCGGCAAGCCGCCACCGGAGCCCAGGTCGACACAACGCTCAGCGTGAACCCAAGGAAGCAGGCTGAGGCTATCTAATAGGTGCCGGGGTACAAACCGGTCCATGTCTTTGCGCGAGACAATATTGAATTTGCGATTCCACTTTTCCGCTAGCTCTGCATAACGCTCGAGCAAGCGAACTTGTTCAGCAGAAGCGCTGACCCCCTGGGCAAGCAAGCCTTCGGAAACGGTTAACGCTGCGGGGGCCATGCTCACTCACAGAACCCATCAGTGGCCGACAGCAGAAGCGAGTGTGCTTGCAGCTTCGGCTTGGTTTTGTTTTTGCACGAAAATCAACAAGAGCGACAAGGCTGCAGGTGTCATGCCTGGAATGCGCGCGGCTTGGGCCAAACTTTCCGGCTGAACTTCGCCCAGCTTCTGTCGCAGTTCGTTCGACAAACCTTGCAGCGCGGCAAAATCGAAGTTAGGCGGAATTAGCATGCGCTCGTGACGGCGAATGCGCGCAATCTCTTCATCCTGGCGTTTGATGTAACCCGCGTACTTAATTTCCGTCTCCGCAAGCTCGAGCACACCGGGATCTGTGCTCGGTAACTCGATGACGGTTGCGATGTCTTCCAGGCGTACCTTGGGACGGCGTAGATAGCCAGCTAGCGTCGTGTCTTTGCTAAAGACTTCACCCGTTACCGACATCAGCTGTTGCGCAAGCTCACTGTGACTGACCAAGTTGACATCCGTTAACGCTGCGCTGACCGCATCCAACGTTTCGCGCTTGTGCGCAAACGCCGCTTGCCGCTGCGCGCCTACTAATCCCAACTCGATACCGATGGGCGTGAGGCGCTGATCGGCATTGTCTTCCCGTAACCGCAACCGGTACTCGGCACGGCTGGTAAACATGCGATAGGGTTCGTTGGTGCCCAGCGTAATTAGATCATCGATCATCACACCTATATACGCTTCGTCTCGACGCGGGCACCAGGGTCCAAGACCCGCCACTTTGCGCGCCGCATTTAAGCCGGCGACCAAACCTTGAGCTGCAGCTTCTTCGTAACCCGTTGTGCCGTTAATTTGACCGGCGAAGAACAATCCTTGCACGATCTTGGTTTCAAGGCTGCTGTGCAAATCACGCGGATCGAAGTAGTCGTATTCGATGGCGTAACCCGGGCGAGTGATGTGGGCGTTCTCAAACCCGGCGATGCTGCGCACGTAAGCCAACTGAACGTCAAAAGGCAGACTGGTGGAGATGCCGTTGGGATAGAGCTCATTAGAGTTCAACCCTTCCGGCTCAACAAACACCTGATGCGATGGCCGATCCGCAAAGCGCACCACTTTGTCTTCGATGCTAGGACAATAGCGCGGTCCTACGCCATCGATCACGCCCGAGTACAACGGCGAGCGATCCAGTGCTGCAGCAATGAGCGCATGAGTTCGCTCGTTGGTATGAGTAATGAAGCAGTCCAATTGTTGCGGGTGTACGCTGGCGTCGTTCAGATAAGAAAGGCACGGCGCTGGGTCATCGCCAGGCTGTACCTGCATGACAGAAAAGTCGACGCTGCGCCGGTCAATCCGCGGCGGCGTGCCGGTTTTCAACCGATCAACGCGAAACGGCAAGGCGCGCAAACGTTCGGCCAAGGCGTTGGACGGCGCATCACCCGCACGGCCGCCAGCATGGTTTTCCATGCCAATGTGAATTCGACCGCCGAGAAATGTCCCGGTGGTCAGCACCACTGTGCTCGCGCGTATGTCTAAACCCATCTGCGTGCGAACGCCGACGACCTGGTCGCCCTCGATCAACAGATCGACCACCGACTGCTGAAACAGCATTAGGCCTGGCTGCGCTTCTATTAGCGCACGAATGGCTTCTCGGTACAGTGCTCGATCCGCTTGTGCGCGGGTTGCTCGAACCGCCGGTCCTTTGCTCACATTCAGTACCCGAAACTGAATGCCTGCGCGGTCGGCGGCCTTGGCCATAGCGCCATCGAGGGCATCGATTTCTCGTACTAAGTGGCTTTTGCCAATGCCGCCGATCGCAGGGTTGCAGGACATCTGCCCCAGGGTCTCGATGCTCTGAGTGAGCAACAGCGTATTCGCGCCTACGCGCGCAGCAGCCAGCGCAGCTTCAGTGCCGGCGTGGCCGCCGCCAATGACGATGACATCAAAGTGCTGTGGGTGATCCATTAAGCGCAAGCCGGGCTGGCAATTTGGGGGCGCAAGTATAGGCCGTTGACCGGGGATTGGCAGCCGCGGCCGGGGGCTAACCCGCTATTTGCCGATGCAAAAGCTACCGAAAATCTCACCCAGCAGGTCATCCGGGGTAACTCGTCCAACGATCGCTCCCAAATGCTCATGGGCTTCGCGCAATTCCTCCGCTAGCAGCACACCGCCATCATTTGCTGCCAGAGCCGCCAAAGCGTTTTCCAGCGCGCTCTTGGCAGCGCCGAGAGACTCTAGATGCCGCCTTCGGGCACTGAACGGCGCTGCGTCGGTGCTAAATCCTACCGCCTGTTTGATGGCTGCAACCAGTGCATCCATACCCTGTCCTTGGGTGGCGGATACTCGTACCAGCGGTACCGGTTCTGACACCCGGCCCGGTGCAAGCGCTGGCTCGAGGTCGATTTTGTTCACCACATCTAGCCGCGCAGCTTCGGTTTGGATATCTACCGAATGATCGTTAAACGCCTCATCAGGGGTGCTCACGCAAATCGTTAGGTCAACTTGCCCGGCCCGGCGCAAGGCTCGACGCACGCCCTCGCGCTCTACCGGATCATCGCTGGAGCGCAGGCCTGCGGTATCGATCAGGGTAATGGGCAAGCCGTCCAACACCAGGTCGGCCTCCAGTAGGTCTCGCGTCGTACCGGGAATGTCGCTGACGATGGCCCGCTCCTGCTGCACCAAGCGATTCAACAAACTGGACTTGCCAACGTTGGGCGCACCCAGCAAGGCTACCTGTACGCCTTCGGTGAGCAAGACGCTCTGCGCCGTACCCTGGAGCAGCTGTTCGATGCAGCTAAGCGATTCGACCAATCGTTCGTTTGCCTGCGCGGCGGCCATATGATCTACGTCTTCTTCGTCGGGAAAGTCTAGAGTGGCCTCGACATAGGTGCGCAGCCACAACACTTGCTCAGCGATCTCATCGACCTGCTTCGAGAACGCGCCCTGCAGGGATCGCAGGGCCCCGCGGGCGGCCAGCGTCGAGTTGCTGGCAATCAAATCGGCAATGGCCTCGGCTTGGGTGAGGTCCATTTTACCGTTCAAAAAAGCTCGCTCGGAAAACTCACCGGGACGAGCTAGACGCGCCCCCGATGCCTGACAGGCAGCCACTATGGCCGACAGCACCACCGGGCCGCCGTGGCCGTGGAATTCCACAACGTCTTCGCCGGTGAAAGATTTGGGGGCCTCAAACAGCACTCCTAGACCTTGGTCCAGAGTGTCGCCCGCCTCGCCCAGCAGCCGCCCATAACGCAATTGGCTGTGATGCAACTCGCCCGTGAATAGACGGCTGGCGATATCGCGCACACCAGAGCCGGAAAGCCGCACGATACCGACCCCACCCATGCCTGGAGCGGTAGCCACGGCCACAATCGGTTCAAATTGAGGCTCAACCATGGGTGCGCACGGCGTCTAGGCTTTGGCGGTTTCCGCCGCCTCGGTCTGGCGAATCACCCAGTACTGCTGAGCGATACTCAGGACATTGTTCACCAGCCAGTACAGCACCAGGCCCGCGGGGAAGAACAAAAACAGTACCGTGAACATGACAGGCATGAGCCGCATCATGCGAACCTGCATTGGATCGCCCATGGCAGGAGAAAGCAGTTGTTGCAGGTACATGCTCGCTCCCATCAGTAGGGGCAGCACGAAAAAGGGATCCATCACCGCTAAATCTTTGATCCACAGCATGAAGGGCGCCTGGCGCAGCTCTACGCTTTCAAACAGCACCCAATACAGCGCTAAGAAGATAGGCATGGGCAATAGCATCGGCAAACAGCCCCCCAGAGGGTTTACTCCCTCTTTCTGGTAGAGCTTCATCATCTCCTGGGAGAGCTTCTGGCGATCGTTGGCATGGCGTTCTTGCAGGCGCTTCATATGCGGTGCAACTCGCCGCATGTTGGCCATGGATTTGTAAGCCTTAGCCGATAAGGGCCACAGCAAGGCTTTCACCAATATGGTGAGCAGGATGATCGCCAGCCCCCAGTTGCCAGTGAGGCCATGGAACCAGTTCAACACTTTGAACAGCGGCTGTGCCAGCCACCATAAAAACCCGTAGTCCACGGTTAGATTTAGGTTCGGGGCAATTTCCTCTAGGCGGTCCTGGTCTTTCGGCCCAGCGTAGAACGCCGTCTGCCAATTCATCGATTGCCCTGGCTGCACATCTTGCGCAGGACCAACAAAACCGAACACATAGGTTCCATCATTTCTGGCCTGACCGTAGAAGCGATTGCTCAATTGCTGGTCGGCCACCCAGGCGGTTAAGAAGTAGTGTTGCAGGAATGCGACCCAGCCGCCTTGAACGGTCTGCTTATAGTCACCGTCCTCATCTAAATCATCGAATTCGATTTTCTCGTAGCGGCTTTCCGCCGTCGTCAGCGCTCCACCGAGGTATGGCTGGGGACCTAAAGCCATAGTTTCACCGCCGGGTGGTTCCTGGCGATCTCGCTTAATCTGGGCGAACAGCGCCGCCTGTTTGGCCTGGGATGCGGCGTTCTCGAGAACGTAGTCGAGGCTTATGAGATAGTCGTCGGCTGCAAATCCAAAGGTCTTGGTGACTCTGAGGCCGTCTTTTTCCGTGGTCAGCGAAACTTCAAGGGGCGGGTCATTTTCTGATAGTGAATACTCACTTTTCGAACTTTCATAGATCGGCCGACTGCTGCCTTTGTCGATGCCATCGCGCCCGATCAGGCCACTTTGGGCAACGTATGTTCGACCCCGGCTGTTGTCCAAAAGCAGGTACGGCACATCGGGACGATCCAGCGTCACCGGGTATCCGGGTAACTGCACCCGCACCAGGTCGCCGCCAAGGCGATCGATCCAGACTTCCAACAGCGGGGTGCTGACCTTGATTAGTCGGTCCTGGTCGTCGTTGGCTCGTGCCGGAGCGGGAGCCGCCACATCTGGTTCGCTGGCACTCAGCAAGGAGTCATCCGGCACATCAGATGCCGAGTTCGCAGCCTCGTTTGCCGGCAGCGCGACATTGGGCGCGTCCGACGCCGAGCTATCAACTCTGGGGCCTGCATCGCGTAATTCCACCTCGCCGCTGTACGCCTCTAGATCGACCTTGTTGCCGTAGTCTTCATTCCAGGCAAGAATCATCAGATAGCCCGCGGCCGCCATGCCGATCAGCAGCACTATGCGTTGAATTTCAGTGGGTAGCATGAAGATCGGACTCATTAACAGAAGAAGGAGGATGGACGTCTGTCGGGCCGGGAGGAATCGGATCGAAGCCACCTTTGGCAAACGGCTGGCAGCGCAGCAGACGCCAGGTGGTCAGCCCTAATCCTTTGATCAATCCATGGCTAACCAAAGCCTGCTCGGCATAGCAAGAACAGGTCGGATGAAATCGACACTGGCGGCCAAGCCAGGGACTGAACCAGCGTTGGTAGCCATGAATGAGGCCAATGGTCCCAAGCAGCAGCCAACGGTGCAGCCGCTTGGCCACCCCATCGACGGCAGCCGTAAACTGGCTATGTTGAGCGGGCAGCTTCATGTCGTTCTATGTCCTGCATTAACTGATCCATTGCGGCCCTCACCTCTTTGGCGCTGGCATGGCCGGTGAGCTGGACCACTAAATCCCAATGCGGCAACTTCGCACGCTCGCATCGGAACACATCTCGAATCACCCGCTTAATGCGGTTGCGGTCATGAGCCTTCGGAATGACCCGCTTAGCAATCACCAGCCCCAGTCGGGCGGTGGGCATTCTATTCGGTTTACAGAGAATTCGTACTGGCGGCGAGCGAAAAGTCTTAAATCGTTGCTTAAAAACCGCATTGAACTGCGCGCTGGAGGTCAGCCGGGCACTACGAGGGAAGCCTAAATCTGCGGGGGCTTGGTCCGGGCGCAATGGACAGGCCTATCGCCATGCTGGAACAGGCGGGCCTACCTGCGTCACGGCGTGGATTAAAGTAGACGGAGCTAAACCGCCAGGCGCTTGCGTCCGCGGGCACGGCGAGCGTTGATGACTTTGCGGCCATTCTTCGTAGCCATCCGAGAACGAAAGCCATGGGTACGTTTACGCTTTATATTGCTCGGCTGATAAGTACGCTTCATATTGAGCTCTGTCTGGCGAAATCACTTTGGTCTCTGGTCGGCAAACCGATCTGCACGCAGCATCCCAGAGGGCGGGCGATTTTAAGGATGCCCATGCTAAGAGTCAAATATAGGTTTTCTTTATATAGAGAAGATATATAGAGACTTTGTTAGTTGTTGTTGGTGAGGTCGAATTCTGTGCATAACCGACTTAAGCCCCGGTCGGCTATGGCGAAACTCCTACGCACAACTCTGTGGAAAAGCAGCGGCTAGGCGGGGTGAAACTCTTGCGCAGCGTCCGGGCTAAATCGGTTGCTATCTTATCCACAGTTTGTCCTAGGGATTGCGCACAACGACTGAAAGTGTGGCTCTTGCGATGAGTTTGAGCGAGCGAAGCTAAGCGCTTGAAATTTATCTACGGTCAAAAATTACTGTGTAAATTCTCACAAATCTCGTAGCCAAGCGAATCCAACTGTGGCTAGAATGCGCTTCTGTTTCAGGCACACAGCATTCAATAAACAACCTCTATTGCTAGGTAATCTTTGCTAAACCACGTTCAGTAAGCGTGCTTTAGAAACCAGCGACAGAATTGCATTGAACGAAATCACTTTTGGTGTTGTGTCCTCTATCAGCTCAAGTCCTCGTTACCGCCAAATAAAAAAAACAAGGTTTAAAGGCGAACAGAACGAGAACAATAACAGCGAGCCTTCGGCTTTACGCAGAAGGTGCGCAACATAAGAAAGACTTGACGAGCGCTTCGAGCACGCGAACGCACCACAGCGGTGACCATCGCGATCTCACATAGAACGTTTGAGTATTGAACTGCTGTGCCCTTTTTTGCAGGGCGCAATGGTTTCGTTGGCCGCGAAGTTTGGCATTGACACTGCGGTTGACTAAATGAAGATGGATAAAATCATTAGCAACGCTGCACGCGCATCTGTGCAGCTTGCGTCAGAACTTTGGGGGCACGCATCAGTGGCAAGTTCTTTATGGCAGGATTGCCTGGACCGCTTGCAAGACGAATTACCGTCTCAAGAATTTAATACCTACATTCGACCGTTGCAGGTTGCGAACGATAGTAATCGCTTGCAATTGTTGGCACCGAACCGTTACGTGCGCGACCGGGTTCGTGCAGAGCATCTCGAACGTATCGAAACATTGCTGCAAGCTGTTTCAAACGAAAAGATTGATGGTGAAACCGGCGAGCTGGTTGATACCTCTGTTGATTTAGACGTGGGTACTCTGCCAAAACCATTGCGCGCAGATGGCAGCGGGCAAACTCGTAACCGTACGACGCCCCAGCTGAACAAAGAGTTTACTTTCGCAAACTTTGTCGAAGGTAAATCCAATGAAATTGCCCGTGCAGCAGCGCAGCAGGTTTCAATCAACATGGGTTCAACATACAACCCGCTGTTAATCTATGGCGGTGTCGGTTTGGGTAAAACCCATTTGATGCAAGCTGTCGGCAACTCGATTCGTCAAGAGCGCCCGGATGCTCGAGTGGTGTACGTGCACTCGCAACGTTTTGTACAAGACATGGTGCAGGCGATTCAACGCGGCAAGATGGCGGACTTTGGTCGCAACTATGGATCTATCGATACCCTGTTGCTTGACGACATACAGTTCTTCGCCAACAAACTGCGTTCCCAAGAAGAGTTCTTCAACGTCTTCAACAACCTTTTAGAACAGGACCACCAGATCATCCTCACCAGTGATCGCTACCCGCGAGAGATCAAAGGCCTAGAAGAGCGACTACAGTCGCGGTTCGTTTGGGGGCTGACGGTTGAAGTGGAACCACCAGAACTGGAAACGCGCGTGGCGATCCTGATGGCCAAAGCCGAAGCGGAGCGGGTGGAGCTAGATTCTGAGGTCGCCTTCTTCATTGCCGAGCGCATTCGCTCAAACGTCCGCGAGCTCGAGGGTGCTCTGCGACGAGTCATCGCGAACGCGCGATTTACTGGATCTCGTATCAGTATCGAGCAGGTACGGCGAGCGCTGCGAGATTTGTTCGCCGTTCAGGATCGGTTGATCACCATAGAGAATATTCAGCGTACGGTGGCTGAGTATTACAACATCAAGATTTCCGATATTCTCTCCAAACGGCGTAGCCGCACCATTGCCCGGCCACGGCAAATGGCAATGGCTTTGGCCAAGGAGCTGACCAATCATTCGCTGCCGGAGATCGGCGATGCCTTTGGTGGTCGAGACCATACAACGGTGCTACACGGTTGCCGTAAGATAGCCGAGCTGAGAGAAACGACCGCTGATGTCGCTGAGGACTATCGCAACCTAAACCGAAAAATCACCAGCTAACGGCGACTGGCGGGATCGACGCCACCACAAATCGACCGGGCTGGTGCACTGAGCGCAGAGCACGCGCAAAAGGCTAAAGCCCCGATCATGAAAATCAAAACCACCCGAGAAAATTTGTTGCGTCCATTGCAGCTCGCCACTGGTGTGGTGGAACGCCGCCAAACCTTGCCGGTGCTCGCGAATCTGCTGTTGGTAGCAAAGGACGGTCAGCTCACCATGACGGGCACCGATCTCGAGGTCGAGATGGTGGCGACGGTGGACGACGTGGAAGTTAGCCAGCCCGGCGAAGTAACGGTGCCAGCGCGCAAATTGGCCGACATCTGGCGCTCCTTACCCGATGGTTCAGACATTACGGTTGAAACCAAGGCCGACCGAGCGATCGTTCGGTGCGGACGGAGTCGTTTTACCCTGGCAACCTTGCCAGTGAAGGATTTTCCCAGCGTCGAAGGGGCTGCTTCTGATCTAGAGGTGAAGTTACCGCAGATCGCGCTAATGAAGCTTATCGATCAAGTGGGCTTCTCCATGGCGCAGCAGGATGTTCGCTATTTCTTGAACGGCATGTTGCTGGAGATAACCACCGAACATGTTCGCACCGTCGCCACAGACGGCCATCGATTAGCAATGTGCACTCAGCCAGGTGGTGGGAGTGAGCAGCGTCAGCAGGCGATTGTGCCGCGTAAAGGGGTGATCGAGCTGCGTAAGCTACTCAGCGATTCCGAAGATGAAGTTACCCTGCAGCTGTCTTCCAACCACCTGTCGGTGTCACAATCGGGATATAAGTTGACAACTAAGCTCGTAGATGGAAAGTTTCCTGACTATGAGAAGGTTATACCCAGAGATAGTAGCCGTTCCGTGTTAGGAGATCGGGAAGCCCTGCGTCAAAGCTTCCAGCGCGCCTCGATACTCAGCAACGAAAAATATCGCGGCGTCCGACTGTCCTTTGACGAAGGACAGCTGACCATACAGGCCAACAATCCTGAGCAAGAGGAGGCCGAAGAAGTGGTGGAGGTGGAGTATGACGCTGGACCATTGGAGATCGGTTTTAACGTCAGCTATCTGCAAGACATTCTTGGTGTATTGTCTACCGAACAGGTGAAGTTGAGCGTTTCAGATGCTAATAGCAGTGCGTTGATAGAAGGTCCAGGCAACGACGATGCATTGTATGTCGTCATGCCAATGCGACTCTGAGCGCTGGCGCTGAACCTATCGTTCGAGTGCTTAACTGATCGTCCGCTGACACCCCGAACGATCTATCGATGACCCTGCGAACCCTTGCCATTAGAGACTGCCGAAACCTAGCGGCGGTAGACATTGAGCTATCGCCCGGCCTAAATCTGTTTGTGGGGCCAAATGGCGCCGGGAAAACGGCGTTGTTGGAGGCGGTGCACGTGTTGGCCCGTGGGCGCTCATTTAGAGCCGCACAAGCGAGCAAGGTTATTCGCCATGACCAGGCGGAACTGATTGTTCGGGCGCTATTGGTGACTGAAGCAGGCTCTGAGCGGACCATTGCGATCGGGCGGCCAAGGCGAGGACCAATCAAAGTCCACGTGGACGGTGAGCCAGTGAGGGGCATAGCCGAGATATCTCGACTGCTTGCGGTGCAAGTGATGTTACCTGGGGTTAGCGATCTGATATTTGCAGGTCCATCGGAACGGCGTCGGTGGCTGGATTGGGGAGTGTTTCACGTGAAACCTACCTATATCGGCCATTGGCGGCGCTACAATCAGCTCCTGAAACAGCGAAATTCCCAGCTGAAACATCAGGCCGGATCTAATGACCAGGTTTTGCTGGCATTTACCGACGGTTTGATACGTGCGGCCGAGCCCTTGAGCCAAGATCGTGCTGACTATATACAGCGCTGGGAGCCTTGGTTTCGACAGGTTTTGCTGGCTCTAGACCCTGAACTGGCGGCCATCGGCATTGAGCTGGCCCCTAACGGACGGGTAAACCAGTCGCAATCCCAGGGCGAATCCTTTGCAGATATATTGAGTCAAAACCTGTCTCGCGATGTAAAATTAGGCGTGACGCACAACGGCCCTCACCGGCTCGAATTGAGCTTCACCATAGACG
Organism: Pseudomonadales bacterium; assembly: GCA_051027215.1. Classification (GTDB taxonomy): domain Bacteria; phylum Pseudomonadota; class Gammaproteobacteria; order Pseudomonadales; family Azotimanducaceae; genus CALHVX01. The sequence goes on along the minus strand of JBPCXR010000029.1, from coordinate 158,948 downwards.
GACGGCCCGCATCCGAGCGATTGTCGCGGGGACAAGGCAAGACGCTCGCTTTGGCAATGCAGATCAGCCAGGCAGAGCTGTTGGTGAGTGAGACCGGGCAGAGTTCCGTGTTTTTGATCGACGATGCGGGTGCGGAGCTTGATCACGACCATAACGCTGCCTTCTTTGAGGCAATGGCGGCCACAGGTGCACAAGTCCTGGCGACTTGCACAACCGCACCCTGGACGGGATCGGCTTATGCCGGGGAAAAACGAACGGTGTTTCACGTGAAACAGGGTCAAATCGAGGCGCAATAACTGCCGCCTACACGAGATAAAGCATGACAGACGAAACCTACGATTCGGGCAGCATTAAGGTACTTCGAGGCTTGGATGCTGTACGCAAACGCCCGGGTATGTACATCGGTGATACCGAAGACGGCACAGGGCTGCACCATATGGTTCAGGAGCTGGTCGACAACGCCATCGACGAGGCGCTGGCAGGCCACTGCGACACCGTAAGGGTAAAGGTGCATCCGGAGGAAGCCATCACAGTCACCGACAACGGCCGAGGAATTCCCGTGGACATTCACGAGGAAGAGGGCGTTTCCGCTGTCGAAGTGATCATGACCACGCTACATTCGGGTGGGAAGTTCGATGACAACAGCTACAAGGTCTCCGGTGGCCTGCATGGCGTCGGGGTTTCTGTCGTGAACGCCCTGTCCGAAGAGTTGCGGCTCACCGTCCGTAGAGAAGGCAAGGTCTATGAGCAAACTTATGCCCATGGCCTGCCCCAAGCGCCGCTGGCTGAAGTCGGCGTCACCGAGGACCGGGGCACAGAGTGCTATTTCAAGCCCTCCGCCGAGACTTTTGGCAATATCCATTTCCAATACGACATTCTCGCTAAACGCTTGCGGGAGCTGGCTTTTTTGAACTCCGGGGTTCGGATTGTGCTCAGTGATGAGCGCTCTGATAAAGAGGAGGCGTTCTACTATGAGGGCGGTTTACGGGCCTTTGTGGAGTACCTCAATCAGAATAAGAATTCGTTGAATGAAGTCTTCCACTTCGATACCTACCGCGAAGAGGACGGTGTCGGGGTCGAAGTAGCCATGCAATGGAACGATGGCTACCAAGAGCAAGTATTCACTTACACAAATAATATTCCCCAGGGAGACGGAGGAACGCATCTAGCCGGCTTTCGAGCGGCGCTAACGCGCACACTGAATGGCTACATGGAGCGAGAAGGACTGCTCAAAAAAGTGGGTGTAAGCACAACTGGCGACGACGCACGGGAAGGCCTCACCGCGGTTGTTTCCGTTAAAGTGCCCGACCCGAAGTTCAGCTCCCAAACAAAAGACAAGTTAGTTTCCAGTGAGGTGAAAACCGCTGTGGAGCAAGAGCTGGGCAAGTATTTTTCCGAATACTTGGTGGAACAGCCCAATGATGCCAAGGCGCTGGTCTCGAAGATGATCGAAGCAGCTCGTGCTCGAGATGCGGCGCGCAAGGCCCGAGAAATGACGCGGCGCAAGGGAGCATTGGACATAGCCGGTTTGCCGGGCAAGCTCGCGGACTGCCAGGAAAAAGACCCAGCGTTGTCCGAGCTATACCTCGTGGAAGGAGATTCGGCTGGAGGCAGCGCTAAGCAAGGGCGTGATCGCCGCACTCAAGCGATCCTGCCGTTACGCGGAAAAATATTGAATGTAGAAAAGGCGCGTTTCGACAAAATGCTCTCGTCCCAAGAAGTGGGGACACTTGTTACTGCGCTGGGTTGTGGCATAGGCCGCGGCGAATTTGACCCAGACAAGCTGCGCTACCACAGCGTCATCATCATGACCGACGCAGACGTGGATGGCTCTCACATCCGCACCCTTTTACTGACGTTCTTTTTTCGACAGATGCCGGAGTTGCTCGAACGTGGCCACATATTCATCGCGCAACCGCCGCTGTACAAAGTAAAAAAAGGTAAACAGGAACGGTACGTTAAGGATGACGATGAGCTAAACGCTTACTTCTTGGGTGTTGCTTTAGAAGGTGCGCAACTGTTGGCAAGCGATGAAGCGATGGCAGCCATTCAAGGAGAGCCGCTCGAAGCGCTTTGCGTCAGCTACGCGGCGCTGCGAAAACGATTGCAACGCATCTCTCGGATTGTGCCGGTAGACGTCACGGAAGCGTTGGTTAACTTGTCACCCATCGATGCGCAGATGCTTCAGAATGAAAGCAGCATGCGGGATTGGGCTGAGACTTTGGAACAAGAATTAGATGATGGCAGAGTTCCGCCACCGGCAGTACACCTAGAACTAGATGTAGAACATCAAGTCTACTTACCCGTGATCGAAATCAATGTCCACGGCTTAACGGAACAAACCATTCTCAGCAAAGCCTTCTTCGATGGAGCGGACTATCGAGCGATTCGCGAAATGTATGGGCAGCTCGATGGCTTGCTTTCAGACGCCGCAGTGCTTAAACGGGGCGACAAAGTGGAGCCGGTCGCAAACTTCACTGAAGCTTATGATTGGTTGCTAGATGAAGCTCGCCGGGGTGTGGACCTACAGCGTTACAAAGGCTTGGGCGAAATGAACCCTGATCAGTTGTGGAATACCACCATGGATCCGGATGTGCGGCGCATGCTGCGAGTGACGGTAGACGATGCCATTGCGGCCGATCAGATGTTTACCACGCTGATGGGCGATCAGGTTGAACCACGTCGAGAGTTTATCGAAACCAATGCGCTATCGGTGGTGAATCTCGACGTTTGATTTAGCGAACGAGTTAACGATTCGAGCTGCTCGCGGGCGGCTTGATTGATCTGTTTCGCGCTAAGGCCGGTGGTATCGAGTGGTGGCGCGATGCTGACTCTCACAACGCCAGGATTTTTGGTGAACTGATGCGCTGGCCAGTGGCGGCCAGCATTGTGTGCCACGATTAACACCGGTGCACCTACCGATGCCGCGAGTACACCGCCACCGGCTTGAAAATCCTTAACCTCGCCTGGTTCTGTGCGAGTGCCTTCAGGAAACACCAACACCCAGATGCCGTTGTCCAACCGGTCTCGGCCTTCACGTATTAGCTGTTTGAGCGCTTTGCGCGGTTCGTTGCGGTTAATGGCGATGGGGCGCAATAGCCGGAACGCCCAACCGAAGAAGGGAATGTTTAAGAGCTCCCGCTTGATGATGGTCGCCTGTGGGGCAAACAGCGTTTGCAAAGCCAGGGTCTCCCATGTGCTCTCGTGCTTTGCGAACAAGATGCAGGGCTTTGCAGGAATGTTCTCTAGCCCGTCTACCTCGTGACGTACGCCGCAGGTTATTCGCAGCCACAGCAGAATCATGCGAGTCCAAAGGCCAATGATGAACCCGAAGCGTAGGCGATATGGCATGAGCCATCCGAGCACAATCGACAGCGTGCCCCAGACAATGGTGATGAAACTGTAGCCGACGTAGAACAACGTGGCTCTGAGGTTTTGAATGAACTTCAACTGGTCTCCGCGACCTTGTCACTGAGCAACGCGCTGGCAACCGCTTGCAGGTCGTCGAATACGATAGGCGGTCGACTGCCAGACTTTGGCGCGCCCATGACATTCACCGAAGCGGGCACTTGGCCTTTGACGAGTTCCTCTTCGGTTTCTGCACCCTTGCCTGTGCGCACCAAAATGGGTTGTACACCTGCCTGCTGGGCGGCCAGTAGATCCGACATCGAATCGCCCACGAAGCACGTGGCGTTGGCTGCAACCTGTAGACCTTGCATGAGCTTCAGGAGCATTCCGGGCGCTGGTTTACGGCACCGGCAGCCGTCTTCCGGGTGATGGGGGCAAAACACTAACGCTGACAGGTCGGATTGTCGGGTGCGTAGCGCCTCGTGCATGGTTTCGTGGATTTGCGCCAGGGCCTGGGTTGTGAAAATGCCGCGACCTATGCCGGACTGATTGGTGCACACGCCTACGAGTCTACCTTCGCTACGCAACGAGGCGATCGCTTCTAGCGACCCAGGGATCGGGCGCCACTCAGCAGCGGACTTGATATAGTCCGGCGAGTCTTCATTAATTACGCCATCGCGATCCAGCAGAATGAGTCTGAACATCGTTATCTCAGGTTCGGTGCCAGCCTCGTGTGCCGGGACTGCAATCTAAGGGATCAAATGAGCACGGTCAAAAAAGAGCGCTGCAGCTGGTGCGGCTCGGATCCGTTGTACGTTCAATACCATGATGAAGAGTGGGGAGTGCCGGTCACGAATGAGCAGGCAATATTTGAGCGCCTCATGCTCGAAGGCATGCAGGCGGGTCTGTCTTGGCTCACGGTATTGCGCAAGCGAGAGCGGATGCAGGAGCGCTTCTTTGAGTTTGACATCGATCGCCTCGCCCGGGCGAGCTCGCGCAATGTAACTAGCTGGCTTAAGGATGCTGGTTTGATTCGGCACCGAGGCAAGCTGGAGGCGTTGATTAGCAATGCCAAGATCACCCGATCGCTGGATAACGGCTTGGCCGAAACGCTCTGGGCGTTCGTAGATTTTGCCCCTCAGGTAAACCAGCCCGAGGCTCTGGGCGATGTGCCGAGCAAGACTGATGCTGCCCAAGCCATGTCCAAAGCCCTCAAGGGGCGCGGGTACAAGTTCGTCGGACCGACGATTTGTTACGCATTTATGCAGAGTGCGGGGTTAGTAAACGATCACTTCGTTTCATGCCATCGGCATCAACCCTGCACGCGCCTAGGCCAGGGACTTAACCCCCAGCATTTTCCGCTGGGCCAATCTTGAGCACTGAGCAGGCGCCCGTGCGCCGCCGTATGCGCAACCGAACCCGCCGCCCTGGCCGGATCGCGGGCCTGGTGGTGCGCGGGCTATTCTGGGGCCTGTCGCAGTTTCCACTGACGCTGGCGCGAGGACTGTTAGGGCTGTTTGCAACGCTATCGTGGTACCTGGGAACCCGCGGCAAAAAAGTTGCGTTAACCAATCTTGGCCACTGTAGGCCCGACCTGACTAAGGCCGAGCAGCGACGTCTCGCTCGCAGTTGCGCCAAGCAGACGGCCTGGCTGGTGGCCGAGCAGGGGATGGTTTGGTATTGGCCGCGAGAGCGTTGGGCGGCAATGATCGACGATCGAGCGGCACGGGTCTTGTTGGACCACGCCACGGCGGATGGAACACAGCAGAACTCTGCTAGCGGAACATTGTTGCTAGTACCCCACCTGGGAAACTGGGAGCTGTTGAGCTTGTATTTGGGTACTTATGGTGTGACAGCCCTCTATAACCCACCCAAGCTGGTGAGTCTCGACGTCCCCATACGGCAAGCGCGAGAGCGCAATGGCGCACGGCTGCTGCCGATCGACCGCAGTGGTTTGAAGGGGCTGCTCACCGCTCTGGATGAGGGGGGGTTGGTTGCCATACTCCCCGACCAGGTGCCGGAGCCCAGCGCTGGCGTGTATGCGCCGTTCTTCGGGCAACCGGCCTTAACCATGACGTTGGCGCACCGATTGATCCAACGAACCGAGCCGACAGTGTTGGTGGCAGCCTTGTTACGGACTGAGCAGGGCTTTGAGCTGGTGGTACAACAGGTAGATGAGCAGATTGCCGATCCTGACCCAACAGTAAGCGCCGAGGCGATGAACGCTGCAATAGAGTCCTTGGTGCAGCGCGCGCCAGCTCAGTACCAGTGGGGTTACAAGCGCTTTAAGCGACCGCCGCCCGGAGCCAAGAAGCTTTATTGACCTGGTAGCTGGGTGGGGACCGGTTAGCGGCGCCAGAACGCCGGCGTTAACAACACCAGCAGGGTGAAGATCTCCAATCGGCCTAGCAGCATGGCAAAGATCAACAGCCACTTTGCCGCGATAGGCAGGCTGCCGTAGTTCAATGCCACTTCACCCAAGCCCGGCCCAAGGTTGTTCAAACAAGCGCCGACGGCGGAGAAAGCGGTCATGAAGTCGATGGGCGCGATGAGCATGAGCAAGGTAAGCATCGTCAGGAACAATATGACGTAGACCGAGAAAAAACTCCAAACGGCTTCGACCACCCGGTCCGGTACTAGCTGACGTCCGAGCTTTATGGGGAACACGCCATTGGGATGAATGAGTCTGCGTACCTCCCGCATGCCCTGTAGATAAATCAGCAATACGCGAATCATTTTGATCCCACCGGCAGTAGAACCCGCGCAGCCTCCAGCAAAAGCCGCCAGCAGGAGAACGATGGGCGCAACAGACGGCCAGCTACTAAAATCTTTGGTGGTAAAGCCAGTGGTGGTGGCGATAGACACCACCTGGAAGATCCCATCACGCAAAGGATCGTTGGTGGTTTGATTGCTGAACAACACCCACACGACAATGGCCGAGACGGCCCCAAGCACGAACATGTACATGCGAAACTCGGGGTCCTGCAAGTAAAAGTAGGGCCGTCGACGGCTCACCACCGTAAAGTGCAACCCAAAGTTCACGCCAGAGATGATCATGAAGAGTACGGCCACCGACTCAATGGCAGGGCTGTCAAAGTAGCCCATGCTGGCGTCGTGGGTAGAAAAGCCGCCAATGGCAACGGTCGAGAAGCTGTGGCAGATTGCGTCGAAGGGCGTCATGCCGGTAGCCCAGTACGACAACGCACAGGCGATGGTCAGGCCTAAATAAATGTACCAGAGTGCTTTCGCCGTCTCGGTAATGCGCGGGGTAATCTTGTCTTTAGTCGGTCCCGGGGACTCTGCTCGGTAGAGCTGCATTCCACCGATGCCAAGCATCGGTAAAATGGCGACGGCCAACACGATGATGCCCATGCCGCCTAACCATTGAAGTAGCTGCCGATAAAACAAGATCGATCGCGGCAGCGCATCCAATCCAGTGTAGACAGTGGCACCAGTGGTGGTCAGTCCTGACAAGGACTCAAACGCGGCGTTGGTAAACGATGAGCGCAGCTCGTCGAACAAATAGAGCGGCAAAGCGCCGAATAACCCGAGGCCAAGATAGAACAGCACGGTGATTAAGAAGCCGTCACCGGCGCGCAGCTCACGGCGGTCTCGCGGCACCAACCACATTAGCAATCCAGCCGCCAACGTTACGGCAAAGGAAATGACGAATGTTCCGATAGTGTTTTCGTCGTACAACCAGGCAACGATCACTGGCGACAGCAGTGCAATGCTAAACAGCGTTAGCAGGATGCCGGTAACACGAGTGATGACAGCCAGGTGCATGGTTGCTACTAGCCGTGCGCTAAAAGAAGCCGACGCCGACCTGGAACAGCCGTTCCACCGCCGACACCTGTTTCTTGTCCACCATGAAAAGAATTACATGGTCATCGCTTTCCACGACCACATCGTCGTGAGCAATGAGCACTTGGTCGCCGCGCACGATGGCACCAATGCTGCTGCCTGGTGGCAAGTCGATCTCACTAATGGCGCGACCAACAACTTTCGAGGTCTTCTCGTCGCCGTGGGCGATGGCTTCCATGGCTTCGGCTGCTCCGCGTCGTAGGCTGTGCACCATAGCGACATCGGCGCGGCGTACATGGGTGAGTAGAGAGCTGGTCGTTGCTTGTTGCGGAGAAATGGCTATGTCTATGTCGCCGCCTTGCACTAAGTCTACGTATGCGGGTTTGCCAATCAGCGTCATAACTTGGCGTACACCCAGCCGCTTTGCCAACAGCGAGGACATAATGTTGACTTCGTCATCGTTGGTCACAGCGCAAAAGGCATCGCACTGTTCGATGTTCTCTTCCAGGAGCAAATCCCGATCGGTGGCGTCGCCGTTGAGCACGACAGCTCGGGTTAGCGATTCTGCCAACTCGACGCATCGGGCGCGATCGTATTCGATGAGCTTGACTGAAAAGTCTTCTTCTACTGCCCGTGCCAGACGTATGCCAATGTTACCACCGCCAGCGATAATGACGCGCTTAAACGGACGTTCGACGCGTCGCAGTTCACCCATGACTGCGTTGATGTGTTTTGCTGCCGCGAGAAAGAATACCTCATCGTCGGCTTCGATTACCGTGTTGCCCTGGGGAATGATGGCGCGACCGCGGCGAAATATCGCAGCAACTCGGGTATCAACCTTTGGCATGTGTTGTCGCAGGAAACGCAACTCTTGTCCCACCAATGGGCCACCGTAGTAAGCCTTAACTGCAACAAGCTGAACACGGCCTTCAGAAAAGTTGAGCACCTGTAGCGCACCCGGATGCGTGAGCAGTTGTTGAATATGTTCGGTCACGACTTCTTCTGGGTTGATGAGCACATCTATGGGCATATGCTCGGAGTCGAAGAAGCCGTCTCTGGAAAGATATGACGAGGACCGAATGCGGGCAATTTTCGTGGGGATCTTGAACAGTGAATAGCAGACTTGGCAGGCGACCATGTTGACTTCGTCGCTCGCCGTTGCAGCAATGAGCATGTCGGCATCGTCAGCGCCAGCGCGCCTTAGTACGTCCGGATGCGAGCCGTGGCCATGAACGGTTTGAATGTCTAAGCGGTCACGCAGTTCTTGCAGGCGATTGGCGTCGAGGTCGATGAGGGTGATGTCGAACGCCTCATTCGCCAAGTTCTCTGCCAGAGTCCCGCCAACCTGGCCGGCACCGATGATGACGATTTTCATAGCAGACCCGGTGCCTGTTCTAGCGGCATGAATATTCCGGCGCCATAGAGAGTGGCGCGTAGCTGGGCATTGTCATGGCAAGGTTCTCGGTTAGCGGCCGGCGCGCTATTTTAGGTTCACTAGCCCGGCATAGTAAAAGCCATCTGTATCTGGATCTGTCGGCAACAATTGCCAACCCCTTTCCGTTGACCCACCCGTGGGTAGGTCTAGGGCCACGGATCGGTAACGACCCGGACCCGCCTGCTTCAGCGCTCTGCCGATGCGGGCATCGTTCTCTGCTGGAAGAATAGAACAAGTGGCGTAGAGCATGGCCGCGCCGGGGCGCAGCAGCGGCAACAAATTGGCTAGCAACGCGTTTTGCACGGCGATGTCGTCGTCTAATTTGCTGAAGTCGCGCAACAACTTAATGTCCGGATGGCGCCGCAGGGTTCCAGAACCGGTGCAAGGTGCATCCAGCAGTATCAGGTCGAACTCAGCACCGTCCCACCAGTCGCGATTACGGGCATCGCCCTGTAATAGGGTGAGATTCGAGTCCAGAGCGTGACCCAGGCGAGCAGCCTCCTCCTGTAGATGCGCGAGCCGTGGCGGGCTTTGCTCCAAAGCAGTGAACTGGGCTTGGTGGCCGTTCCCTTGCAGGCGCTCGATCAGATGAAACAGCTTGCCCCCCGGTGCCGCGCAGGCGTCGAGTATGCGCAGCGGGCCATCAGTGGCCTGGGGTAGGAGCTGGTCCAGCGCAGCTATCGCTAATTGAGCGCCGGCATCCTGTACCGATACGGCACCGGTGCCGTAGCCGGGCAGGGTCGCGGCTGGGACCGGCGTTGCCAGAATCAGTGTTTCGGCAGCGTGCCCGCTGCGAAAGGCCAAGCCAGCGGCGGTCAGTTGAGCACCGTACTGCGCGCCACTGTGCTGGCAGACGTTAACTCGCAGCGCCATGGGCGCTCGCTGTAGCAGCGCTGCTGCCAACGCCGGGTAGTCTGCGCCGTAGATTCGCTGTAGCTGCTGGTCTAAAGCATCCGGAAGGTCGTTGCCGGGAGCCGCAATTTCCCTGTTGGCACGTTGCAAAGAGCGCAGGCAGCCGTTCACCAAGCCCTTTGCCCAGGGCTGCCGCAGGGCCTGGCTAGCGGCCACGGTGGCGGCTATGGCCGCGTGGTCAGGAACCCGGGTATGCAATAGTTGGTAAGCACCCACTATCAGTAGAGCCCAGACATCTAAGTCCTTCTTGCGTATTGGTTGACTGAGCAATGGACCTACGTGGGCAGCCAACGAGTAGTAGTGGCGGCAGCTGCCGTAGAGTAGCTCTGTCGCCAAGGGCGATAGCGGCTGGGCTTTTTCGAACTGGTCCAGCGTCCGCCCGTGCTTGAGCACGCCTGACAGGCCCCATGCTGCGATCAACCGATCCTGGTGGCCATCCTCTGTTTGGCGGGTGCCGGCTTTGTGCTTACTCACTCGGGCAGCGCCGAATCCAAAATAGCGCCGGTCTTGAGCACCTTGGCATAGCCGTTTGCCAGGTCAGCGGCGGTCAGTGGCTGCCCTTTGCCGCGGTTGAGCTGTGCCAGGGTGACTTTCAGTGTGCCATCGCCGGTGGCGATCAGTAGGCCCTTCTTGTGCAGTTGCAAAATGCCGCCAGCTGGCAGTGTTGGCGTTGGCTCGTCGCTTGCTTCGGCAGCGAGTATTTGAATCTGCAGGTCTCCAAGGGCAGTGCGAGCAGGCTGACGTTCGCTCAGAGCACGCACCTGACGGTCGATGCTGGCCGCGCTATGTTGCCAATCGATGAGCGAGTCTGCGGGTTGCAGCTTGTCGGCGTAGGTGACCCCTTGCGTTGCTTGCACCGTTGGCAAACTTGTTTCGAATTGCGGCAACAGCTCAAGCAGTGCTGTTGCGCCCAACTGTGCAAGGGCTGCTTCGAGGCTCCCGCCGGTTGTGCGTCCATCGATCGGCATTGGTACGAGTCGATGTACCGGTCCGGTGTCGAGCCCGGCGTCCATTTGCATTAGCGCAACGCCGGTCTCTGAATCGCCAGCCATGATCGCACGCTCGATTGGCGCTGCGCCGCGCCAGCGTGGTAGCAAAGATGCGTGTACGTTTAAGCAGCCAAAACGTGGCGCATCGAGTATTGCCTGGGGCAAGATCAAGCCATATGCCGCAACGATGAACAGATCCAGTTCATGCTCGACAAACAGTTGTTGTTGCGCTTCATTACGCAGGCTACGCGGTGTTTCTACCGGTATATCTAGCGTGTTGGCTAAGGCTTTAACCGGGCTTGGTAAGAGCTTTCGACCACGGCCACTGGGGCGATCCGGTTGTGAATAGACAACGCACGGACGGTAGTCCGCGGCCACGAGCGCCGACAGAATTGACTTGGCGAACGGCGGTGTGCCGGCGAAACCGATGCGCGCATCCTTTTTCACGCTAGCGGTTTGTTTGCCATGGGTCGATGCGCGACGAAAGTGGCGACTCAGGCACGTTGGCGTTCAAGCTTCTCGAGTTTTTTGCGAATGCGCATGCGTTTCAAACCCGACAAATAGTCGACGAACAACTTGCCTTCCAAGTGGTCGCACTCGTGCTGAATGCAAACGGCGAGCATGTCTTCGGCGTCTAGCTCAAACGGCTCGCCATTGCGGTCCAAAGCCCGAACGCTGCACTGTGAGCGACGGCTCACAGGCTCGTAGAACCCGGGTACTGATAGGCATCCTTCTTCCGCATCGATGACTTCCCCGGATAATGTGAGCTCTGGATTGATGAACACGTGCGGTGCATCTCGTTCCTCAGAAACGTCAATCACGATGATACGTTCATGCACATTGACCTGAGTGGCGGCTAGACCAACACCTGGGGCCGCATACATAGTCTCAAACATATTGTCGATCAAAGTTCGAGTTTGCTCAGTGACAGCGTTGACTGGCTTGGCTTTGGTCCGCAGACGTGGGTCAGGAAAGTGCAGAATATCGAGAATGGTCATCTTTTGTGTCGGCTTTTGGAAGCGCTACTGGGTCAGGGTCCGTGTGTGATCTATCTCTAGTAATGGTGCAAATTGTGCTGCTAAGATTGTGATCAGTATAACTTTTTCCAACCCCTGCGCAGATTATTCCACGGCCAACAGGCAAACTTCGCCCGTGATGCCTATCGCGTCGCTGCGGCAGATATGGATGGATGCGCCGTAGTGGCAGCCTGTGTGCACAGTTTGGACTGTGATTATGCAAGCGACAGGATCGGAGGGTAACCGTGCCGAGTTAGGATTTTCTCGGTAGCGGCGAATTGAGCGAAACGCTGGGTCAAAAGGAAGCAGCATGAAGAGAAAGCGCATTGGCCAATGGATGCTCGGATGGAGCCTGGGCCTGTCGGTCGCCATGTGGTCGGGATCGGCATCAACCGCCAGCGACGACTTGAACCAGTATCTGCGTTCTGATGCACCGGACGTGTATACGGTTGTTAAGGGCGATACGCTCTGGGATATCTCTGGCCGCTTTCTAGAGAAGCCCTGGTTGTGGCCGGAAATTTGGCAGATCAACCCTCAAATCGAAAACCCCCACCTGATCTTTCCGGGTGACCGTATGCGGCTGGTCTATGTAGATGGCCAACCGCGACTGACTGTTGAACGCGGCGACGCATCGCGTACCTATAAGGTCAGCCCCGGCGGCGCCGTGAAGCTGCAGCCGCAAATTCGGGCAACGCCTTTGGAATCGGCTATACCAGCCATTTCGCTGGAAGCGATTCAAGGTTTTCTCGTGCAGAACCGTGTCGTTGAACCGGAAGTACTGCTGACATCGCCTTACGTTGTACAGGGCGATAGCGAACGCTTAGTGCTTGGTGCCGGCGATCGACTTTATGTGCGCGGCGCGCTGGGTGACAGCGAAAGCTTTAATTTCGTGCGCAAAGGGCCGATTTACACCGACCCAGAAACCGAAGAGATTCTTGGTCAAGAAGCCACCTATATTGGTCTAGGCAGCGTTGTCGCTCAGGAAGAAGACATCTCAACGTTGTTTGTAACCAGCACCCGAGAAGAAGTGCAGATCGGTGACCGCGTGTTGCCCACTGAGGAGCGGCGGGTTGATTCAACTTTCTACCCGAGCGCACCCACCAACGATATTGATGGCGACATCATTTCGGTGTTTAGCGGCGTTACTCAGATCGGTCCTTACGATGTGGTCGTCATTAACAAGGGCGGCCGAGAAGGCTTAGAGGTTGGCAACGTCTTGGCGATTTATCGCAAAGGCGCGTTGGCGCGAGACCGCGTTGCCAAAGAGACCATTCGATTGCCGAGCGAACGCTCTGGCTTGCTGATGGTGTTCCGCGTATTCGAAAAGCTCTCGTATGGATTAGTCCTGTCGGCCGACCGGCCGCTGGCTGTTGCGGACGAAGTACGCAACCCCTGATCCACCGCAGCCGCGGGCCTTATGCAAGGTCTGCGGCGCACAACGATGCGGGTCGTTGGCACCTGACGCCAGCGTCTTAGCCTCGTTACGCTGCCGAGATGACGGCTGCGCCCACTTTAACCTCCTCGGACTATCAGTATCTTGCCGTGCTGGCGAAATATGGCCGGCGGCGCCTGCGAGATGCCTGTTCCAAGCTGTGCGGAGCCAGTGATTCGGCTGACGTTGGGTCGCTAGAGCAAAGTCTCGATGGCGAACAACGCCAGCGCCTGTTGTCCTCTTTTGCAGCGGATCAGCTGCCCTGGCAAACCCTGGCAGCGCAGATGCAAAGCCATGGCATATCGGTGCTGATTGGCGCCGATCTGCCGCGTTGGTTGCGCTATATGCCGGACCCACCCATGGCACTGTATGTTCGTGGTCAACCACAGCTATTGCAGCAGCCGGCAATCGCCGTGGTGGGCGCCCGTCGCGCCAGTCAGCGAGGGTTGAACTGGGCGCATCGGGTTGCCCAGGGCCTCGCCGACAGCGGTTTGATGGTTGTGAGCGGTATGGCTTTAGGTGTCGATGCTGCTGCCCACCGGGGTGCACTGGATGCCGACGGGCCGACCACTGCGGTGCTTGGGAGCGGGCTCTTACGGCCATCGCCGGCGAGCAACGAAGCGCTGATGCGGCGCATCTTAGATTCTGGAGGAGCGGTGGTAAGTGAATACCCACTTACGCTTAATGCGAGCAAATATACGTTCCCGGAGCGCAACCGCATCATTACAGGCTTGGCACTTGGGTTGCTGGTGGTGGAAGCAGGGCCGCGCAGCGGCACCCTAATCAGCGCCCGTATGGCGCTGGAACAGGGTCGCGAGGTTATGGCCGTGCCTGGTCCGGTGGGCAGTCCAGTGAGCATTGGCTGCCACCGCTTGATTAAGCAAGGCGCGGCCTTAGTTGAAACGGTGGAGGACGTGCTCGAGGCCTTGGACTGGCAGCCGCTGTCGAGTGCGGCCTCCGCTCCGGCTCATTCGAGCGCCCGACGGCTGCCGCAGAGTCCAGCAGCGGCTAGCCTGTTGGCTCATATCGACGGCACGGTGACCACAGTGGATGCTCTGATTGCGGCGAGCAAATGTTCCGCGGAGAAAGTCTCAGCAACCTTAACGTTACTCGAGCTCGATGGGTTTGTTCAGCGAGTGGCGCAGGGGTATATTCGCTCGCCCTGAGAATCACCGTTGGCGGAAGAGAGACTATGAGTTGGGTCGCAATATTGATGGGTTCGGAGAACGATTGGCCAATCATGGAAGCGGCGTGGACGGTACTGACCGATTTGGGTGTTGAAACCGAAGTGCGAGTGACTTCTGCGCACCGCACGCCCGAGGCCACCGCCGCGTACGTCAAAGATGCCGAGGAACGCGACTGCGGCGTGTTTATTTGTGGCGCTGGAATGGCCGCGCACCTAGCGGGTGCGGTAGCGGCGCAAACGGTGAGGCCGGTGATCGGTGTTCCGGTCAATAGTGGCCCGCTAAACGGCGCGGATGCACTGCTGTCGACGGTGCAAATGCCAGGTGGTATTCCCGTAGCAACGGTTGCGATTGGTAAAGCGGGAGCGAAAAATGCCGGCTACCTCGCTGCGCAGATGCTGGGGTTGGCTGATGGCCCGTTGTTTACGCGTCTACAGCAGGACCGAAAAGACAATCAGAGCAAAATAGAGCGGCAGAACAAGAAGCTGCAGGCAACGCTCAAGCAGGCTACCAGTTAGAGCTAATCCAGCGGTGCCAAACGCGGCCCTCAGCCAAGCGGCAGAGTACATTGCAGCAGGTGGAGTGGTTCTGCATGCCACCGAAGGCGTGTGGGGTTTCGCCTGTGATCCGTTTTCCGAATCCGCGGTCGGGCGAGTGCTGGCCATTAAAGCGCGCCCGGTAGACAAAGGATTGATCGTTATCGGTGCTGACACACAACAGTTCACCCCCGAACTCAACGCTCTGCAAGCAGATGAGCGGGGCCTGCTGCTTGATACCTGGCCTGGTTCAGTGACGTGGGTTGTGCCTAACGTGCGCTTCCCCAATTGGGTGACCGGCAGTCGCACAACCGTGGCCGTGCGAGTTCCGGGGCATCCTCAGGCGCGGGCACTTGCCGCGTTGGTTGGTACACCGTTGGTATCGACCTCCGCCAATCGCAGTGGTGAGCCAGCGGTGCTGAGCGAAGGAGATGCCCGGGCACAGTTTTCCACCGTTGTGGATTTGATCTTGAGCGGCGCGGTGCTCGATCCAGGATCACCCAGCGCGTTGCGTACCTTAGATGGCCAAAGGTTACGCTAGTGCTGCGCTTTGCCGTTGTTGGCCACCCTGTCGCCCATTCCCAATCGCCCCAGATACATGAGCAGTTTGCCCAGCAGTTTGATTTGGACTTGAGCTATGAACGGCTGCTGGCCCCGCTTGATGCTTTTGCTGATTGTGTTGAAGCCTTTTTTGCCGGCGGTGGTAGCGGCTTGAATGTCACCGTGCCCTTTAAAGGCCAAGCGGCACAGTGGGTTACCGAGCTGGACCTTAGTGCTAGGCGTGCCGGGGCGGTAAACACCATCGTTTCACAGAGTCACGGCTATCGCGGCTACAACACCGATGGAGCAGGCTTGGTTGCTGACCTTAAACAATCTTTTCAGCTGGACCTTCGTGGACTGCGCATTGCCGTGCTCGGCGCAGGCGGGGCGGCGGCAGGTGCGTTGGGGCCGTTGCTCGCAGAGACCCCAGCACGATTGGTGTTAGCCAATCGCACATTGCCTAAAGCCCAAACCCTAGCGGCTCAGTTCGATGGCGTTGAAGCCGTGCCTTACGAAAACCTCTCCGGCTCGTTCGATCTGGTGATTAACGCCACTTCGGTCGGCTTGGCAGCCACAGACCAAGGCTTTGCTGCCATCATTGAACCGGCTCAGCTCAAAGGAACCCGTTGCTATGACATGCTCTATGGCCCCAGCGCGGGTTTTGGGGACTATGCCGTGGCTGCCGGCGCGGTCGAAACCGCGGACGGATTGGGCATGTTGGTGGAACAAGCGGCTGCGGCGTTCACGCTCTGGCTCGGATTGGTCCCTGAAACTGGGCCGGTGATTGCAGCGTTGCGCTTGGTTCAGGAGGCAGTGGATGACAGATAAGCAGCCTGAAGCGCCGGCGCCGGGCAAAAAGCGTCAACTGGTACTGGTAAAGCGCCGCTTTATTGCCGGTGCCATTTGCCCCGAGTGCCGGGCCGAAGATCGGCTACAGATTGAATATTGGCGAACCGACGAAGCGGATACCCTGCGCGAAGTGCGGGTGTGTGTTGCCTGCGATTTTCGCGATTCTGCCGACGCGGTTGCTGCCCAGCAGGCAAAGTCGCTGGCAGCCCTGCCCCGAATTCGTCGTGGGCCCAGGCCCGAAACGACCCCTGCGCAGCCTCTGCAGCTGCTCGACCGCTCGCCTGCCGAGCAGCCCGAACCAAGCAAAAATCCATCGCCCTCGATCTCGCCGGATGCAGAGCCTTAGACGCGTAAGCGAAAACCTGGCCGTCCTTGCAAGTCTCTTAGCGGGTTTTTCAAAGTGTAGTTAACGCCTTGAAAAACTAGGCATTTCGAGGCGTCAATTTCGGGTTTTCTTTATTGTGATTAAGACTCGCGCTGATATAATCACGCCGCTTTTCAGGGCACCTCCCCGTCATATTGAGCTGGCGCGCACTATTTAGACTTCGTTCTTCGAAAAACGAGGCCAGGAGAAATTCGTCGCGAGCTAGCTCAGGGCATGTTGCGTGTCCAGACATTGCGAGGACGGGGAGCCAAAGACTGAAACGCGTTTGAACGATCACGAGCGCTTTATTCAGCTTGAGCTATAACCCTTAGAGCGGTCCGATTCGAAGTAACGCTGAGCCTCAGCGACCAAGGTGACATTGTGAGAAAAACAATTACGACAAATCCGCGCAGTGGCGCGCCCCACCGCCCGCTAGGCTGGTCCCTGGTTCAGGGGGCGGTGGCGCTAGTAGCGCTTTTTGGCGGCAGCTTTGTCTGGGCCGATGAGTTGAATATGCCCCGCGGTGTTACTGAGATCAGTCATCAGGTCTATGACCTGCACATGTTGATCTTCTCTATTTGCGTGGTGATCGGCGTCGTTGTTTTTGGCGCTATCATCTATTCGGTGCTACAGCACCGAAAGTCCCTGGGTGCAGTGCCTGCCACTTTTCATGAAAGCACTCAACTTGAGCTGGCGTGGACCATCGTGCCGACCCTCATTCTGATTGGCATGGCGGTACCGGCGACCAGCGTGCTCATCGACATGTACGACACAGCGGGTGAAGACATGACCGTTGAAGTGCGTGGCTACCAGTGGAAGTGGCAGTACAAATATCTCGACCAGGACCTGAATCAGAGCTTTGACTTTTTCTCCAACCTGGCAACACCGAAGGAAGAGATTGAAGGGCGCAGCGCTAAGGGCGAGTTCTATCTATTGGAAGTTGATAAGCCACTACGCATTCCGATCAATCGTAAAGTGCGATTTCTGATTACCGCGGAGGACGTGATCCATGCCTTCTGGCTGCCGGACTTTGGCATCAAGCGCGATGCGGTTCCGGGCATGCTGAACGAGCTATGGACTATTGTGCCCGAGCCAGGAGTTTATCGGGGTCAGTGCACGGAGCTGTGCGGCAAAGACCATGGCTTCATGCCCATCGTTGTTGAAGCATTACCAGAAGCCGAGTACGACGCCTGGTACGCCGAACAGATCAAGGCTGCTGAAGTGCGCAAAGCGGCGCTTTCTAAAACCTTCAGCAACGAAGAGCTGATGGCCGAAGGCGAGCAGGTATACACCACGTTTTGTGCGAGCTGCCATCAGGCCAACGGTCAGGGCATCCCGCCGGTGTTCCCGACGTTGGTGGATTCGGCCGTTGTTAAGGGCTCGCAAGAAGAACACATTGAAATCATCTTCAACGGTGTCCCAGGTACTGCCATGCAGGCATTTGGCAAGCAACTCGATGCGGCCCAGATCGCCGCGGTTACCCATTACGAACGCAACAGCTGGGGCAACGCCATGGGCGATGTGACCCAGCCACGCGACGTTCTGCGAGTTGCAGAGTCTGGCCAATAACCTCCAGTCAATAGATCAAAGGCGCCGCCGGTATGGTCCGGTAGCGACAGATAGGTAGAGAGTAATGAGCGAAGTAATCGTAAGCCACGATGACCATCACGATCACGGACCGGATCGCGGCATCGCGCGCTGGCTGTTCACCACCAACCACAAAGACATTGGCACGCTGTACCTGTGGTTCAGCTTTACCATGTTTTTGATCGGCGGGGTGATGGCGCTGATTATTCGTACTGAGCTGTTTCAGCCGGGCCTGCAATTCGTTCAACCAGAATTTTTTAATCAGATGACCACGAACCATGGCCTGGTGATGGTTTTCGGCGCAATCATGCCGGCCTTCGTGGGGCTTGCGAACTGGTTGGTACCAATGCAGATCGGTGCGCCGGACATGGCATTGCCGCGCATGAACAATCTCTCGTTCTGGATTCTACCGTTTGCGTTTTCGATGATGATCTCGACGCTGTTTATGGAAGGCGGCGGCCCTAACTTCGGCTGGACCTTCTATGCGCCGCTGTCGACCACCTACGCGCCAGACTCCGTCACCTTCTTTATCTTTGCCGTGCACCTCATGGGTGCGTCATCAATCATGGGCTCGATCAACATCATCGCGACCATTTTAAATATGCGCGCACCTGGCATGACCTATATGAGAATGCCGTTGTTCGTTTGGACTTGGTTGATCACTGCGTATCTATTGATCGCCGTGATGCCAGTTCTGGCGGGCGCAGTCACCATGATGCTGTTTGATATTCACTTCGGCACCAGCTTCTTCAGCGCTGCCGGTGGTGGAGACCCCGTACTGTTCCAGCACGTGTTTTGGTTCTTCGGGCACCCCGAGGTGTACATCATGATCCTGCCAGCGTTCGGCGTTGTTTCGGCGATCATTCCGACCTTTGCGCGCAAGCCGCTGTTTGGCTATGACTCCATGGTGTATGCCACCGCGAGTATCGCGTTTCTGTCCTTCATCGTTTGGGCGCACCACATGTTCACCGTGGGCATGCCGTTGGCAGGGCAACTGTTCTTCATGTACTCCACCATGTTGATCGCTGTGCCGACCGGCGTGAAGGTATTTAATTGGGTAGCTACCATGTGGCGCGGTGCCATGACGTTTGAAACGCCGATGCTGTTTGCCATCGCCTTCGTCGTGCTGTTCACCATCGGTGGATTCTCTGGCCTGATGTTGGCCATTACCCCGGTGGACTATCAGTATCATGACACCTACTTTGTCGTTGCCCATTTCCACTATGTGCTGGTACCTGGCGCGCTGTTCTCTATCATCGCCGCCGTTTATTTCTGGCTGCCGAAGTGGTGCGGCAACATGTACGACGAAACCTTAGGCAAGCTGCACTTCTGGCTATCGTTCATCGGTGTGAACATTACTTTCTTCCCGCAGCACTTCTCCGGTCTTGCCGGCATGCCGCGACGGATCCCTGACTATGCGTTGCAGTTCGCTGACTTCAACATGCTGTCGAGTATCGGTGCTTACATCTTTGGGTTCTCGCAACTGCTGTTCCTGTACATTTTGATTCACGCCATTCGTGCGGGTAAGCCTGCAACCAGTCGAGTTTGGGAAGGCGCGCATGGGCTGGAATGGACATTGCCATCGCCCGCGCCCTACCACAGCTTCACGCAGCCGCCCAAGGTCTCTGAAGCAGACGCACACTCTTAAGCGCAGGCGTTATACGGTGAAACCACTCCACACTCAAAGCATTGCGCCGGGCCGCGTTCGTAGCGGCGGCTTTTCCACGGTGACCAAGCTGTGTGTACTGACGGTGGCGATGTTTGGTTTCGCTTTCGCGTTGGTGCCGCTATACAACCTGCTCTGTGACATCACGGGCTTGGGCGGTAAAACCGGTGGGCAGTATGAGTACAACCCGGCGGTGGTGCAGACCGATACGAGCCGGTTGATCAAAGTTAATTTTGTCACCAATACCAACGGTGGCATGCCCTGGCAGTTCTGGTCGGAACAGGGCGGTGTTCGGGTGCATCCTGGAGAGCTCACCGAAGTAAATTTCTACGTGAAGAACACCACAGATCGCGTCATGGTCGGGCAAGCCGTGCCTTCGGTGGTGCCCTATCGGGCATCCGATCATTTTCACAAGACCGAATGCTTTTGCTTCGAACAGCAGGTGTTACAACCGGGTGAAGAGATGGCCATGCCCATGCGCTTCCTAGTTGGGCCGGAGCTGCCTGCCAATGTGGAATCCATATCGCTAAGCTATGCGCTGTTCGATGTTACCGACCTGGCATCACGCAGTACGATCGATGCCGCGCTTGCCAGAAAAGGCGTGGTCGAGACCGGTGACGGCTGAGAACTAGCGGAACAGATAGAACAGACAAAGAGAAAGAGATCGACTATGGCCAATACCACCACAGACCCTTCTGTCTATTACGTTCCGCATAACGGTTGGTATCCGGTGTGGGCTGCCGCCGCGATGTTTTTCATGGTGTTCGGTTTGGGCGGTTGGTTGAACGATGTCAAAGCAGGGGGTGGTGGCGTACCGCTGTTGGCCATCTTCGGCTTGGCGTTGTTGGTGTCGGTGCTCTACTTTTGGTATGCGAAGGTCATCGACGAGAATTCCATTGGTTTGGCCAATGCCCAGCTGCGTCGCTCCTACGTTTGGGGTATGGGCTGGTTTATTTTTTCTGAAGTGATGTTCTTTGCGGCGTTTTTCGGTGCGTTGTTCTATGCACGGGTGTTGGCGGTTGCCTGGCTCGGAGGTGAGGGTGCAAAGGGTCTGACTGGCGATTATCTGTGGCCAGAATTTAAGCCCGAATGGCCGGTCATGACGAACCCGAACGATGCGCTCTTTAACGGCCCTGCAGAGAGCATGGAGTCTCCCGGCATCAGCAACTGGGCGAGCTACCTACCGTTCTACAATACGGTGATCTTGCTGACTTCCAGCGTGACGGTGCATTTCGCCCACACGGCGATCAAGAACAACAACCGCGGTGGATTAAAACTCTGGCTGGGACTGACGGTCGCTCTGGGGGTTGTGTTCTTGTTCTTGCAGGTTGAAGAATATCTGCATGCCTACAACGAATTGGGGCTGACTCTCGACAGCGGCATCTACGGCTCAACGTTTTTTCTGTTGACGGGGTTCCACGGCTTTCACGTGACGCTGGGGACAATCATTCTGGCGGTGCAGCTGTTCCGCTCCTTCAAGGGGCACTTCCTGCCCGAAGACTGTTTTGGCTTTGAAGCGGCCAGTTGGTACTGGCAC
Organism: Pseudomonadales bacterium; assembly: GCA_051027215.1. Classification (GTDB taxonomy): domain Bacteria; phylum Pseudomonadota; class Gammaproteobacteria; order Pseudomonadales; family Azotimanducaceae; genus CALHVX01. The sequence goes on along the minus strand of JBPCXR010000029.1, from coordinate 137,749 downwards.
TTCGTTGACGTGGTTTGGGTCTGCCTGTTCTTGTTTGTCTACGTGCTATAACGCACAGCTATTCTGGCTGGTGCTCCGCAGGAGCGATCGGTTGAGAGGAGTCGGTGGCTGTGTCCGCGCGATCGTGCCAGGGCGCGTTGGTCCCAATTCTTAGCTGCCCGGTATAGAAGCCGTAGAATAACGTTACCAGCAGCGCGGCTGCCAAGCTGACCCTGATGCCGAGCGCATACAGTGTGCGCTTCGAGTCCAAGCGTTCGCTGTCTTTGAAAAGAAAGACCAGGCCGCTGAAAAGACTGATCAGCACCCCGGCCAACAGCACAATTATGAGGGGTTTAAGCAATGGCAGACCCGCATTAAAGATATGCAGTATTGCATACCCACCCCGGTGATTCGCCGATGAACCCCTGCAGCCAACGCTTCCGACCGGGGCTGAGATTGACGCTGTTTGCCCTGGTATTTGTGCCGGTGTTGTGCGGCTTAGGCTTTTGGCAGCTCAGTCGCGGCGCGGAAAAACAAGCACTGGCGGCTGAGTATCTGCGGCAGGCCGGCGCGCTCCCCGTGCGCGTGACGGCTTTGGCGTCAGGCGATCGAAGCGTAGAAGCGTTCAGCCGACTGCGCCTAGAAGGTCGCTTTGACGGCGAACGATACTACCTGATCGACAACCAGGTACGTGACGGCGAAGTGGGTTATTGGGTCGTGCATTGGTTTGTGACCCTAGAGGGACGAGCTTGGTTGCTGAACCGCGGCTTTGTGGCTGCTCAGCAAAAGCGCGAGCAATGGCCTGCGGTCGAGACTCCCCAGGGCTTGGTGGAGGTGGTGGCCACGGTGTGGCCTGACACGGGACTGCTGCCGCTCTTGGCGCCGGAACCAGTCACAGCCAATTGGCCGAAACGGCGCCAGCGGCTGAACGTAGTCGCCATGGCCGCTGAACGTGAACAGGGGCAAGCGCTGGAGCTGCGCCTGGAGCCAGGTCAACCCGGCGTACTTGCGCCAGCGCCACTGACCATTGCCAATGCAGCCGACCGGCACCGGGGGTACGCTGTACAGTGGTTCGGCCTTGCCGCAGTTTTGAGCATCGGTTACCTAGTCTTCGGACTACGAGTCGGCGCGATTGCGGGTAGCAGGCACAGGCTAGAACCAGCGGAACCAAAATAGATAGCAGTGGAACAACCAGAAGCATGACCCAGCCTGAACCTGTAGCCGACCCTCAAACCGTGCGCAAGAACCGTCTACAGCTGATCGTCATTCTAGTCATCGCAGCGCTGTCTTTGGGTGGCTCTTACCTTTTGTTCTTCCAGGCGCGTGATGGCGCAGTTTGGGGCACAACCAATCAGGGTGAATGGGTGCGACCGGCGCTCACAACCGAACAATTGTTGCTGGTTGATGGCGCTGGGATTGCTGTGGCACCTGAAGCCCTATGGGGAGTTTGGGTTGTTGCCACGCCATCCTGCGATGCCACGTGCGCGCAAGCGGTGCATGAAATGCGGCAACTCCACATTTTGTTGAGCAAGGATGCCGAGCGGGTGCGGCGCTCCTTGATCAGTCCCGATATGGCAGCAACAGCATTGGCAGAGCCCTTTCCCAAGCTCGCACGTTGGCGCCAGACGGGCGGCGCCACGCTTAACCCGGGCATCTATATCGTCGATCCGCTGGGGAACCTGGTGTTTCGCTACCCACTAGACACGGCTGGCAAGCCAGTGTTGAGTGACCTCAAGCGCTTACTGAAGGTGTCGCAAATTGGCTGAATCCGTCACGTCCCAGGCATCGTCCAGACCATCTGGGCGCTTGCGCTGGTTTGTCTGCTCGAGCTTAGTGCTAGCCGCTGTGGTGGTCGTACTCGGTGCGTTTACCCGCTTGGTGGACGCGGGGCTAGGCTGCCCGGATTGGCCAGGTTGCTACGGCCATCTGTTGTGGCCAACCGACGCTGAGGAAATCGCTGCGGCCCAGGCAAAGTTCCCCGAAGCCCCGGTGGACCTGACAAAGACCTGGCCAGAAATGGTCCATCGCTATTTCGCCACAGCCCTGGGTCTGGTCATTCTGGTGTTCACCGCCCTGGCGTGGCGCGCCCGCTCCGGCTCTAAGAGTCCGGGGATTGCCAGCAGTGGAATGCCGGTCGGGCTCACCACCGGGCTCCTGGGCATGGTCATTTTGCAGGGCGCCTTTGGTGCCTGGACGGTGACGCTGAAACTCTGGCCGCAAGTGGTGACCGCGCACCTGCTGGGTGGTTTCATGACCTTGTCGTTGCTGTGGTTGTTGGCGCTGCGCACGGGCGCGCTCGGGCCCGTGAGCCGTTTTACCGTGCCCGCCCGGCTGCGCTCTCACGCCATGCTAGCCCTGGTGGTGCTGGTTGTGCAGATCGCCTTGGGCGGTTGGGTATCGTCCAACTACGCCGCGTTGGCCTGCCCCGACTTCCCCACGTGTCATGGTGAGCTTTGGCCGCAATCGATGGACCTTGGCGCGGGCTTCAACATCGGCCAGTCCGTAGGCCCCAATTACCTCGGCGGACTGTTGGAAAGCGAGGCGCGGGTGGCCATACAGATGTTCCACCGGCTGGGTGCGTTGCTGGTGCTGTTGCTGGTCGGTAGCTTGGCTTATCGACTCTGGCGCGTGTCTCACTGGCTGGCCTGGCCAGTGGCATTGGTGCTGGGTCTGCAGCTTGGCCTGGGAATCGCCAACGTTCTGTTGGTCTTGCCGCTTTGGATCGCAACGGCCCACAATGCTTTCGGTGCCGTTACCCTGCTGCTGGTGGTTACAGTAAACTACGGCGCCTTCCAGCATCGACTGGGGACGTCGACCCCGCTACCCGCCGGGTCGCCGACCTGACCGGTGCCGGGCTTCGTCTAGAGCAAGAGCTGTACATGAGTGAACTGACCCTTACCGCCCCGAGTTGGCGCGATTACTACGAGATGACCAAACCCCGGGTCGTCATGCTCATGTTGTTGTGTGCCGTGGTGGGCATGTTTCTCGCGGTTCCCGGCATGGTGCCGCTCAACGCGCTGGTCTTCGGGACTCTCGGCATCGCCTTGGTGGCGGCCTCTGCGGCGGCGGTAAATCATATCGCCGATGCTGAGGTCGACGCGCGCATGGCGCGTACTGAGCAACGGCCGGTTGCCACCGGTCGGGTCAGCACTGCCCAAGGGCTTATCTTTGCCGCGGTACTCGGCAGCGTTGGCTTTGCCATGCTCTACGCCCTGGTGAACCCGCTGACTGCCTGGCTCAACGCGGCGTCTTGGGTTGGCTACGGGCTGATTTACACCTTGTTCCTAAAGCGTGCGACGCCGCAGAACATCGTCATCGGTGGTTTGTTCGGTGCCGCGCCACCACTGTTTGGTTGGGCAGCGGTAACTGGGACAGTTGAGCCTGGCGCTTTGTTGCTGGTGTTGATCATCTTTGCCTGGACCCCGCCGCACTTCTGGGCCCTGGCGTTAGATCGTAAAGAGGAATATGCGTCGGTGGATGTGCCGATGTTGCCAGTGACTCACGGCGAGGCCTACACCCGTCTGCATATCTTTTTCTACACGCTGATTCTTTTTGCCGCCAGTCTGCTGCCCTTTGCCATCGGCATGAGTGGGCTCGTGTATTTGGCCGGCGCGATCGCGCTGGGTGCAGGATTTCTGTATTGGGCCATTGTGCTGTTGCGCAATCGCAACCCACGAGCACCCATTGAAACCTTTCGCTACTCCATCTGGTATCTGATGTTGCTGTTTGTGTTGCTGCTGGTGGATCACTACATCACCCTGGTGCCGGTTGCCAGCAGCGTACCGTTGGAGATGGTGCCAACCAGTGCAACCCAAACGGTTCTTTAAACTGGGCTCTCATTCCGGTTCCATCGCCACCACCGTGCTTATGTGCCTGGTGTTCGTCACCTGCGTGGTCGGCATGTTCGTCTACAGCGTTAGTCGTACGCCAGTACTCAGCCCAGAAGAGCTGGCGCAACGAGGCGTTGTGCTTTGGCCGAAACCGCGAGAGTTGCGGCCCTTTGCGCTGACGACGGCGAATGGCGAGGTCTTTGATGGGGAAGATTTGGAAGGGCGCTGGTCATTTATGTTTTTCGGCTTTACCAACTGTCCTGATATTTGCCCGGTTACCCTGTCAGAAATGGGCCAGGCTGAGCGAGCGCTCATTGCCGAGCAGCCAGAGCTGGCCGCACAGTTTCAGGGCGTCCTAATTACCGTGGATCCTCAGCGCGACACGGCAGAGGCGCTGCGAAACTACGTTCAGGCATTTTCGAAATCTTTTGTCGGCGTACGCGGCGAACACAGGGCGCTTGCTGAGTTTGCCAAGGATGTGAATGCCGCCTTCGCCAGGATGCCCTCAGAGGAGGGCCCCTATCAAATCGATCACACCGGCACCCTCGTCATCATTAACCCGATGGGCCACTATCATGGATTCATCAAGCTCCCGCACAAGGCTGATATAATCCAGCAGACATTCACGTCATTGGCGTTGAGTTTCTAGTTCGTTAGTCCACGGGGCCGCGGACAACCATCAAGTGCGTCGGCCGGTTTGTGCAATAGCCGGAACCCCCGACCTAGGGATTGTTTTGCTAAATACCAGGGAACTGGACACCCGGGAGCTAGATACTCGGGATCAGACTGCCTCAGGGATCAGCCCATCGGTGGCTGAGTTGCTAGCGAGCTATCAGCAAGTCAGAGCCCAGTCCGAAGCGCTGTGTGCGCCGTTGGCAGTAGAGGACTACGGCGTTCAGCCCATGGACGATGCTAGCCCACCGAAGTGGCACTTGGCCCATACCAGTTGGTTTTTCGAAACCTTTCTTTTGCGGCCAATGCTGGCTGGTTATCGTCCTTTTGACGCCCAATTCGAATATCTATTCAATTCTTACTACAACGGCGTTGGCGCACAATTTCCGCGTACTCGTCGCGGTCACCTGTCACGACCCACTGTTGCCCAGGTTTACGCCTACCGTGCCCACGTTGATGCAGCGATGCAGACGTTGTTGGAACAGTCCCTGGTCTCTAGTGAGCCTGATGGGGAGTTGCTACAACGACTCGTGCTCGGTTTGCATCACGAACAGCAGCATCAAGAGCTGATGCTAACGGATCTCAAGTATGCGTTCGGGCATAACCCACTGTTTCCCAACTACTGTCCAGCGATAGAAACGGCGCCTAAAACAAGCGGGCTCACGGCCAGCGACAAGCTCAATTTCGTCTCCTGTCCCGGAGGGATTGTATCTGTCGGCGCTGATAGCACTGGGTTTTGTTTTGACAACGAGTTACCGCGACACGAAGTGTTGCTGGCGCCGTATGCGTTGGCCAACAGACCTGTGAGCAACGGGGAATATCGGCGCTTTATCGCAGATGGTGGCTATCAACGGCCGGAGCTATGGCTGTCGAATGCTTGGACCACTGTCTGTGAACAAGCGTGGAAGGCGCCGTTGTACTGGCACAAACGCGGCGGTGAAGACTTCGAATACCGGTTAGATGGTTTGCACAAGCTCGATGACGCGCGAGCGGTAATGCACGTTAGCTACTACGAAGCGGATGCGTATGCACGATGGGCTGGTGCAAGATTGCCCACAGAGTTCGAGTGGGAGGCGGCGGCTACTAGTGGGCAATCAACCGAGGGGTCCGCGGCCAACGCTGCTTGCAACTTTGTCGAGAGCAAGCAGTTTCATAGTCGGCCGGCTGGCCAGGGGCCGAGTCAGGGCCCGTTTGAGCAGTTGTTTGGCGATGTTTGGGAATGGACCCAAAGCAGCTATGGACCGTACCCCGGCTATCGTCCGCTGCCGGGCACTCTGGGTGAATACAATGGCAAATTCATGAGTGAGCAATTAGTACTCCGGGGCGGCTCCTGTTTTACCCCTGCGGATCATTTGCGAGCCAGCTATCGAAATTTCTTCTATCCACCGGATCGGTGGCAGGCGAGCGGCATACGGCTCGCGCAGGACGTATCGGGAACGGACGGTGTGCGCTAGTGGCCCAGGGTGCGTACGAATACTTTGATTTAAAGCCTGAAGCCACCAGCGTTCGCGCGGAGGTGCTGCGGGGACTGTCGAAGCCCAAAAAAACCATCTCCCCCAAGTACTTTTACGACGAAGCCGGTTCTCAGCTATTCGAGCAGATCACAGAGCTGCCAGAGTACTACTTGACCCGCACTGAAATTGCCTTGTTCGACGCCTACAGTGATGCCATCAGCGCCTACCTCGGCCACGGCGGAGCTCTGGTGGAATATGGCTCAGGCTCCAGTCGAAAGATCCGCAAGATGCTGGAATCTGTGCGACCGGTAGCCTACGTGCCCGTGGATATCTCTGGCGACCACTTGCAAGAAAACGCAAAGTCGCTGCAGAAAGACTTTCCGTGGCTGTCGCTGTATCCCGTGTGTACCGACTTCACGGCAGCGTTTGCCTTGCCGGCGCCAGTGCGGGCCCTGGAAAAAACGGGATTTTTTCCCGGCTCGAGCATCGGCAACTTCGAGCCGGAATCGGCGGTGGGGTTGCTGTCAAACATTCGTGCAACCCTCGGCCCTGGCAGTCACCTATTGTTGGGCGTAGATCGCAAGAAAGACAAAGCGCTGTTGGAAGCGGCTTATGACGATGCTGCGGGGGTTACTGCTGCGTTCAATCTCAACATGCTCACGCATTTAAACGAAACGCTAGGTGCCGATTTTGATCTCCAGGCCTTCCAACACGAAGCGCATTACAACAGTGAGCTGGGCTGTGTACAGATGTTTCTCCGCAGCCTCTGCGCCCAGTCGGTAGACATTGGCGGTGCGCGGCTTTCCTTCGCTGCAAATGAGCTGATCCATACCGAAAACTCTTTCAAGTATCACCCCGACGAATTCGAGGCTCTGGCGTTGCGGGCGGGCTTCGCGAAGACTGACTTCTGGACGGATGCCAATAACTGGTACTCTGTGTTTCTGCTAGAAGTGGCATAGTCGAATGTTGAACGTAGATGTAGAAAGTGATGACCTTCAAGCCCATCGGGAACAGGCACAATCCATGCCCCTTAGCCATTTCAACATGGCGCGCTCGGGCTACTACCTAAACAATACCTACGGGCCGTACTTCGAGCGTTTGCGCAAAGACGCCCCCGTGCACTATTGCGCCGAAAGCCGGTACGGCCCTTACTGGTCTGTTACGCGATTCGATGACATAAAATTCGTCGACAGTCAGCATCAGCTGTTTTCTTCAGAGCCTTTCATCGGCATCGATGATCAGGATCCAGATTTTGATCTGCCGATGTTCATTGCCATGGATCCGCCGAAACATGATGAGCAACGCAAAACTGTCAACCGTAGTGTTTCGCCGCGCAACTTGCAGAAGCTCGAAGGTTTGATTCGCAGTCGGGTGCAAAAGATTCTTGATGAACTACCGTTGGGTGAAACTATTGATTGGGTGCCGCGGGTTTCTGTCGAACTCACCACCCAGATGTTGGCAACGCTGTTCGACTTCCCTTTCGAGGAGCGCGCTAAGCTGACCCGCTGGTCGAACGTTGCCAGCAGCGGTCCTGGTGGCGACTTCGTTTCGAGTCGTCAGGAGCGACGTGCAGAGCTCGAGGAATGCCTCGCCTACTTCACTGAGCTGTGGAATGCGCGGGCTGCTGGCAAACCTGGGAACGACTTGGTGTCTATGCTGGCCCATGGTGAGGCGACGCGAAACATGTCTCCCAACGAGTTTCTCGGCAACCTCGTACTGTTGATCGTTGGTGGTAACGACACGACTCGCAATTCCATTTCCGGTGGCGTGCTAGCCATGCATCAGTTTCCCGATCAGTGGCAGCAACTACAAGACAACCCGCAGTTGGTCTCAAACATGGTGGCCGAGACCATTCGCTGGCAAACGCCGCTTACCCACATGCGCCGAGTTGCCACCGAAGACGTCGCCCTTGGTGGGCAAACCATTCGCCAGGGCGACAAGGTGGTCATGTGGTATTTGTCTGGCAATCGGGACGAAACCCAGTTCAGCGAACCGGACAAGCTGCAGGTTGATCGGCCCAATGCTCGGCAGCATGTGTCTTTTGGTTATGGCATTCACCGCTGCATGGGCAATCGACTGGCGGAGCTGCAGCTAAAAATTCTTTGGCAGGAGCTGATCGGGCGATTTAGCCGTATCGAGGTGGTCGCAGAGCCGAAGCGCATTAGATCCAACTTATTGCGTGGCTACGCTAGCTTACCGGTGGTTGTGCACGCCTAACGTTGCGTGCTCTACCCTATTGAGTTTTGCGCGCATCCAGCTCGGCCTTAATCTTTTCGTGGGCTGATTCGTCTAGGGCGAAGCCGCGAAACAGCAACGCCCCTAGTAAATAGCAGGTCAGGGGCACTAGCCCATACAACGACACCATGGCCAGCTTCACCGTCATGCTTTGCTCTACGTTGGGTTCGAACCCGGCGAACTCGAGAACGAAACCGGTTAGCATCAGCATAACGCCCAAGCCGCTTTTGTAAACGAAGTTCCATACAGCAAAGTAAGACCCCTCTTTGCGCTCATGGGAATGCAATTCATCGTAATCAATGACGTCGCTTTGCACTGACGGCCCGAGGCTACCGCCGCCGGCAGAGGCGAAGCCGGCACTGAAGGCCAGTAGTGCAACCACCAGCAAACGGACGTCGGGGCTGTCCAGGAACGGCAGCACGAACATTCCGCCGAATGACACACCGGTTAAACACATGCTGGAAATCCAAGTGTTGACCTTACCAAAGCGGCGCGAGGTGGCGACCCATATAGGCACTGCGAAAGTGGAGGGCGCCATGTAGCAAAGGATGATGCCCGGTGCCCACTGAGGAGCGCCCACCACATAGTCACAGACGTACAGCGTTAGCGCTGCGATTGCGCCACCACCGATGTTTTCGATGAACCACACTAAGTACAGACGGCGTGCATAGGGGTTTCGCCCGACGTCCTTAAATGCCTGGAATGGACCGGATTCAATCTTTCTAGCGTTGCTACGTGGCTCCCTTAAGCGGACCACCGCGTACACGATCAACAATCCCATAGCGAGACAGGCGATGAGCGCCTGATCAAAAGCCACTTGCCGCACTGCGGCTTCGCTGCGAGCCTCGGCGCTGATGAGCAAATACATGGTTGCCAGCGACAGCATGGAACCGGTGGTGTAGAAGGCGTGGCGCATGCCGAACAAGCGGCTACGTTCATGGTAGTCGTCACTCAACTCCGCGCCCAGCGACAGGTGCGGCACGTAGAACACGGTCATGGCGCTATAGAAGCCGATGATCGCAATCGCCATCCAAAATATGAGTTGGGTCCCCTCGAGACTGGCGGGTGGACCGAACACCATGGTAAAGGTCAGGCAGATGGGGATCAGGCTGGCTAGTATCCAGCTGCGCCGGCGGCCGAAGCGCAAGCGCGTGCGGTCGCTACAGTAGCCGGCCACAGGGTCGGAAATAGCATCCCAAAAACGCGACAAGCTGTAGATGATGCCCATGATCGCCGGGGCGATAAGCAGCACGTCGGTACAAAACTTCATGACGTACAAACTTAGTAGCAGGTACATATAACCCGCACCGACGGCTGGCGCGCCAAAGGCGAAGATCGATGCCCATGATGAGCTGCTCGGGGTTGGCGTTAACGGTTTCAGGGTGGGCCAGACGGCTATAGGAGCCGTGGATCAAGGTAGAAGGCGTGTGCCAGTCGCTGCCGCACAATGCGAGCAAACTCGTCTGGGTTCTTTGAGCGCGCCGAGTGGCCGCTTTGGCTACGCGCCATGGCTGCTGCGGTCTGTGCCCGCGACAGATAGAAGCTCAAGCCGGCGTACAGGGTAAACAGCGACAAAAACCACAGCTCTTGAGCCTGCAGTGGACGAATCTGATGATAGCCGCGCAGCAACATGAGCATGCGGTCTGGGTCGAGGCGACCTTCGGTGTCGCTGCACCAGTCGTTGGCAACCACGGCAAGGTCGAACAAACAGTAGCCTGTGGCCGCATGGTGAAAGTCCAGCACGCCAGTCAACCCTGCTGAATTGAATAGTGCATTGTCGCGGAACAGATCGGCATGAATCACCGAACGGGGCAGCGCTTGGACGTCGTCACGAGCGAGCATGGAGCGGACGCTGGTGATGGCATCTGCAGCTTGCACATAGTGTTGGTAGGAAGCCCAAGCCTTGATCGCCTCGAGGGAATCGTCCAACCACTGCTCCGACCTAGGATAGGCGGGCAAATAGGACGCCAGATGGCTGGTGCGCAAATGAAATCGAGCGAGAAATCGACCAATGGCCGCGGTCTGCGCTAAAGTCGGATTGAGTACGTGTTGGCCACGGAGGCGGCGGCAGAGCAGCACCGGCTTGTTGTTCAAGGTCTCGTAAGACTGACCTGCGGCGTTGCGAACAACGCCAGGTGTCGGCAAGCCGGCGCGCTCGCAGGCGTCTAGCAGTTCGACATAAGCGCGGCCACCGGAGTTGGATGGCTGCTCGATGATGGTCAGCACAAAGTCACGGCTAACCGGCAGCGGATCCAAACTATCTACAGTAATGAAGTAGTTGCTGTTCTCTATGCCGTTGGCTGCCAGTGAACAGGCGCTGATCTGACCTAAATCGTAGCGCTGCAACAGTTCATCTAACTCGGCATCGTCCAAGCGGGTAACAGCGTTCAAATCTCAGATTCGCACAGATACATGACTAGAGCTTATCGATGGTCCACGTAGGATGCCAGCTACGCTACTGGCTCGGACTCGGCTAAAACTCTGCGATGACCCAGGATGGCAGTAACATCTCTGCCCGTTCTAGATCGCCAAAGCCCTTAGTCGGGTCGGCGGGCACCAGATAGTACGGTTTGCCCCACTTGGGGATCACACGCACCATGCGTAGCTGCCCATTTTGCCGAAACTCGTAAACCGTTCGCTCTTCTCCAGCGATAATGGTGACGTCCGGCCCTTCGAGACTCACACCAGCTTCTTCGGCCAGCGCAGCTGCAGTCCAACTGCCGCTGATTAGCAGGAGCGTGGTGAGCCAACGCCTGCAGCGCTGGAGGAGGTATGGTAGTTTCTTGCCGCTATTCATTCTGCAAATTTTATCGGTCACTCAGCTTAGATGCCATCCAAGTCAAACAATTCCAAAAGCGCAAAAAAATCGGCCAAAGCACCGTTAGTGCTGGTCGATGGCTCTTCCTATCTATTTCGCGCTTACTATGCGCTACCGGACCTTTCGACCAAAGACGGTTTTCCGACCGGCGCAATCCGGGGTGTGATTGCGATGTTGCGCAAACTCGCCAAAGACTACCAGGACAGCCCGATCGCCGTTGTGTTCGATGCGCCTGGAGATACGTTCCGCAATGACCTGTACCCCGAATATAAGGCGAATCGAGCAGAAACGCCGGCCGATCTGAAAGAACAAATCGCACCGATTCACGAGATCATTCGAGCAATGGGCCTGCCGCTGCTAGTCGAGCCTGACGTTGAGGCTGATGACGTTATCGGCACGCTGGCGCTGCAGGCAACCCAGCAAAAACGTGACACGGTCATTTCTACCAGCGACAAGGATATGGCGCAGCTGGTGAGTGACCACGTTACCCTGGTCAACACCATGACCGAAACCACCATGGATCGGGATGGCGTAGTTGCAAAGTTTGGTGTTCCCGCGGAGCGCATCATTGATTACTTGGCATTGATGGGCGACACCGTCGACAACATTCCCGGCGTGCCCAAAGTCGGACCAAAAACCGCCGCGAAGTGGTTGCTCGAGCACGGCGATCTGGATGCCATCGTTGCCAACGCAGAAAGCATCAAAGGTAAGGTGGGCGAAAACCTGCGCAATGCGCTGGAACAGCTGCCTTTGTCGAGAACGCTGGCAACGATTAAGTGTGACGTCAGTATGGACGAGTCGATAACGGACTTGATTCCGAAGGAAGCGGACCGCGACGCGCTGGTTGAGCTGTTTAGCCGCTACGAGTTCAAATCTTGGCTGGAAGAAATGGACGGCGGCGAGGCGGCGGCCCAACAAAGTGCCCAGATCGCAGCCAGTGCGGCAGCGCGCAACTATGAGTGCGTGGCCAGCATGAAAGATCTCAAACGCTGGATCAAAAAACTCAAAGATGCGCCGCTGTTCGCCTTCGATACCGAAACCACCAGCCTCGACTATATGGTTGCAGATCTCGTCGGCGTTTCCTTCGCGCTGGCACCGGGTGAGGCAGCCTATGTGCCAGTCGCCCACGATTACGTTGGGGCGCCGAAACAATTGTCGCTAACCGATGTGCTGGCGCAGCTGAAGCCGCTGCTGGAAGATCCGCGGCAAAAGAAAGTCGGTCAGAACCTCAAATACGACATGAGCGTGCTGAAGCGTTACGACATTCAGTTGGACGGCATTGAGTTCGACACGATGCTTGAAAGTTACGTGCTAAACAGCGTCGGCAGCCGGCACAATATGGATGCGCTTGCGGACAAGTATTTGGGCGAATCCACCATCAAATTCGAAGAGATTGCGGGCAAAGGCGCGAAACAGCTGACCTTCAACCAGGTTCCTGTGGAGCAAGCGATCGACTATGCCGCGGAAGACGCCGACATCACCCTGCGTTTGCACGAGGCGTTGTGGCCACAATTGCAGCAAACGCCGACTTTGGTCAGCGTTTATGAAACCATTGAGCGTCCATTAATCGCTGTGCTGTCTGAAGTCGAACGCAATGGCGCGTTGGTAGATGGCAGTCTGTTGGCTGAGCAGAGTGCAGAAATCGCCAGCCGCTTAGAAGAGCTCAAGCAACAGGCGTTCGGCATTGCCGGTAATGAATTCAATCTCGACTCAACCAAGCAGTTGCAAGAAATCTTCTACGAAAAACTGCAACTGCCGGTGTTAAAGAAAACGCCTGGAGGCAAGCCTTCCACCGCCGAGCCAGTGTTACAAGATCTGGCCGCCCAAGGACATGAACTACCGACGCTGTTGCTTGAGTACCGTAGCTTGGCGAAGTTACGCTCGACCTACACAGAAAAATTGCCGCTGCAGATCAATCAGAAAACTGGCCGTATCCATACTTCCTATCACCAAGCAGTAGCGGCCACTGGGCGCTTGTCGTCGTCGGATCCGAATCTGCAGAACATTCCCATTCGCACAGCGGAAGGTCGGCGCATCCGTCAGGCATTTGTTGCGCCCAGAGGACGCCGATTGGTAGCCGCGGACTACTCGCAGATCGAGCTGCGGATCATGGCGCACCTGTCGGGAGACCAAGGTCTTAACACCGCCTTCGAGCATGATCAGGACATTCACCGCGCAACTGCCAGCGAAGTCTTCGGGGTATCGCTGGATGAAGTCAGCGATGATCAACGGCGCAGCGCCAAGGCGATAAACTTTGGCTTGATCTATGGCATGTCTGCCTTTGGCTTAGGGCGCCAGCTCGGAATCTCAAGAACTTTGGCCCAGGATTACATCGATCGCTATTTTGAGCGTTATCCGGGAGTGAAGGCCTACATGGAGCGCACCCGGGCTCAGGCACATGACGATGGTTTTGTTGAAACTCTCTTCGGTCGGCGCTTGTATCTCCCCGAGATCAACTCCAAAAACGTGCCGCGTAAACAAGGCGCCGAACGCACGGCCATCAATGCGCCCATGCAGGGTACCGCCGCAGACATCATCAAGCGCGCGATGATCAACGTGGCGGACTGGCTGCCCTCGAGTCAGTTGGATGCGATGATGATCATGCAGGTGCACGACGAGCTGGTGTTCGAGGTGGCGGCTGCGGATGTGGATCAGTTGATCGAGGGCGCCGGAACAAGAATGGAGGGTGCTGCAGAGCTGTCGGTGCCGCTAAAAGTCGATGTTGGTGTTGGCAAGAACTGGGATGAGGCGCACTAACGTCGGCATCTGACGGCTAACTGACGCAAGCGCCGAATTGCCTCTGTTGCGGTGCTCCGCTGCTGTATTAAGGTAAGGCCCCGGTGATCATTGCGAACCCGCTATGGCCTCATATCACCCGCCGAGGTTCCTGATTGCGCTCCTGTTGAGCGTGATGATCGCTGGATTGTTGGCCTGGATGGATCAGCGAGGGCTCAACGAGTCTCTGGAGCTTTGGGCTTTTGATCGGGTTGCGTCTGTGCAGCCCACTGTCTCTGCGCCGCGCTCGCAGGCTACGTTGATCTGGATCGGCGAACCTGAGATCAGCCGTTATGGCCATCCGCTTTCCGATGAAATGCTCGCCAGGGTGTTGCACAGGACGCTGGCCGAAGATCCCGCGGCCATTGGCGTTGACCTGTATCGTGACCAGCCACGGCCTCCGGGCACAGCCGAGCTGCGCTCGGTGCTGCTGGATAGTGACCGCATCTTCATGGCGCAAAAGCTCGCCGATGAACAGGCTGCGGAAATTTCAGCGCCGCAATACTTGCCTGGGTCACAGGTCGGCTTCAGCGATGTGCCTGTGGATTCCGACGGCACCTTGCGCAGATTGTTCCTCATGCTCTGGGATGAAGCTGACCAGGCGCACTTGTCTTTGCCGCTGCGCTTGGCTTTGCGCTACTTGGCCGAGCGCAACTTGGCCATCACTGCGCACCCGAACAATTCTGACTGGTTGCAGCTGGGGCTCACCCCCATGCCACCGCTACACAGTGAGTTTGGAGGCTACGGGCATTTTGACGATCGCGGCTACCAGTACTTGTTCGACCCGCGTAGTGCAGCGGGGCTTGCGCAATTCAGCTTAACCCAGTTGCTCGAGGGTGAAGTCCCAGCGCATGCCATCGACGGGCGCATGGTGGTCATTGCCACCGCAGCGCCCAGCGTGAAGGATCAGTTTTCTACCGCGCTATCGGTAGCAGAGCACGGTGGCTTGCTACACGGCATTGCCGCGGATCAACTCGTACGCATTGCCCAAGGTCAGCAGCAGCCAACCCACGCGTGGCAGCAGCTTGCAACAGCCTGCTGGATCTTCGCTTGGGCGTTGCTCGCCGCTGTATTGGCAAGCCTGCGCTTAGGCAAGATCCTCCAAGTTACGGCGTTGCTTGCTAGTGCTGGCACGCTTTTTCTTTGGGTGTGGTTGGCCCATGGCCAGGCGTTGTGGCTGCTGTTGGCTACACCGATGCTGGCCATGATGTTCAGCGCACTGGGTGTTTGGAGCCTGCGCGCTTGGACAGATCGGCGCGACAAGTCGGCGTTGTACGCCCTATTTGGGCAGTTTGTTTCGCAGCCGGTGCTCGAAGAAGTTTGGCGTGATCGCCATAGCTGGACACAGGGACGTTTGCCGGCACCGCAGCTGGCAGCAGTCACGGTGCTGGTCGCTGATCTCAGTGGCTTCAGCGAGCGCGTAAACGCCTTAGCTCCAGACCGGTTGATGCGCTGGATGGGCCAATTCATGGAAGCCATGGCCGAGCAAGCAGAGCAACATGGCGGTGTGGTGAACGACTTTACCGGTGACGGGGTCATGGTGAACTTTGGCGCGCCGGTCATTAGCAAAGATCCCGTCACGGTTGCCAATCATGCGCAAGCCGCGCTGGATTGCGCGCAGAGCATGTGTGCGGCGTTGGATGAACTCAATGCGAGCTGGGCCAAGGAAGATCTGCCGCCCATGCGTATGCGAATTGGCATTGCCAGCGGGCAGGCGGTTGCCGGTGCCTACGGCAGCACCGGGCGCATGAAGTACACCACCATTGGCCCACCGATCAACTTGGCCGCCCGGCTGGAATCCTATGACAAAGACGGATTCGTTCTGGCCGGGTCGGGACACCGAGTTCTGGTGGCGCAACAAACGATTGAATTGCTCAGGCAAGAGCACGGTCTGGAGCCGCTTGCCAATGCAACGCTGAAAGGGTTCGACGGGATGACGCAGATCTATTCTGCGTCGCCAGCGAAGACAACACAGGTAAGCAGTGATGACGCAACCACGTCTAATAGTACACAAGCTCAGTATTTGCCTGCTTCTTAGCAGCCAGCTACTGAATCAAGCTGTTGCAGAAGAGTCGGCCAAAGAATTGGACTCCACTACTTTGGCGGAGCAGAGCCAGGCAGCAGCGGACAAAGCGCAGGCTCCGGTTTACATTCCAGCGAATCGGGGTGCCACGCGACACCGATCCGGCGCGGCGACGCGCGGCAGCGGTTCTAAGTTGCCGCAGTTGGAACTGATTGCGCCTGCACACACCGGCCTGACTACGCAGGCGGAACCTATATTGTATTGGTACCTGTCACAGCCCAGCCCGGTGCCCGTGCAGCTGACTATTGTAGCGCCTAACTTGGCAGAGCCATTACTGTCATTGCGCTTGCCGCCGCCGGTTAGTGCCGGACTACATACCTTAGCGCTGGCAAAGCATGAGGTTAGTTTAGGAGCGGACGTCAACTACACCTGGTATGCGGCCTTGGTGCCAGACGAGTCTCAGCGGAGCCAGGATCTGGTAGCTGCCGCTGGGCTCCGAGTTGCGGCTGCGTCGGCTCCGCAGGTGCGAACCATTCATGGCTTGGCTGCGGCGGGACTTTGGTACGACACGTTCGCTGAGCTGCAGCGACAGTTGGGCGGCGCAGGGCCAGCTCAACAGACGCAATTGCTGGCGGCGCGGGTTGCACTACTCGAGCAGATCGGCTTGACGGATCTCGATCTGTGAAGGCGGCGGTCAGTGTTGCAGCATTGTGCGTCGTCTTGGGTTTTGTGCTCGGCAAGTCGAGCGCCGTACTTGCTGCGCCACAGTCGGTGTTGCCACCCTTCGAATTCGACGGCGAGCAGGCGCAGTCCACAGTGCTGGATGCCGCCGTTGTATTGCAGCGCGTACGCTTCGAAGGTAATCAAGTCATCGCTACCGCGGTGCTGGACGCAGCAGCAGCGCCGTTTCTGAACCGGCCACTAACGTCGGCAGATCTGGTCGGACTGCGCGATGAGCTCACGCGAGTGTACATCGATGCTGGCTACCTCACCTCGGGAGCCGAGCTTGGTTCGTTGGATGGCCAAACGCTAACGGTACAACTATCTGAGAACCCGCTAACCATTGTCGCAGTAGGCACAGACGGTCGGTTTCGTCCTTCGCGGTTGCAACGCATGATAGCGGCCAACAACGATGGCGGCCCGCTTAACATTTTTGCGCTGGAGCGCAGCCTGCAGCTATTGCTGCAAAACCCCCGGATCGATCAGCTCGATGCTCGGGTGCAGCCGGGCGCCGTGCCAGGGGAAGCGGTGTTGTATGTTCAAGCAGAAGAAGCGCCGAGCTGGTCGCTGGATATCAGCGCCAACAACCACCAAAGCACTGCGGTTGGTGAAGCTCGCACCGATCTGTACTTCCAGAGTGCGGGGCTGTTGGGTCTTGGCGATGAGCTCAATCTGAATGCCAGCGTAGCAGAAGGGTTGGTGGAGGGTCAGCTCGGCTACGCCGTACCTCTCACTGCGGCGGGAACCACGTTGGCGCTTTTTGTTGAAGCCACCGACACCGAAGTCGTTGCTGAACCGTTCGATGAGTTAGATATTGAAGCTGAATCTCGCACCCTGCGACTTGAGTTGAGCCGGCCGTTTTGGCGCGACTTGCGATTGAACGTTGGCGGTTTTGTCAGTGCTGAGCTACAGCGCAGCAAAACGTTTTTGCTGGGTCAAGGCTTTAGCTTTGTTGCGGGACCAGATGAAGGCGAGGTCGACCTTACCATCATCAAAGTTGGCACAGACGTGCTTTGGCGTGGGCTCAACAACGTTTTTGCCGCGCGGTTAGCGCTTGCCAAGGGCGTGGACGCCTTCGGCGCAACCAACACCAGCCTGATGGGTTTTTCTTCCGAGCGGCCACCTGATCCCGAGTTCTTCGCCGTTGAGGCACAGTTTCAGTGGGGACGCCGTTTGCCCTTTTTAAACAGTCAGTGGTTAGTGCGGGGCCAGCTGCAGCTCGCGGACGATCCGCTGTTCGGCGTTGTGCAGAGTCGAATTGGTGGACGTCATAGTGTGCGCGGTTATCGAGAGAACACCCTAATCAGAGACTCGGCGATGACCGCAAGCGTGGAATGGCGCGTGCCGCTGTGGGCCGATGCCACTGGCCGTCCGCGATTGGAGATCAGCCCGTTCCTGGATTGGTCGCATTCTTGGAATGTCGACCGAGACGAAGCTGGCCCATCGGAACTAAAGTCAGCGGGGATCGGTTTGAGCTGGCGGCCGACACCGCGTTGGTGGTTAGAATTACAGTGGGGGCACGCCTTCGACAATCTCAGCTATGCGGGCGAACATAGCCTTACCGATGACGGCATACACCTTAGCCTGTGGTGGTCTGCGCGGTGAGTGGATTAAGACATATAGCACTCGGCGCGCTGCTCATCGCTTCGCTACATGCGCAAGCGCAAACTCAAGTTGTGCGCGATGGCACTGTAGGTGCAGGTCCACAAGTTCAGCCGCAACTGCTTGGCAACACGCTAACGGTCGACGAGAGCCAAGGTTTACGGCCGGGAGCGGGCGTCAACCTATTCCATAGCTTTTCTCAGTTCGATGTTGGTGTGGGGGACGTTGTGCAGTTCACGGCCGAGCCAGGCTTTACTACCTTGCGGATCATTTCTCGCGTAACTGGTGATGCCCTTTCACAAATCGATGGCACCTTGCGTACCAGCATTCCAGGAGCGGACCTGTACCTGCTGAATCCGGCGGGAATCGTTTTTGGCGCGGACGCGAGCTTGGACGTAGCCGGCGCCTTTGTCGGCTCTAGTGCAGAGTCTCTGGTCATGTTGGCAGATGATCCACAGGGCCTGCTGACTTTTAGCGGTGATGTGCGGTTGGCATTTGCGGAACCCTCAGCCTTCGGGCTGATTAGCCCGAACTCCAGTGTTCGTCTGTCGGGTACCACGCTAAGCGTTGCCAACAACAGCAAGCTGACTTTGGCCAGTGGTGAGCTTGATCTTCGCAATGCGATGCTCAGTGGCGGCGAGCTCGAGCTGTCTGCGAACAACATGGCCATTCGCGGCAGTAGCTTGGCGGCGACCCGTAGCGGTGGCATGACGCTGTCTGCGAGCAACGATATTGGTATCCGCAATTCGCAGCTGAGCACCAGTACCGAGGGTGGACAGCGTGCTGGCAACATTCTGGTGAGCGCCAGCAACGAGTTGGCTGTTGACGCTGCGGAAATCAGTTCATTTACCTTGGGTGAGGGCGCAGCGGGGTCCATAGAATTCAGCGCAAGACGCATTGAGATTGCCGATGGTGCGCAAATTCAAAGCTCGTCGGGGCCAGTAGCCTTCGGTGGCGGTGGCGGTGGTGCTGGTGGTAGCGGTGGCGGTTCCGGCGGTGGCGGTTCCGGCGGTGGCGGTTCAGGCGGTGGTGGTTCAGGCGGTGGTGGTTCAGGCGGTGGTGGCTCAGGCGGTGGTGGTTCTGGTAGCGGCTCTGGTGGTGGTGGATCTGGCGGCGGTGGAGGGGCGAATCCGATTACCGGCGCTGGTGGCGACGTCACGCTGATAGCCGAAGAATCCATTGTGACGCGGCAGAACGTTAACATCGGAGCTAACAGCAATGCTGCCGGAGACGCAGGTACGGCAACTCTGATGGCGCCAGTGGTCGAGCTGCGTAACGGTTCACGGTTAGCCAGCGCTGCGGCAGCGGAGGGCAACGGTGGTACGGTGCGCGTGGACGCCAGCGAGCGTTTGACCTTAGCCGGCACCAACAACCCTGATGATCCTGAGCGCGACCGGGGTTCAAGGATTACTGCAGGCTCAGCTTTTGCCGCATCGGGCAATGCCGGCAACATAGACATTGAAACTGGGACTTTGGAACTGCACGACGGCGCCCGCATCAGCTCCAGCACCTCAGGCGTGGGTGTTGGCGGTGACATTAGCATCCGCGCCACTGACTCGGTGACGTTAAGCGGCGCTCGCGGCGATGGTCAGGGCAGCTCCATACGTGCAGCCACGGAAGTGGAGGAAGACGAAAGCGGTGGTAGCACCGAGCCGCGTACTGCGCCTGCAGGAAGCATTGCCATCAGCACCGAGTTGTTGCGCTTGGACTCAGGAACGGAGATACGCAGCTCCACCGCCCTGCCGGGTGCGGGTGGGCCCATTGAGCTGGATGTTCGGAGCCTCGAGCTCAACGGTGCCAGCATTCAATCTAACAGCACGGGTGTTGGATCCGGAGATGCGGGGAACGTGCGCATCGGGCAGGGCTCACGCAACCTAGTCGACCTGCAACTGATAGACAGCGTCATTGCCACCGCAGCAGAGGATGCCGGTGGCGGCGACATCGATATCAGCGGAACGGGATCTGCACGGTTGTTTGGCAACAGCGGCATTGATGCAAGCGATACCGGTGGCGAAGGCGGCAACGTTCGAGTCCAAATGCAGCAAGACATACTGGTGTTGGACCAATCCAAACTGCTGGCCCGTGCTGCGGTCGTGGGCGGTGATGGTGGTGTGATTGAGGTGACCACCGAAGCCTTTGTGCGATCCCAAGATAGTGAAGTCGACGCGGCCAATCAAATCATCATCAACTCTCCTGAAACCGAATTGGAAGCAGACATCGTCGCCTTGCCAGAGGATTTTCAGGACCCGGGTCGATTGTTCAAACCCCTTTGCGCCGCGCGCACGGATGGCGGGCGGCTCGGTAGCTTGACTGTGCAAGGCTCGGCTCCGGTGCCACCTGGCGCTGCCGATCTACTCATGTCCGACTTCTCGGCAGCAGGGCAGCAATTTTCTTCGCTAAACTCACCGCAAGGTCAAGCTTTGCACTCTGCGCTGACGGCGCTGGAGCGGGGCGCCTATGCCGCCGTCGTCACCGCGTTGCCGGAAGATCTGTTTCTACAGGCTGGCCCTAACCTGCTGCTGCTGCGCCATAACCTGCTCGGCAACGCAAACGCTGCGCTTGGCGATTTGGCCGGCGCGGAAGAACAGTTGCGACAGGCGTTGGTCCTGGACCCAAATTCCAGCAGCACACGGCTACACCTGGGCAACCTCATGCTCATTGCTGGCGACTCTGCGGCAGCTGAATCTTGGTACCAGCAGGTGCAAGCTTCGGATCCGTTGCTAGGCCTGACGGTGCGAGCGAATCGGGCGCGAGGAGCAATCAACGCGGCGAACTATGAACAAGCGCACAAGCTGCTGGCCGAAAGCCTGACGTTGCTGCCAAGCGACGTTTCTAGTACCGCGCAACAGCGTACGCTTGCAGCACATCTGGCCCACTCTATGCTGCAAGTGATCGGTGCGCAGCCAGACCCTCTGGCCGTCGACTTGCTCGCAACCCACAAACTGCTGAATAGTCATCTGCGCTCGAACGACTCAGCACCTTTTGTGCAGGCGCAGAACTACGCGTTGATGGCTGCCTTGTACCGCCTGGACCGCCAACCGCAGACCGCCTTGGCATTATCTCAGCGTGCAGTTGCACTGGTTGATACGGTGCCGATCCGTTGGTTGCAGCTAACGGCTGAGCTGCAGCAAAGCCTTGGGCAAACCGATGCGGCAACCCGTACATGGCAGCTACTAGCAGATCGACTGTTTGAGCAACCGGCTTTGGCGCGTGGCTATCGTGCGCAAGCAACGGGCAGTGAACACGCTCAGGTTTACCGTAGCGTTATCGGAGCACTGCTGAGCGCTGCAAGCGAGACAGAGCCCGGAAAACTGCACCAGGCGAGACAAGTAGTCGAGCAATATCGGCAGTTCGAGCTGCAAGATTACTTCCAAGATGAATGCGTAGCCGCGCTCGATGCCACCGCTGTGCCGCTGGATTCGGTCGATCCATACACGGCGGTCATCTATCCTATGATCCTCGATGATCGTTTGGAGCTGTTGGTGAGCGTTGCGGGTAAGCTGTCACGCCACCGCGTCGACGTAGCTCGCGCTCAGGTAGAGTCGCTGGTCGAAGGCTATCGGCGAGCGTTGGAAGAGCGCATTACGAATCGTTACTTAAACGCTGCTCAGGCGTTGCATCGATTGTTGATTGATCCGTTGGAGCCCTTGTTAGTAGCCCAGCGCGTGACCACCCTGGTGATTGTGCCGGATGGTCCGCTTTTGACGGTGCCGCTCGCTGCATTACATGACGGCCAGCGCCATTTGATTGAGCGTTATGCAGTGGCGATCACGCCCGGCATGACATTGTACGAACCCAAACCCTTCGCCAGCATTGAGGCCAACCTGCTGCTCGCTGGCACCAGTACCAGCGCGGTAGAAAGCACCCCCTTGCCCTTTGTGCTGGAGGAGCTAGAGGCGATTCAGCTGCTCTATGGCGGCGATCTTTTGGTGAATGATGGGTTCGATCGCTCGGCTTTTGCCCGCACGTTGGTTCAGCAGCAACCAAATGTCGTGCACATTGCCTCCCATGCACACTTCGATGAATCACCAGAGCGCAGTTATCTAGCGACTTACGGGGACAAGCTGCGCCTCAACGACCTGCGTGAGTTGGTCGGTCAGTCGCGCTTTCGGGAACCGCTGGAATTGCTGACGCTGAGCGCGTGTGAAACAGCAGCAGGTAGTCAACGTGCAGCCCTCGGCTTAGCAGGAGTAGCGATTCGAGCCGGTGCGCGTAGTGCGCTGGGTACCTTGTGGCGGGTCTCGGATCAAGCCAGCAGTGAATTGATCGTGGACTTCTATCGACATCTGCAGGAAGGCCAACTCGGTAAAGCCCAAGCGCTGCAGCTGGCGCAGCAGGCGATGACCGAGGATGCGCGCTTTGCGCATCCGTACTACTGGGCAGGCTTTATGCTGATCAGCAACTGGCTGTAGGCGCTAGCTGCCTCGAGTTGCCGCAGCCGCTCGTAAGCGCGCTTGCCCCCGGCTGGGGGGTACATATACCGGTAGCACCGAAACATCGGTCTTAGTGCACGGTGGTTGCTGGCTGGTATCGGACTCGCCGTTATGGCTGGCCGCTTCGATTGCAACGTCGCTCTTGGCGAGGGCTTGGCTATTCTGAACAGTTTGCTCTTGGCTTAGCGCTGGCTCGGCCAAAGCGCATTGGCTCGCGAACACGCACGCCAGTACCGCGGTACAACGCGCAATCGATCTTCGAGCTCTGTTCATGGTCCCACTCCGTGGTCGCGGATCACTCCGCCAAGGCTTCGAACCATAGGGATTCTGGAGAGCGAGCTGTGTCTTCGGCTTGACTCAGTGCGACCAAAGAGGCCAGCGAGTAGCTGTTAAGCCGGCTCGTGCAGCCACTGCCAAAGGGTGGCCAAGAGCTCGGGTTGGCCGTCACCTTTCACGGCGGAAAAGGTTTGCACTTCAATAAGTGAGTATTCACTTACGTACTTTCGCACGGCCTGTAGGGTCTTCTGTTGGGCCCCCCGCCCGAGCTTATCTGCCTTGTTGAGGAGTATGCGTAGCGGTAATGCCGAAGCTGCGGCCCACTCGATCAGCTCCAGGTCGTAGGCCTGGAGCGGGTGGCGGATATCCATAACCAATATCACTGCACGCAAGCTATCTCGTTGGCTCAAGTAGTCATTCACGGCTGCTTGCCACTCGGCTTGGGCGCTGCGGCTTGCCTGAGCGAAGCCATAGCCAGGCAGATCAACCAGGCGGCCAGCAACTGCGCCTTTGTCGAGTACCTCAAAAAAATTCAGCAATTGTGTTCTACCGGGGGTGCGGCTGACTTTGGCCGTGCGGCGATTGCCGGTGAGACGATTCAAGACGCTCGATTTGCCGGCGTTGGAGCGCCCAGCAAAGGCAATCTCTGGTAGCTCGTCGCTAGGTGCGGTGCGTCGATCCGGCGCGCTTTTGATGAACGTGACGCTCAAGCGGTTCGGCACGGGATTGTTTTGCGGTGGGCTTGGAGCTGACGTCATAGCAGATTGGTATATAATTCGCGCCCGCTATTGTGGCGGATTCCCTCGCCGGAAACAGCTTGCAGGAAACAAGATGCACAACAGATCCTGGTTAACCGGGCGGCTCGCCGCTGTGACTTTTCTCTTGGGCCTGGCCTGTGGCACTGGCGCTTACGCGGCCGGCGATGCGGAGAAGGGGAAAGCACAATCTGCAGCCTGTGCCGCCTGCCATGGGCAGGACGGAGCAACGCCCATTGATCCGAGCTATCCGAACCTCGCTGCGCAAAACGAGAAGTACCTGCTGCGTCAGCTACAGCTGATTCAGAGTGATGAACGAGCCATTGCGCTCATGACGGGTCAGTTGAACGGTAAATCGGAGCAGGACCTGGCGGATATTGCGGCCTACTTCGCGTCCTTACCGGCAAAAGTCGGTCAAGCCGAGGGTGACGAGGAACAGCTACAGCGAGCGGCAAATATCTACCGTGGTGGGCTCGGCGGCAAAGGCGTTGCAGCTTGCTCAGCGTGCCACGCGCCGACCGGCCAGGGTAATGCGTTTGCTGGATTCCCCTCGTTGAGCGGTCAACCTGCGGGATATATTGTCCAGCAGCTTACCGAATATCGGGAAGGTCGTCGGCAAACCGATGAGGTCTTCGGCGCAATGATGCGAGGCGTAGCCGAAGGCCTGACGGATACCGAAATATTAATGCTGGCCGACTACCTGCAAGGTCTGCATTAGCCTGGCAAATTGCACCGAAACGGTAGCTGTTCATACAAGGTTCGGTCTCGCTCAGGCATAGTAATTCCTGTGTCGGCAGCTAAATTCGAGCCCGAACCTTCCGAATGGTCAGGGGTCAGATTTGTCTGGACGGTGAGCAATAGAGGCTGGGAGCCCTGATGAGACTTATAAAGCACATATCTGATCTATTCTTTCGTTCTGCAGGAGCAGCTGCTGCAGCGTTGCTGTTGTTGGGCGTCGTTGCCACGGGTTCTACCCTCGCGCTTGCCGAGGAAACCGCAGCGCCGGCTGCCACGGAAGCTGCTCAGGCGCCCTCGCTTCTGCGTTATCGGGAAGGTGAGCACTATCAGAAAGTACCGATCCCCGTTTCTCCCGCCAGTAAGGATGGGGTTGAGGTGGTGGAGTTTTTCTCCTACGGATGCGTGCACTGCTTCAATTTTGACCCCATGGTAGAGCGCTGGTCCCAACAGAACAGCGACGCCGTTGCCTTCCGTCGGGTGCCCGCTGTGTTCAATGAGTCCTGGGCGTTTCTGGCCCAAGCGTTTTACACCGCAGAAGCGCTGAGCGTCGGCGAAGCACTGCACGGGCCACTGTTCCGGGCCATTCACACCGATCACATCAACATTGGTGACCCGAAGTTGATGGCGCAGCTGTTCCGCAAGCATGGCAGCGTTTCCGAAGATGATTTCGCCCTGGCATTCGACTCTTTTGGTGTTCGTAGCAAGGTGCAACAGGCCACCGGGCATAGCCGAGCGCTCAGACTCCGCGCTGTTCCCAGCATGGTTGTTGCGGGTCAGTACGTGGTCGATGGCAGTATGGTCCAAGGCGGTAACCAAGAGATGCTCGAGGTAGTGGAGTTCCTCATCGACAAGGTTGCCGAGGAAAAAGCAGCGGCCAGTGCTGGGCAGTAGCAAATGATTCTGCCAGCCAGTCGACAGACCCTACGTGCGGCAACAGCTACACTAAAAGAAGCTACTTTTAATCGCTCCAAGGTTCTTAAGCCGCACAAAAAAGGGGATCCCGTGCCTGCACGGCGCCAAGTACGAAAACCGCTACGTGGTGAGCCGAGTACGGCCACGATTAACGAGCGCCCGCTTGGTGGCTTCGACGGCGAGGCCGAAGGCCGTAGCGAGGAACGCCCTCTACGACTTCTGACCTTCAATATCCAGGTCGGCATCAAAACCGACCGCTATCGACAGTACGTTACCCGGGGCTGGAAGCATGTGCTGCCGCATACAGCCCGCCACGAAAACCTGCGGCTCATAGCCGAAGTCGTACAACAATACGATTTGGTGGCGTTGCAGGAAGTTGACTCCGGCAGCATTCGTAGCGGTTTTTTAAATCAAGTCGAGTATCTTGCCGAAGAGGCAGATTTCCCTTTCTGGTATACCCAGACGAACCGCGACCTTGGCGTGCTCGCGCAGCACGGTAACGGTATGCTGCTGCGTGTGCGCCCCCAGGGGTTGGAAGATCACAAATTACCTGGGCGCATTCCGGGTCGGGGTGCAATCATTGTTCGCTTGCCTTATGCGGGCCGGGAATTGGTCGTGGTGCAGCTGCACTTGTCCTTGGGAGTCCGCTCCCGAGAAGCACAGCTGCAGTATCTGGCGCAACAACTCGATGGCGAAGAGCTTGTGGTAGTCATGGGCGACTTGAATAGCCACATGGCCACGGACGTTCTGAATTCTCCACTGGGCGAGTTAGGGCTGGTACACCCTGAAGCACCGCACGCGACCTTCCCAGCGTGGCGGCCACAACTGGCACTCGATCACATTCTGGCGTCACCCACACTAAACGTTACCGACCATGAAGTGTTGCCTTGCCACATCTCTGATCACCTACCCATAGGCGTAACTTTGGCCCTCGCGGAGTAGCAACGCTCGTCACATTTAACGGCGACCCGGCCGCAGCGCCCACTGGCTCACAGATTGGCTCGGCGGCTAGCGCTACATTGATTCTATGCTAAGCCTCATTGCCAATTGGTTGCGGTTGCCCTGGCGTCAAGGCGCGGGGACGCCAGTCACTGCCCCAGCCAAACGAGCCAAGGCCCAATATGGCGCGGTGGAGATCGAGCCCGGCCTAGAAGGCGGATGTGGCGAAGTCACGAAACGGGAAGGCAACCGCTACTTGATGAGCGAAGCGCCATCCTTACCCCTTACTGGTTGTGATGCCGAGAGCTGCAACTGTCGTTACGTGCGTCTCGACGATCGACGTCAGGATGCCCGGCGCGATGCGGATCTAGGTATTGAGCACCGAGGCGTGCTCGCCGAGGAGCGGCGAGCCGAACGCCGCGGACGACGTCACACTGATCGGCGCTAGCCTTCTTGTCACAGTTCAGCGACCGTTGACCTGCGCATTGACAAATTCCGATAGGTCCTCGACCACCGGCGCTAAGCTGGCAAAGGGTCGCGCCAATGCCAATAGCAATCCAGCATGGCCACGCCCCTCATAGACAATGGTTTCCGCCATGCCACCTTGGGCATTAACGCGCTGTGCCAGACGTTTGGAATTTTTCGCGCGCACAGTTTCGTCTTTCGCCCCATGTAGTAGTAAAGCCGGCGCAGCATTGCCTTGGGGAAAGTTCACCGGCTGGCTGTCAGCGCGAAGCGGTTCTGGGAACACTGCCCGAAGCGTTTCGGATTTGAGCGGAAGAAAGTCGTAAGGCCCAGATAATCCAACCAAACCGGCGGGCGCATGGGTCGCATCGCTGCGAGATAAATAGCGCTCGTCATAATGCAGCAGGGCGGCGATCTGGGCACCCGCAGAATGGCCCATGAGAAAGACTGACCGGGGATCGCCCCCATACCGTTCGGCGTTGGCCATAGCCCAGCTCACGGCTTCAGCGCCATCGTGCACGAACTGAGGGAATACGGCCTCGGGGAACAGACGATAGTCTGGGATGACGACGACAAAACCTGCACGGGTTAATTGCGACGCGGCAAAGCGATAGGCCTCTTTCGACCCACGCTGCCACGAGCCGCCGTAAAAGAACACGATTACCGGGCTAGACTCCGTGGGCTTTGCGGGTGTGTACACATCCAGGCGCAGCGAACCGCCAGGATGAAACTCAATGTCGCTGTGCCGTTTTTGCTGCCAATTCGGACTGCTGAGATTCACCAGCGTCAATGGACTGCAGGCTGCCGCGAACAGCGTCGACATCATCAGCAGGTAACCGTGTGCAAGCTGGGTAATGTAGGCGTTGGTAGGCCCGCTACTTCGCAAGGTCGCCGAGGTTCAGTATGGGCACAGCGCCGTCGCTAGACACTTTCGGCAACACACCATCCCACTTTTCTGCCATCCGCAGTTGAATCAGCTCCGGGTTGTTTTTCAAAGCCGCGGCCTCGCGGCGTATGGCTTCAGCCCGAGCAGTTGACTCGGTCTCGATCTCGTAAGCCCGGGCGTCTGCTGCGAGGTTGCGTTGCGCCGCAGCGGCTTCGGCTTGAGTGACAATCCGGATCTTGTCGTTTTCGGCCTTTAGCGCATCCTGCTCTGCTTTTACCTTCTCTTCGATGGCACGATTAAACTCGGTCGAGAAGTCAAAGTCGGTGATGGCAACGTTGGCGATCTGTAATGCACCCAGCGCCCCCTTATCTTTTAGCGTGGCTGTGATGAAGGTGTTGATCGCTTCTTGAATGGCAGTTTTTACTTCGGCGCGCTTTGTGACCAGCTGCTCAGCCGTGTACTGCGCTGTTACCGCCTTAACGGACTCCATAATCGCGGGGTTCACCAGTGTTTGTGAGACCACGGCTCGCGTGCCGATTTTCTGATAGGTTAGTGGTGCTATTGGACCTTGCAACGAAAACTGTACGGTGACCTTGGTAGAAACAACCTGCAGGTCTTTCGATGCGGCAGATGCCGCGCTTTCTGAACGAGTGAGTCTTACGTCTACCTGCTCTATTTTGTCCATGAAAGGTTTTTTGAAATGAAACCCTTCGGGTAAAGCTTCAGGTTGCACCGCACCGAATGTTCGAATGACGCCAACGTGGCCACTGTCGACAATCACGAAACTCTCCGTTAGCAGAATGATGAACCCAAAAAGAATGAGTCCCAATATGATGAATGGTTTTTGCACGTTAGCTTCCTTTGACTTTTCCCGTAAACGACGTTCGAATTCGCTGGCCATGACAGATTTCCTGATCTAACTCCCACCGACGCGCGGCGGCACTACTTCTTAGAAGCCCGGCACGTGGTCATATCATAAACTATTACGCTGGACTTACCCGTCGCTTGGCTCAAGCCGCCGAAGCAACAGGGGTAGATGCGCTCGACCGTAGAAGATCTCGCCGTCATATAAATATGCAGGGGCATTGAACACTCCTGCAGCTTGAGCAGCGCTGAGCTGGGCTTCGGTCCGTGCCAGCTGATCATGGGTCAGACAGCCGTCGACTGTTGCGCTGCGCAACCAAAGCTTGCCATCTGCACCGCTCTCTGTGAGCAGCTCTGCGAGCGAACTGCAATCGTCTATCTGCAGCGATGCCGCCCAATAGCTGCTGAAACAGGCCAGAACGAACGCCGGCGCGCAAGGTGCATTCGGGTCCGAAGCTCCGAGCCACAGCAGTGCGTTCGCGAATGGCAGTGCGTTGGCTTGTTCATACAGTCGCCGCAACGGCAGGCCCAAAGCGCTAGCGTAGAAGCGCAGCTCACGCTCCCGATATTCACCGCGTAAGCGGCGGTGAGCGGCGCCGCGGGTTTCGTTGGCGGTTTTTTGAGTTGGCGGCTTGGGCGTTGATTTGATGAATGGGTACCACTGGGCGGATCGCTCGCTCTGCTGCAGCAGGAGCAGCGTGCCGGGCATCGCCAGATGGCTGTCCGGATCGGCTATGTCGACAAACACCGTCAATCGGCCGGGTTGGTAGAACGCCTCTAGCTCAGACATGAGCCAATGGTCCTCGGCCAGTCATACGATCGTAGGCGATGTCGGGAGCAGGGCCTTGACGGCCGTTAACATGCCAAGCCACGGCGGGTAGATGCTCTCGTCCGAAAAACCAATCACCACCTAGAACATAGGCGGGTACACCAAAGATTCCTGCAGCAAAAATCTGCTGCTGGGATGTATCGTGAAACTTGCGACCCGCACCGGCCGCGTAGTCGGCAAAGCCCGCAATGGGCACTGCAGCCGCGACGAGGGTGGCTTCAACTCGTTGTTGATCCTCAACGTCCAGGGCTCGCCGCCAGAAAGGCTCGTACGCGCAATCAAGAAATCGGGCTGTTGCCTCATGTCCGAATTGCTTGGTCCACTGCATAGCGATGTGTACCAGAGAGGTATCCCATATCTTTTCGGTACCTCGCAGGGTGTAGCCTTGGAGCTCTGCGTAACGGCGGGCGTCTTTGTAGGCGTAACGAATGCCAGTCCACTGTTGCGCTGAACGATTGGAAGTAGCGACCTTGCCTTTGCTATCCAACCTAGCGGAACCTAAGTAACTGGGTATATCCAAGGTCAATGGTCGCCAGTCAAAGTCCACGCCGAGTTCCTGTTCGAGTTCGCGGGTTGGATCTTTGGCGATGAATGCGTAAGGGCTCTTGATGTCGACGTAGACGATGACCGGTGCTTCGCTGGCAAAGGGGTCAAAGGGTTCTGTCTGTGCCATGGCCTAATCCTAGGTCCCAAACCGGTAGCGCAACTTAAGCACAAACTGATTCACAAAGGGCATGGTCCAGGCATCGCTGGCAAGATCGTCGAAACGCGAGTCAGTAAGCTGCTGCGCCAGGTCAGAAACCCGAGTATAGACGACGAATAGATCTGATAGCGGTGCAAGTTCCAGCCGGTAGCGTGCTTGAAACACCATCTCGGAAATCGCGAAGTCATCGCTGGGACCGGCAGGTTTGCTGGTGCGAATTAGATCGCCGGGTCGCTCGGGAACCAAATAGAACGCTCGCTCGCGTGCCTTGATGGCGATCCACTGCCAGGACACACGAAACTGTTGTTTGGCGCTCACAAAATACTCGAGGCTGAATTTGGGCCGCCACTGTTTGGCGTCGAAAGTGGTGAAGTTGCGATCTTCTTGGTGCAGCAACCAGCCATTGCGGTCATCGAAGCCGACTTCGAGCTCAGCAGACAGCGCATCACTTGGTCGATAGCTCAGCTTGGCACCGTATTTCAGTGTTTGTCCGCCCAGCATCTCTTCGTCGACAGCCAGACTAAAACCGTAGGCGAAGCGTGGTACCGAGGAGGAGTCGTAACTTATACTCGCTCCCGTGCGCTCTTCAACTCGATAGGCGCCATTGCCGAAGCTGTTGATGTCGTCGTAGGCGGGCACGAAGTGGGACAGTCGAGCGGTGACTTTTGCCAGACTGTTAAGGGTTAAGCGGTTGGATACAAACATGCCCCCGCCAATGAACAACCCGTCACTGTTCTTATCGGCAAAGCCGCGAATGTCGAACTCGTTGTTTTGCGCAAAGCTTAAATCTGAACTGGTGCGACCATAAGTCCCACGGATTCTGCCCCGGTCATTACGCGC
Organism: Pseudomonadales bacterium; assembly: GCA_051027215.1. GTDB lineage: Bacteria > Pseudomonadota > Gammaproteobacteria > Pseudomonadales > Azotimanducaceae > CALHVX01. The sequence continues at coordinate 107,001 of JBPCXR010000029.1, read as the reverse complement.
CAAGAATCCAAGGTCGTTGATGTCTACGTGCTCGTCCATGTACTCCAGGCCGAGGCGGTAGAACATGCCCTGGCGCGGGACGATCTCAAAATCTACGAATCCACCGTAGCCGGTTTCTGTGTCATCAATGTTTGAGGTAAAGGTCTGGCCGTCCATGCGAAATGATCCATTGGCAGATTGGTAGTGCCAGTCAATGCCGTGGGCATAGGCATCGCGATCCGGATGGGTTACCGCGGTACTGAGAATGCCCAGGCCACGATAGGCACCGGCAGCGTTGTCTTCGTAGAGCAAACGCAGAACCCCGTAGTCACTGCCCTGTGAATGTAGATTTAGATCGTTGGTGCCCAGGGCTCCATCGAATTTCGTTTCTTTTTCGAAGGCACTGAGCACTCCGTAGCGCAGCGAGCCAATCTGGCCGGTAGCTTTGGCAGCTCCGATGAGCTCAGCGGGCTGGCGCAAATCGCGTTCTTCAATATCGGCCCCCAAGGGGTTCGGCGGTGGGCGCGCGACACCGCCAATTCGTCGAGTGTTGACCATAGTGTAGGGGTCGCCTGAACGGCCAACCGCGCTGCTACGCGTATCGGCTCGAGGAGAAGCGATAAATACTTGTTGGCCTTCCTGGAAGAACAGTCGCTTTTCAGGGAAGAAGGTTTCTGTCGCCGTCAGGTTGATGTCCGCATCGTCAGATTCAACTCCGCCAAAGTCCGGGTTCACTGTAGCGTTGAGCTGAAAGTTGGTAGACGGTCGCCAAAAAAGATCCAGCCCGCTCTTAAAGCGCAGTTCGTTGTCTAGCTCGTCAGAGGTCACTGAAGTAAAAGGGTAGATGTCTAGCTGTTGTCTTGGGCGTAGCTCCGCATAGCGCATGGGTTGCATGGCCGACATGAATTTGGGCTGCGTTCGCGGGAGCGCTGGCCAAGCCCAACGCTCACCGAGGTAGGCCACTCGGCGCGACAGGTAGAAACCCATGGGTCGGTCGGTGCCGCCACTGGGCATGGAGACAATGCCCCAGGGAATGAACATCTCTGCAGACCAACCTTCTTCTGTGACTTGGCTGGCGCCGGTCCAGGGACCGTCCCATTCGTTGAAGAATTGTCGCTCAGGTACGACTGTGCCGTCTGACAAAGCGCCGCCCAGATTTACGCCAAACCAGAACCCGTAACGGCCGCTACCAGAGGTATCGAGAGTCAGGTTGATGGAGTCGCGTTCCAAAGACCGTACGTCTCGGCCGGATAGCCGGCCAATTAACGTTTCGGGCGGTTGCTCCATATCGATTCCGACATAGAGGCCACGCGGCGTATAAAAGAATCGAACGAGAGTGCGGTGCTGTGCGCTGGCGAGGGTGTCGGGTTCGACCACAACGAACTGATCAAAAGCAGTGATGGTCGACCAGGTTGGTTCGGACAACTTGCCGTCAAGTTTGAACCCCTCCGGGCGGCTTGGTAGCTGCGTTACCTGTAGAACTTCGCCCTCAGCTAGATGCCCGATGCTGGCTGCTGATTCGTCGGCGGGCGCTTGCCGTGGTCCAGTGCAAAATATGCACAGCAGCACGAGCGCCCACAGGCCTGGCTGTTGCAGACTTCCCAATATTGTCTCGACCCCCAACTTCCACCGCGGTCTACACTTTTAGCGTGCCCAGTGCGTGTATTTTGACCACCAGCGTACCTAGCATTCTCAGAGGCGGCCAAAATTGCTCTATTGAACAAACACTTAGCCTATGTAGAAGGCTTAAGTCAAACGTCGGATCGGCATTTGGCCAGGTGCCCGTGCGCCCTACAGGTGCCGCGCCTAGCGCGCGTCCGTGCTAAATTTACCTCGATGCAACTGAACACGATGCACCGTTTCAACGGCGGGCACGCTGCGCTTACGGAGGCTAACCCTATGGCACTACAAACCCTAGACAGTGACGCTGGCACTGCGGCGATGATGGCGGCAATGGAGGCGGACGGCGCGGTGATCGTCGCTGGTTTGCTCGACGCTGAGCAACGCGCCGCGCTGATCGATGAGTTGCAACCCTTCATTGGCCGTACGCCCATGGGCGCCGACGATTTCACCGGTCGCAAGACCCAGCGTACTGGCGCTCTGATTGCGCGAACACCGAAAGTACGACCCTTGGTTACCCACCCGGTAGTCATCGGAGGCGCAGAGAAATTTCTCTCGCCGTTCACCGAAAAAATCATTTTGCATCTGACCCAAACCATCTACATACACCCTGGTCAAGGAGCCCAGGTGTTGCACCGAGATCGATTGGCCTGGGGCACACACTTGCCCAGTAGCATCGAGCCCCAGTTCAATACCATTTGGGCGCTCACAGATTTCACCGCAGAAAACGGTGCAACTCGCGTGGTACCTGGTAGCCACCGCTGGTCCAGCAAGCAGCGAGCCGCGGCCGAACAGACTGTGCAGGCCGAGATGGCTGCGGGTTCTGTGTTGTTCTATAGCGGTTCGGTATTGCACAGTGGCGGCGAGAACCAGTCGAAGGCTGCTCGGCTCGGTTTGAACATTACTTATTGCTTGGGGTGGCTGCGGCAGGAAGAAAACCAATACTTGTCTTGCCCGCCGCACATTGCTCGGGACTTGGAGCCTGAACTTCAGGAGCTGCTTGGTTATACCCAAGGTAACTATGCGCTGGGCTATTACTCGGACCCTGAGGCGACAGAGCCTAACCGGGATATTTTGCCTCCCGAGATGGCGCTGGGACGGCTACCGCGCAAAGGCCAAGGGGTATCCCTATCGGAGGCCACCAGCGAAGGCGTGTCTGAGCTCGACAACGACAAGTGGGTATCTAACGATCAGATTTAGCGACGTTGAAGTTGCACCCGCTGACTTAATCGCCTGCCGTAGTTGTGACCTGCTGCAGACGTTGCCAACGTTGCGCGCCGGCGAGGCCGCACGTTGTGTGCGTTGTAAGCACCTGTTAACCGAGATTCATCATGAGTCGTTGGAGCGGGCCTTTGCGCTGGCTGCTTCCGGACTGCTGTTGCTCATCCTTTCTGCCAGCTATCCGTTTCTTGGTGTGAGTGCTGAAGGTCAGATGGTACAGATGACGCTGTTCGATAGTGCTGTGTCGCTGTTTCGCTACCAAGAGCCGTTACTCGCAAGCCTGGTGTTCGCCTTTGTATTTCTGTTTCCGACGATTTTGTTGGTCTTGCAACTGGTCCTGCTGACCTTGCTGTTGATGGGTCGGATCAGCTGGCTGACGCCGTGGCTGACCCGTGCTGTATTGCAGCTCGCTGCTTGGAACATGGTGGAAGTGTTCATGCTCGGGGTGCTGGTGAGCATCGCCAAGCTATCGAGCCTGGCCACGGTACAGATTGGTCTATCGTTCTGGTGCTTCGTTGGCTTCGTCTTGTGCACCTTAGCCACTCAAGCAACGTTGGATCCATATCAGCTCTGGCGCACTGTCGAGCGACGTCGGTTCGGCGCGAATCGGTCAGCGCCATCCTCTGTTCCGGTTGAGTCCGGTGTCGGTCTGCTTGGATGCCATCGCTGCGGCAAGATTTTGAGCGCGCAGCACAAGCGCTGTCCAGTGTGCTTCAGCCGCCGCAAACAGCGTTTGCCCAACAGCTTGCAGGCCACAGCCGCATTGCTGGTGACAGCCATCGTGCTGTATCTGCCGGCTAACCTCTTGCCGATCATGAGCACCACGGAGTTTGGTGTGGTCATTCGCAGCACCATTGCCGGCGGTATCGTGTTGCTATGGCAGGATGGCTCCTATCCAACGGCGATTGTCATCTTCGTCGCCTCGCTGCTGGTGCCCATCGTGAAAATCATATTGCTGTGCTGGTTGTGTTGGTCGGTGTACGACGGTCACAGCCGCGGTACCAGCCAGCGCTCCTTCGTTTATCGAGTAACGGAGTTCATCGGCCGCTGGTCTATGGTGGACGTATTTGTGGTGGCACTGTTGGTTGCCCTGTTTCAGTTTGGTACCGTGCTGTCGGTCGAACCGGGTGGTGCTGCCCTTGCCTTCTGCGGAGTGGTAATTGCCACCATGCTGGCCGCCAGAGCATTCGATCCCAGACTAATCTGGGACGCCAGGGTTAACGCTAAAGAGGCGACGACCTCATGAACGATCAGCCGAGTTCCCAGGGGCCCACCCAGATGCCGGGCGCTGTAGCGCTGGAGACGGCCTCCGTGGTTTCCGATAGGCGCATATCACCGATCTGGATTGTGCCGCTGATCGCACTAGCAATCGGTGGCTGGTTGTTGTTGCAGTCTTATCTGAACCAGGGCCCGCTGATCTATGTCGACTTCGCCACGGCAGAGGGCATTGTTCCGAACGAAACCCAGGTGAAGATGCTTTCGGTGGACCTCGGCACAGTCAAAGAAGTTCGACTGAACGAGGAATTGAACGGCGTGACTGTCGTTGCGCAATTGGTGCCTGAAGCCAGCGAGCTGTTGCGCGGCGATACCAGTTTCTGGGTCGTGCGGCCACGAATTGGCAGCGCGGGGGTATCCGGTTTGTCGACCATACTCTCAGGCGCCTACCTAGAAATGTCGCCAGGCACCGGCAATAAAGGAGCGAGACGCTTCAAAGGCTTGGATGACATTCCGCTAACGGCCCCAGACACTCCGGGAGTACAGATCGAGTTGATCTCGGAAGATGCCGCATCGATTAGCGTCGGCACGCCCATTCTCTACAACGGCTTTCGAGTTGGCCGCATAGAAAGCGCAGACTTAGATACCCACATTGGCGAGACGCGATACAAGGCCTTTATCGATGCGCCTTACAACGATCTGGTGAATACCTCAACGCGCTTCTGGGATGCCAGTGGCGTTGCGATTTCTGCCGGCGTGAGCGGCTTCAACGTGCGTACCGAAAGTTTGGAATCGCTGTTTACTGGTGGCGTGGCTTTCGGCTTGCCAGAAGACGCAACGGCCGGTCCAGCGGTGAAGTCCGGCACCCTGTTTCGTTTGTACGCAGACTATGAATCGGTGGCCCGCAATCCCTACCGCCACTCAAAGGACTACTTGCTGTTCTTTGATTCATCCATCCGCGGTTTAGAAGACGGCGCACCAGTGGAGTATCGGGGCCTGCGAATCGGCACTGTAGTAGACGTCGCGTACGACTACGATGGCCAAGGCGGTTTGATAAAGACACAGGATGACAGCGCCATCGCGGTGCTGGTGCGCATTGAACCCGGCTGGAGGAGTGCCGATTCCGAGGAGGGTGTTGATGAATTGGATGCCACCTTACTCGATGGTGTTGAGCGCGGCTTACGAGCGTCTTTGTCCATTGGCAATCTGCTCACAGGTAGCTTGTACATTGAACTCGACTTCCATGAGGATGCCGCTGTTGCCGAGGTCAGCGAGCTGAGCGGCTTCCGGGTGTTCCCGACAGTGGCGTCTGGGCTCGATCAAATTGAAGCTAAGGTGGGGGGCTTGTTGACCAAGCTGCAGGAGCTGCCTCTGGATGAAACCCTAGCTAGTGCCAGCAGCGCGATGCAACGTGCCGGCGGAGCCATGTCCGAGGCTGACCGGACGCTGGCTGAGCTGACTGAGCTCTTGGCGCAGTTCGATGAGGAACAGCTGCCGGTGGTGGTTGCTGACGTGCTTGTTGAGGCCCGGGAGGCATTAAGCAGCCTGGCGCCAGGATCGCCGCTGCACTCTGAGCTGTCGCAATCGCTGTCCCAGCTGCAGCAGACGCTCCTGGGCGCTCAAAGTGTGCTCGACAACTATGACAAACAACCCAACGCACTGATATTCCCCGCTCAGCGAGCAGAGGATCCATTGCCGGGTGGAGCCAGAGACCCATGAGTACTTTGACCAGACCAGGGCGGCGCTTGGTGTTCGGCGGTATGGTGCTGTGTCTGCTTGGGCTGTTAGGTTGTAGCAGCAGTAACCCATCAGCCACACGTTATTACCTGCTTACCGACCCCCAGCCGGGCGCCGTAGTCCCAAGCAGTGCAACGCCTTTAAGCCTTGCCGAGCTTACGCTGCCAATGTATTTGCAGTCCCGTAACATGGCGGTTGTCGCCGGCAATACCCAGGTACGTGGGGCCCGCGGACATCGCTGGGCTGAGCCGCTGGCCGATGGCGTACGACGCTATCTGGAAGATGCGTTGGCTCCTGCTCTTGAGGGTGTATCAACGCTGCGGTTAGACGTACTGATCCGACACCTGCACGGCAGCGAGGCGGGCACGGTTGTCCTAGATCTGAGTTGGCGCATTCGTGAGCGTGGCAGCGAAGAGCCATTGCAGTCTGGTCGCTTTAGCGATTCATTAGAGCAAGAACGGCCCGGTTACGAAGCGCTGGTGCTGGCGCACCGACTGCTGTTGCAGCGATTTGTAGACTATGTCGAAGGCGCAGCGGGGGGCTTGGCGAACCAGAAACAGCAGGCGCCCAGTAGCGAAGCGCCGGCGATGATCGAAAAGCCTAACTCGTAGTTGCCCTGGGTATCTGCCAAGTAGCCGGCAAGAATGGGCCCGCTCATGGTTCCCAGCATTACGATCAGCGAGCTGAAACCTAAGATTGTGCCGAAAGACGCTGCACCAAAATAGTCGGCACGCAGGGCGATCATTTGCGGGCCGCGCGCGCCCCACGCCAAACCATGCAGTGCGGCGAACGCCAATATCGCCGGCCAGGCATCGGCAAAGGTGACTAACAGCAAACCAGCGGCGTGGCCGAGCATGCAGGCAGTACAGATGGCGCGCTTATCGAACCGATCACCTAAGTACCCGCCGAGAAACTGTCCCATGAGCTGAAAGCCGGTAAGTAACGCGACCACCGAGCCGGCTCTCGGCAAGCTGTAGCCCATGCCCTCAGTTAAATGCGGAATTAGGTGGACCATTAAGGAGGCAACGGTCAGCAGGGCAATTGCATGTCCGACCGAGATCAGCCAGAAGGCCTGAGTACGCAATGCCTGACGGGTGGTGAAAGAGGTCTGCGTAGGTGTGGCTGATGAGCCGTCGGGTAAATCGGCAATGCCGTCCACGGTTTCTCCCAGCTCTTCTGGCCGATGACGAACCACCTGCACCAAGGGTATGCCAACGACCAGGACCAACAGCCCGGAGACCATTGCAGTGGGGCGCCACCCATAGGTCTGCAGGGCGTAGATCAACAGTGGTATGCAAAAACCACCCACGGCATAGCCCACCTGAGAAAAAGCGACGGCCTTGGAGCGGTGGCGATTGAACCAGTTCACCAGCGAAACCATTAGCGTGGCGAAGCCGCCCAGGCTCGAGCCCAGCGCGATCAGCGCAAAGGTCAGATAAAAGCCTAGCAATGAGTCGATGCGGCTGAATAACACGAAGCCGATGCCGAACATCAACATGCCGATGGTCAGAATCAAGCGAGGACCGAAGCGGTCCACCAACCAACCCTGTAGCGGGCCGAGGATGCCGCTTTCGAATCGTGCTAGTGCGAAGGCGCCGGCAAACAAGGTCTTACTCCAGCCGAACTCTTCCTGCATAAGCACGACGTAGGCACCATAAGACTGCATCCACAAAATGCTGGCGAGCAACTGAGCGTTGGCACTGGCGAGCACAATCCACCAACCATAGAAGACCTTGCCGCCAGGCATGAAGGTCGATCGCAAGCTGTCTCTGAAGCCGTCCATGGCGGGGCATCTTACGCGAAGCTCGGTTAAACTCATTGGCAAGCACTCGTGCGGAGCCAAAAAATATGGCGGACGACTCGGACCCTCAAGCATCTGCGCCCGAGCCAGAGCCAGAGCGGCCGAAGCTACCGCCAAAGACGCCGCCAAAATTGCACCCGGCCTTTTTGCTGGTCTGGGTGTTGGCCATTGGCGCATTCATCGTGCTGGCTGGATGCACGCTCATGCTGCTGGCATACGCGCTTGAAGGTGGCATTAGCATTTGGTTGATCATCGGCGTGCTGGTCATGGCAGCGGCGTTGTACGGTTTTGTGAAGTCCCTGGTCCGTGCCCGCCACGCGGAGTTGGAACGGCAACCACCGAACAAAGTTTTGCTTTACGCTCTGCTATTGCCATTGCTGGCATCGTTGGTCTGGGGCGCAGGATGCATGCTGGCTTTTGCCGGCTCCTAGGCGTGCTCGATTCCGTACATCTAGCGTTCGACTTGCTGGCTTACACGGTCGCGCTCGTCACCTTCAAAGTTTGCAGCGCGATGTTCCCAGTAGCGCGTTCACCCATACCCTCAGGCTTTGGTTTGTTCTATCTGGTCGTCGCATCTAGTGGCGCGATGATCGGCAGCTTCGCCCTGGGAACAGTAAACGTCGTTCTTGCCGGGGTGGAGGCAACCCTTGCGAAGTCCGTGCTTGGCGCCCTGATAGGTGGCACTGTTGCCATAGAACTCATGAAATGGCGTTACCAGATCAAGGGTTCGACCGGAGCACTACTGGTGCCAGGTATTGCATTGGGCATTGCCGTCGGTCGCATAGGTTGTTTCTATGCTGGCTTAAACGACTATACCTACGGCACACCGACGAGCTTGGCTATGGGTGTCGACTTTGGCGATGGTATTCAACGTCATCCCGTACAGCTGTATGAAGCAATAGCGCTGGTGCTATTTCTGATTGGCTATCTTCGACTCTTGGCGCTGCGCCGGGGCGCCGCGCTGGCCTGGGGGTTTTATCTGTTTTGCGGGTTTTACGGTGCCCAGCGTTTCGCCTGGGAATTTCTAAAGCCCTATCCGACTGTATTGGCGGGCATGAACATCTTTCAGTTCGGGTGTGTGGCGCTCGTTGGCTACGCTGCTGTGCAATTCCGTCTTAGTCGACACCTATCTACCGGGGATCGTTATGAATCCGCTTGAAGCACCCACTGCTGCTGCCAAGCCGCGCAAGCAGCGGCCGTATCTGTTTTACGGTCAGACGACGTCGTTGTGTGAGCAGTGCTTAGTCACAGTGCCGGCGAAAATCGTTTTTCAAGACGACTGCGTCTACTACTTAAAGCGTTGCCCGGAACATGGCGCCCAGAAGACCTTAGTCTCGGTCGACATCCCCTACTACTTGCGCAGCAAGGAGTATCTCAAGCCCGGAGACATGCCCCACCGCTTTCAGACCCAGATCAATAAGGGTTGCCCCCATGACTGTGGCTTGTGCCCTGATCACGAGCAGCACAGCTGTCTAGCCATCTTCGACATCATTGATGAGTGCAATCTGCAATGCCCGGTCTGCTACGCAGCCAGTGGACCGGGTCGCGGAAACGCCAAGTCTATGGTGCAGATCGAAGCCATGTTGCAGACCTTGCTCGACAGCGAGATGACCCCGGATCTGGTGCAGCTATCCGGTGGTGAGCCGACCCTGCACCCGCAGTTCGAAACGATTGTCGCGCGCCTGCAAAACTCGCCGGTCCAGCATCTCATGGTGAATACTAACGGCGTAAGAATGGCTAACGAGATCGACTTCGTTGCCCGCTTGGCGCGCTTTCGCAAAGGCTTTGAGGTGTACCTGCAATTCGATTCTCTGGAAGCGGCTGCCTTAAAACGACTGCGCGGAATCGATGCGCGCAGCGTACGGCAGCGGGCATTGGCCCACCTCGAGGCGCACAACATCTCTACCACCCTAGTGTGCACCATAGAGCAAGGCACCAACGATCATGAGATCGATGCGATCATCGAGCAGGCCCAGCGCTTTCGCTGTGTGCGAGGTATCACTTTCCAGCCCATACAAGACGCAGGGCGGGTTGAGGCATTCGGTAAAAAGCAGCGCTTTACCTTGTCACACATCCGCCGCTCTATAGTTAGCGGCAACAATGCCTTCACCGATGCCGACATGGTGCCGTTGCCTTGTCACCCAGAGAACATCAGCATTGGTTACGCGTTACGGCAAAAAGGTGAAGCAGACGAGCTGGATCGGCTAATACCTGTGAGCGGTGCCATCTCCAAAGAGATGCTGCTCTCCGGGGCCGAGAATGCCATTACCTTCGAGAAGAACGAGACGCTCAAGGCTGCTTTTTTACAGGCCTATTCACTGGATGCGTGCACCGACGCGGCGGAACAAAAACTCCATGAGCTGCTGTGCTGTTTGCCGCGGTTCGAGGCTCCGGGGCTTGAGTACGGCGATGTGTTTCGGGTGGTGATCATGTCTTTCATGGATGCGTACGACTTCTGTATTTCCTCGGTCAAGCGCTCTTGTGTGCACTTCGTAACCGCTGAGGGCAAGATCTACCCGTTCGATACATACAATCTGTTCTATCGCGATCGCATTGAAGCACTGTCGAGCATCGAATGAAAAGGAGAGGCTAACGACCGCTTCATTGCCGGGTGAGTCGTAGGAGCAAGTTGTTAGCGGGCATCGGTATTACCTCCAAGCCACGGAGTCCGGCTTTTTTTCCCAGCGTCTGTACAGCCTCCAGATCACGAATGCCCCACTCTGGATCACGCTGCTTGAGCGAGCGATCGAATTGTGCATCCCCTGCTGAGCGAAAAGCATCGCCCTCTTTGAACGGTCCATAGATCAGCAAAGCACCCTTCTCTGTCAGATGGGTCGGCGATTCGTGCATTAGCGCCTCAGTCACGCTAAACGGCGAGATGTGCAGCAGGTTCGCGAGGTAGATCACGTCTACCCGGTCCACGGGCCAGGTTGATATTCCGACTTGTAAGCGTAGCGGACGGGCTAGATTGCTGGGCCATTGCGAACCCAAAGCGTCGGCATAGGCTCCGGCGAGACCGAGTACGCGCTGGTCGACTTCTGTGGGCTGCCAGTGAAGGTGGGGAAAGTGTGGGGCGAAGTGCAGCGCGTGTTGTAGCGCGCCACTGGCGAGCTCGAGCACCGTGCCTTGCTTTGGCAATTGGGTGCGCAACGCCCGCAGAATCGGCGCTTTGTTGCGCTCTGCGGCTGGGCTGTGTAGTTCTTGGAACTGAGCGATGAGTTTGCTGTGTGTGGAAGACATCGACGCTTTTCTGCACGACCCAGACTGTGAGACTATCTAGTCTAACGCCAGCGGCCCAGAAGCGGCAGGCTCTATGACAGGCATCAGCATGGATATCAGCATCACTTATTGCGGGGAGTGAAACTACGAACCCGCGGCGGCCAGTTTGGCTGCCAAGATGAAGCAAGCCTTGGGAGTCGATGCGAAGCTCATTCGCGGCGGTGGTGGTGTTTTCGACGTTAAGGTTGATGGCACCCTACGTTACTCCAAGTTCCAAACCCACCAGTTCCCTGATGAAGACGCTTTAGTCGAGCAGCTTCGTAGGGATGTTTAGCAACAAAAGCAACGGAGACTGCGATGACCGACATCTACGGCTATACCATGAATAGCATTGAAGGGGAGCCGGTTCCCTTAAGCCGGTACAAAGACAAGGTCTGTTTGGTGGTGAACCTCGCGAGCCAGTGAGGCCTTACCCCTCAGTACGCAGGTCTGCGTACCCTTCAAGAGAAATATGAATCCCAAGGCTTCACGGTATTGGGCTTTCCCTGTAATCAATTCGGCGCTCAGGAACCCGGCACCGATGCCGAGATCGCTAAGTTCGCGCAAGATAAGTTCGATGTGAATTTTCCGCTGTTTAGCAAGATTGAAGTCAATGGTGATGGGGCTTGCGAGCTCTATAAGAATTTGCGTGCTGCGCAACCCGAAGCGGACGGCAAGGAAGATCTACCGTGGAACTTTACGAAGTTTCTGGTCGGACGCAATGGCGCAGCTGTGGCTCGCTTCGGTCCGCAGATGACTCCAGAAGAAATTGCCGAAGTGCTACCGGAACATCTCTAGCCGCGATGGTAGCGCGGCACCCAGCTAGTTGAGTATGCCGGTGGGTTGACCGTCGATGCTTAGCTGGTTTTTCTCTTGCCAATAGGCCTCGACCCCTTCGAGGCCTTTCTTGTCTGCCCACTTGTCTAGCGCTACCCGATCTTCTTGATACTCCATCAACGGCACCGCGTAGCCGCATGAAGTTTGCACGAGGTCGAGGTTTACCTGGAAGTACTGTCGCGTTCCCATGGACGGCGGCAGCGCCTCGGTGCAATGTTGCCACTCGGCATCACGCGGATGAATGACTTGCGCCTCGCCGTAGACGCGCAGGATCATTGGCGGTCCGCTAAACGCGCACCACATGAGGGTCATGCGCTTGCTTTGCAGCAAGTGTGCTGCTGTTTCGTTACCGCTGCCCGTGCGGTTCTCCCAGAGGATCTGATTCGGCGCGAGGACCTTCAGGCTGTGTTGGCCTTTGGGAGAGAGATTCACCCTGCCTTGCGGCCCGGCGGTTGCAACAAAGAAGATCGGTTGCTGCTCGATGAACTGCACTAGCGTTTGGCTTAGAGAATCGAACTGTTCTGCCATGAGGCACCTCTTGTTGGTTCACAGGATCAGAGTGCCCCGGACGGGGTACACTGAACTTTTACGACCGTGAAGGCTGCAGTGTAGATGATCCGCTCACAGCGACGGATATCCAGTCACCTTTTTTCTGAATTCAGGTTTATTGGAGACATTCTCGGGTTATTGCTGCTAGCAACGACCGCTTGGGCCGAGCCGAACTGCCAGCAGGCGGAATTGAGCAAAGCGGCGCTTGCGACTTACGATTTCGAATCCCCACCACCGAGCATCACGCTAAGCGCTAACGAAACGGTCACGCTCACTGAGGTTCGTGTTCGACAACAGCGCGTGTTCCAGGAAGAGACTCCGTGGTTTAAACGCTTGGCAAACCGCTACCACTGGCAAACCCGTGCTCAGGTATTGCAGGAAGCTTTGCCCTTTGCGGTGGGGGAGCAGATCACCGCGCGGCAACTGGCGGAGGCCGAGCGAATCTTGCGGGCTAAGCCCTACTTGTTCGAAGCTGCTGTGGTGGTGAGTCAACGCTGTGCTGGGGGCGATGGCGTGCACGTTCGCCTAGACGTGATCGCTCGCGACGTTTGGACTTTGAATCCACGTTTGATCTTTAGCCGCTCCGGCGGAGAGAACGAGTTCGGTATCGGCTTGTCCGATACCAACTGGTTTGGCACGGGCACGGCGTTTTCGGTCGGCTACATAGAAGACGAAGACCGCAGCGGTGTTAGCGTATTTTATATCGATCCGAATTTGGCGGGCAGTCGCTGGTCGCTTGGCTCCTACTTATTCAACAACGATGACGGCCATCTCGTCGATGTGACACTGGAGCGGCCGTTCTACGCGCTGGATACGACCTACACCCTGGGTGCGAACGTCCGTGATCACAAGCGTGAAGAAGGGCTGTACTTTCTTGGTGATGAGCTGGTGGAGTTCGAGGCGGAAACCAAATCTACTTCGCTCTTTGGGGGACGGCTGTTACGAAGAACCGACCGCAGCGTGAGTCGCCTCATCGCCGGGGTGAATTACACCGAGGAGACTTTCGAGTTTCCTACAGGGTTTCCTGACCCAGCCACAGATCGAAATTTCGTATACCCCTACATCGCCTACCAGCAGATGGCTGATCAGTTTGTCGAACGCGTCAACCTCGATCGCATTCAACGCACCGAAGACATTGCTTTGGGCACGACGCTCTATGCAGAACTCGGCTATGCGGCGGATGCTCTGGGGAGCGATGGTGACCACTGGATCTACAAAGCCCATGGCCGCCATACGCGTTGGTTGAGCGACACCGCGCTGACTTCCGTGGGATTTGAGTTGAACGGACGGCGCGACCTCGATAACGATCGCAACGAGAACGTGGTGGCCAGCGCCTACGCTGCGTTTCGCCAAAATCATCACGAACGCTTTAGCTTTCTTGCTCGGGGTGCTTTTCACTACACGGACAATCTGACCGTAGACCGGCAGCTGCTGCTCGGTGGTGCTCGGGGGTTGCGTGGTTATCCAAACCGTTATCAAACCGGGGACCGAGGATATCTAGTGACCTTAGAAGAACGTTACTATTCTGATCTGTATCCTTTTGAGATGTTCAGGCTTGGCGCCGCCGTCTTTGTGGACATTGGCCGGGTTTGGTATCACGACACAGCACCAGCCTGGGTGCCAACAAATCGTTCTGGTGATGAGTTCGATACACTGGCAAACATTGGCGTAGGCCTGCGCCTTGAGTCCACTCGAACTCGACGCGATCGGATTCTGCATATCGACTTTGCCGTGCCGTTGGTGGATGGTCCGAACGTCAAAGGCGTGGAGATTACGTTGGTCGCAAAGCGGAGCCTCTAGCGCTAGTGCAAGGTTGCGCAATTGCGGTGCTCGTAAGCTGAGTCGCCGTCATTGGGGAGATAGCGATCTATCGCTGAGAGAAGTACTGCCAGATTCTGCCGTCTATTGCCGAGAGGCCCAGACCAATAACGGCGATGCCGACGAAGTGGAATGCGTGAAGCTGTTCGGCGAGGATCGCATAGCCTAGCAATATCGCGGTAATAGGGATCAGTAGGGTCACCAAAAGTAGGTTGGTTGCACCTGCTCTCTCTAACAATCGAAAGTACACAACGTATGCTAGCGCAGTAGACAGTACAGCCAAGGCGATTACTGCTAACCAGGCCCCGAGGCCGGTTGAGTCGACGGCACTAGGGTTGTCAAATACGAACACTATAGGAATCATGACGCCCGTCGAAGCAAGCAACTGGCCCGCCGCAGCGACAACCGGGTGAATGCTCATCGAGCTGAATCGACGCCCGTACACGCCTGCAAACGCGTAGGACAATGCGGCGGCCAGAACGGCAAGTTGCGCTATCAGACTGGTGCTAAACCCGGCGACGGCGCTTGGTCCGATCAAAATGGTAACGCCCAGCAGACCTAAGACGGCACCGATCACTTTGCCGCTGGTGACTGGTTCATCTTTGAGCAGAATTCCTGCAACGATTACCGTAAAAATCGGTGCGGCAGCGTTGAGAATCGAGGCTAGCCCCGATGCAATTTCTTGTTGGCCCCACGCTATTAGAACGAACGGAATCACATTGTTGAGCAAGCCCATGCCCAAGAATGCTCCCCAAACTTTGCTCGATCTTGGTATCGGATACCCTCTGATAAACACGAAAACCCAAATTAGCGACGCCGCGATAGACACGCGCAAAGCGACGATGGACAGCGGGGTAAACTCCGTGAGAGCAACTTCAATAAAGAAAAAGGAACCGCCCCAAAGCACCGACAGGAATACGAGTGACGACCACTCTGCTAGACCCATCCGTACCTCTATATGGCTGGTATTCACCCTACTGCATCCTTTAGCTTGTCCATGAGTCTATTAGATTAGATGCACAGCGATCGATATTCGCGCCGAAAACGGACATCTATTCGAAAAGCCGTAGTCGATCGGCCTTGAGAACTGCTCGATCACACTTTTTGACCCACGCATCATGAGTACGATCGAGAAATTCGCGTCAGTAGCTCGCTGCAAGGTCCCATTGAACACGCAAAACAAAAACCACTTCGATGCTGTTCATGCGGCGCTACAGTTTGCAGTTTGCGAAATGGCCGGAGGGTCGGTCGTGAATCAATTCCCAGCGATAGCGACGGGCATTTATTCCGCAGCGAGAAAGAGGTCGACAGAATAAACTGGCAGCCATAGATCAAGCCGAGTCCATTGCCTAAACCCGCTGATCAGCGAGGCTCATCAGCGACTTTGAGCCAACTCTCCCAATCAATGCTACGGCCCGGGAACGCCGCATTCTCAAATGGCCAATCGTCGGCCATCCACTTTTTTACTGCATCGTACAACCGAACTTCTAGGCCTTTGGCAAGTTCACTCTGCCTCGCCCACAAATATACCTCGGCGTCATAACCGCGCTTGCGAGTAGGATCAATGTAGACGCACCCAATGACCCTATCCTCCGAGGGCGTGACAACAGTGAAGGCGAAGGAGCGCTGCATTTGAAACTCTTTCTGGTGCCAACCCAGGTCAATGAGGTTTTGCTCAAGCGTCAGCCCCTCTGGCCATGTTCCTGGCCAGATACTCATTAGGTGGTCGGTGCTTGTTGTGACTGCGTCGAAATCCTTGACGACGTCGTTAACAGTGAGCATCCGCAGCCGGAATTCGGCCGTCTCCAGAGTTGCTGGCACATCAAAATTTCTTGGTACGAACGGGGTTGGCGACGCCCCTATAGCGACTTCAGCTGTGAACAACAACGCCGCGAATAAGCAGGTGTGGCTACGACGTACGCTTTGACGATTGATCATTCCGCACTCCAGTGGTTGACATGAGTAGCAAAGATTAGATGATAGAAGGTCCGCTTTCGAGCGCGCGCAGCTTAACCCACTCGATACTCGTCTAACCCATGTACTAACTTTCTGCAGCGTAATCGGAGCGCGGGAAGGCCTATGACATATGACGCCAGGCTGACTCTGCAGTCGATTGATGACTACATAATATGGGTGAAGCGTTCATCTGCTACTAATCCACTGCCAATATTGCTTCGATGTTGTGTCCATCGGGGTCATGTACAAAACAAGCGTAGTAGTTTTCGCTGTATTGAGGTCGATACCCAGGTTCTCCATTGTCCTTTGCGCCAGCATTCAAGGCAGCCTTGTAAAATTCGGCGACCCCTTCCTTGCTCCCCACGCGGAAAGCGACATGACAACTTGTAACAGGCCGCTCGTTGTCCTTCGCTTTTCGAATTTCGAACAGGCATTTATTATCGAGTTGAAAGGCCCAGAACTGACCCTCCTCTCCGGATAACGCCTTGTATCCGAGTGGCTTGAAGGCGTTTTCGTAGAACGTTTTGCTCTTCTCAACGTCCTTTGTTGCGATGGTGATGTGGTCGATCATCAGTAGTTTTTAGCACACATTTTAGAATCATCAAAGGCGTCTTTGGGTCGGTTTCGGCGGTAGCAACACCTCTCATGGACATCTACTTACCCGACAGTTTTTGGGTAGATCACTATCTGCAGCATAGCCGACGTTTCCGAGTTGATCTTGGATGGCTCTGAGCGCTCAGAAACAGACGTTCGCACACCGGCACTATGGCGAACATAATAAGCCTATGTACAGGCCTTTGGCATATAGTTGCCAGGGATGTTAACGCCAGCCTTCGGCGGGAGTGGAATAATCTCGGTCTCTAGGAAGTTTTGAAAATCCTGTGACATCCAGTGCTTTCTCTCATTCCAGAAGGCTTCGAACGCACGCATTTTCGTATAATCAACCATCATGTTTCTTATACCTTCCCAGTGTGCTTCGCTCATTGCACTTTCTCGATGCTGGAGATATGCGTTCTCACATAACCGCAACACGTGGCCGGTCAAGGCGTAGTATCGAACCCTGGGAATGTCATCCAACTGCTCACTCCGGCCAGCCTCCAGGAATACTTCTGCAAGGCTAGTATCCGACGCCAGCAGGCTGAACATCTGCTGTAATTCTTCAGTGACGACCTGTGCGGTATTTAGCCTTACCGCCTGCGTATTCCGGCGCATCTGGATAGCCAGGTAGATCAACGTGGCGATAACCCCAAACGAGGCAACAAATTCACCGAGTGCACCCAAGTCCGCAATCGACATAGCTTCAAAACTCTTAACTCAAAAATAGAGCGTAGCCAGGTTCAAACATTTCTGCGAGCGTCTCGTATGGCGGGCGGCTTGCAGCCAACAGCAGACCTTCGCCGCGTGTTCAACACTTTGCCATAATGCAGCCTGGTGTCAGTGAGGTCCAATGCAAATGGAGATTCCCAACCCAAATAGACCGAGCCTCTCAGGCTATGTGCAGAGCGGAAAACTCCTACCCTGGATGTGGCTAGATGCGAGAATGCTAGCTGCTAGAAATTACTGGGTTTCAACGCACTCAAATCAATTTCCTTCCTCCCGGCCTGTTTGGGGTGTATGGCAGTCTCCTGTTTTATGGTTCAGTACCGGATCAGCAATCGGGCGCAATATGCGGCGAAATGCGAAAGTTCAAATCAATCTCGAAAGCGCAGACGAACTGGTAATCATCGAAGGCATCGCTACCGAGCTTGCTAAAGAAGACGCAAGTGCTTGGGCGGGGTTATACAACGAAAAGTATTCCTGGGACATGCCAGAAACCAACGAAGATGTCTGGCAGGTGGTGCCTTCTCGTGCCCTGGCATGGATTTGCGATAGCTCTGGGCTTGACTACGGCGCTGGATTCTCGAACTCAGCAACGGAATGGGTTTTCTAAAGTAGAGACTTTTGCACCGCTTCCGACCAAGAGCCGACCTCGACCGCGTTCCGTCCCTCTCTTTATACTCCTCGCATGCATCAGGAGGAGGTATGTTCGATGACTGAGTATGAGCTGGCTGACCTATTTACTTCTTTGAGCGCCGAAGCGGGAAGATCAACAATGGACTTCGTTACAGTCCTATTTGCCTATTTGGTTGTTGCACACTTTGTCGGCGCGACCCTTGACCGCTGGTACGTAGCTATCGTAACGATCGCTTACTCGATGTTTGCGATCTGGCCGATCCTAGGCACGTATCAAGCTGGAAGCATGATGTACACCGTCACCCAGGCCCATCCCGAGCTGAGCCATTCGCTCGGCGTGTCTGTGGACTTCAACCCCGGGATTGTTCCTTTCGTGGTGTTGGGCACTGCGTGGCTCTTGAGCCTCGCTTACATGTATAGGGTTAGAAAGAACGCTGTCCTTTCCTGATAGCGGATGTTTGCAGTGAATTAGGCCTACAGTGGGAGGCGAACTTTCGCTCCCGCCGACTGAGCCTCAGCTATCGGCCCGGAGCAAAACCTCAGCCTCTCCAGCTGGACAATCGTTGACCCAGAGATCCCGCTCGTCGCAAGCTCCTCAGGAAGACGCGCACCGCTGCCATAGCGATGCGATACCATGCTTTGTTATGACGCCTTGTAAGAACTGTGAAACGCCACTCGAGGCGAGATACTGTCCTCAGTGTGGACAGAAAGACATAGAGCTTGAGCGCCCGCTATTTGAGCTAATCGCAGAGGCTCTGCGCGAGGTCTTTGACCTCGATGGCCGGGTTGCTCGTACTCTTTGGACGCTAACTCGACATCCTGGAGTCCTCACCACCGAGTTTCTTGCGGGTCGGCGTAGACTCTATTCCTCACCATTGCGCCTTTATATCGTAGTGAGCGTGTTGTTCTTCGTGCTGGCGGCATGGGTCGTTGGGCAAGGAGATCTGCTGAGCGAGGGACAGACGCTGGAGGCAGATGCTGCTGGTCAGGCACGCCTATTTGCCGATTACATACCGGGATTGATGTTTGTTCTGCTGCCCGCTTTCGCTCTTATTCTGAAAGCTGGATTTCGAGAACGGTTCTACATCGACCATCTCATTCATTCGCTGCACCTGCACAGTGTCGTGTACATCGTCTTCGCCTTGATGTTGCCGCTCGAACAAGCGACGGCGAATTCGAAGTTGGCGGTGGTTATTCAGTTAGTACTCTTCGTTTGCCTGATGGCGAACTTCGTCACTTCCGTTCATCGCGTCTATCGTGTTACCTGGCTTGTCGCAACTTTCAAATCAATCGGCATACTACTAAGCTACATGGTGCTGGTTGCGGTATCGTTCGAAGCGCTAAGCGAATATATGTTGTTGAGCCCTAGCTTGTGATCTACCTGTCGTTGCGCCCGGTGGTTACTCAAATATCCCAACCCAAAAAATCACCAGTAAAACCGAGCGAGTTGATGAAACCGTGCGCCAATATAAGTGGCCAAAGATTGCGGTTGAAGAGCAAGAAAAAGGTACCGAAAATCAGTCCGATAACTCCGCCATTCACCAGACCAGTCAGGCCCTGATAGTAGAAGTGCACATAGCCGAACAGAAGCGCCGCTAAGAGCACAGCAAGCACTGACGCGAGCTTGGTATCACCTAGCGTTGCTTGTAGTTGCGTAATAACGAACCCGCGAAAGAACAATTCCTCACCAAAACCGGCACTAATCCAAGAAAGGGCAATTAAGATCAAATACTGTTGCAAATTTCCCTCGATATCGCCCCAACGCTCTATCTCTCCCTCCGGTTCTTCCGACATAAATTGTAAGCCCACGGATTCGAGGCCTTTTGTAAGAAGAACGATAGTCACAAGCACAGAAACGAATATTAGAATCGATTGCGGTATGAGGAGGAGCTTAGCTTTTGAGCCTGAAAGGGCGCGTAGGCCCAAGCTTGCCCATTTTGTCCCCCGCAGGTGCATATAGATGGTCAAGATAACAAGAGTCGTCAGTAACGATGCTGGCCCTGAATAGGCCCCAAAGAGTGGGTCCATCATCTCTTTGGAAATTAGGGCGAAAGAGACAAATCCGACAAGCTCAATGGCGGCCCTGCACTTCTTCGTATTCTGGTTATTGGGCATCCAATAGCACCTAGCCGAATTGCCCAGCCCGAAGATCACCTAACAAATTATTCAACGTGCGTTGGCCCATGCGACGGTGTCTTGGATGATCCTCTCGGCCACTATCGAACAAAATTACGCCGAACAACAGCGCCCAGCCACGGGCCCGTACCCAGGTATTCGCGCTCACGCCCGGGCAGCGCGACTGGTAGTGATTGATGGCAACATTGCGTGCCTCGAGTTCGTGAAAGTGCATCCAGATCGCTCCGAGGTCGTTGGCGCGATCACCGGCGCACATGTCGCCCCAGTCGATTACCCCAGAGATCTTGCCTTGCTCCACTAGCAGATTGCGGGCATGCGGATCGCCATGAAGCCAGGTGGGTGCCATGTCGATGGGTAAGTTTACCGCGGCATCCCAAATGTCGAGTAGTTGAAGGTGGGTTTCCGGCAGCTCTGTAGCGCAGCGTTGCCAGCGCTCCAAGAAGCCTTGGTTGCGCGTAGACAATGGGACGCCGCGATAAGGATTAACTGGCGCATCGCTGGGCGCGGGTTGATGCACAGTGGCTAGAAAGTCGGCGTATACCGTTGCCTGATCTGCATCGGGCGGTTCCAGATCCGATGCCACGCCAGCCAGGAAGGGCACTACGCTGAATGGCCAAGGGTAGCCGTGCCCCGGCCTGCCGAGCAGGAGTGGACGAGGAAGTGGCAGCGGCGAATCAAGAAACAGTTGGGGGAGCCAACGTTGCTCGTGGCGCAACAGCTCGACCGCAACCTTGCGTCGCGGTAAACGAACGATCAGGCGTTGGCGCAGTTCGGGTTGCGGATGGCTGCCGGGTTCGACGCTATACAACGCGTTGTCCCAACCGCTGTCCAGCTCTGCCACGGATCGGTCACGGGTATCAATGCCTTGTTCTTGCAACAAGGCTCGCACCAGCTCGACATCGATTTCGACCTCGGCTGGCGGTGTGCCAACAGTCACTAGATCTTACGGCCACTGCCTTCCCAGTAGGGGTCTTTGAGCAATCGCTTGTAGAGCTTGCCGGTCTCGTGCCGAGGCATGTCAGCAATAAAGTCGATGCTCTTCGGGGCTTTGTACCCGGCCAGCTGTTCGCGACAAAAACCGATCAGCTCAGCTGCCATGTCAGCGCCCGCTGCGCAGTCGGGTTTCAGACAGATGGCGGCCTTCACTTCTTCACCAAACTCGTCGTTGGGAATGCCGAATACTGCAGCGTCCTGCACTGCTGGATGGGTCGCCAACACGCCTTCGATTTCTGCAGGATAGATGTTCACGCCGCCGGAGATGATCATGTCGATCTTGCGATCGCTTAAGTACAAATACCCATCTTCGTCAAAATAGCCGATGTCACCGAAGGTAAACACACCCGGCTCTAGATGCGCGGCTTTGGTTTTCTCCGGTTCGTTGTGATATTCGAAGTCGGTGCCCATCAGGTTGCGCACATAGATCTCTCCAGACTCCCCTTGGGGTTGGACCGCACCTTGCTCGTCGACGATTTTGATCTCAACGGTGGGTGAAGGTTTACCTACGGTGCCAGGTTTGCTTAACCATTCCTCGGCAGTGGCCATGGCAACAATTGAGCCTTCGGTTGAGCCATAGTATTCGCTAATAATCGGGCCCCACCAGTCGATCATCTGGCGTTTGACCTCGGGCGGGCAAGGCGCTGCGCCATGCCAGACCACGCTCAGACTCGAACCGCTAAAGGCACTGCGGGTTGCGTCGTCCAGATTCAACATTCGCCGAAACTGCGTGGGTACCAGGTGCACATTGGTGACACTGTGCTTGTCGATCAACGCCAACGTTTCAGCGGCGTCAAACTTATGCCGCATAACTACGGTGCCGCCGGCCACCAGGGGCAGAAACGAAAACGCCCACTGCGCAGAGTGATACACGGGGCCACACAGTAGCGTGGTGCCATCGGCGGGAATGGACAGCATGCCGCTGAGACCACCCGCCATCATCTGTAGCGTTTCGATGGGTGGTGGTCCCCCACCGCTGCCTGACTTCACACCCTTAGGCCGGCCTGTTGTGCCGGAGGTATAAAACATTGGGCCGCCCATGAGCTCCTGGGCCGGCTCATCGCTTGATTGACCACCGAGCCAACTTTCGTAATCGGTGAAGCCTGCTGTAGCCTGGCGGATGCTAATTCGCTCGATGTTCGAGAGCCCGGTTGCGCGCTCGACAAACTGGCCTTCGATGAACAGCAACTTGCAGCCGGCGTTGTCGACCACGTATTCGAGTTCATCTGCGGCGAAGTGCCAGTTGACTGGCACGTAAATAATGCCGGCGTGGTTGGCTGCAGTAATGAGCTCAAAGTACTCGCGGCAATTGCCGGCGAAGATCGCAATGGTGTCACCGGCCACGAGCCCTGAAGCGGAGAACGCGGCCATGATCTGATTCGCTCGTTGATTCAACTGCAGCCAGTTGGTGTTGCCACGCTCGTCAATCAGTGCTGGTTCGCTAGCGCGATTGTCAGCGTGGGTTTTAATCAATTTGGCCATGGACCCCTCGTCATTTGACTACAATGCGGGCACCATCATGGCGACTCGTAAGCACGGTCTCAAGCATGCCGGATTCAATCGCTAGTCAGATCAGGCGTAATGCGGTGGCTTTAATCAGCCTGGTCATCGCCTTGACTAGCCTGGGGTACAACACCTGGCGCAATGAGGCAACGGAGGCGAATCGAAATCAGCGCACCGCAGCATTTGAGGCGCTGCTGCAGATAGGCCGTCTACAAGAACTCGTGTTCTACAGTCACTACGATCACAGCGCTGAGCGCGGTAACCCGCGCAGTGGCTGGGCATTGGTGCTAACGCTGGAGGACCTCTCCATGCTGTTGCCCGAGCGCTGTCAGCAGGCATCCCAGAAATTGCATACGCAGTGGCAAGAACACTGGAGTGAACTTGGCCAGGAAGAGCAGGCCGCTACGGAGATTCTGGGCGCCATCGATCACCTGCGGGATGAGACCCAACTGCTGCTGCAGTCCTTGGACTGAGGCCTCAGCTTAGCTATGAACCCGGCGCGATGACGCGGGTTGTGGTTAGGAGAGAGGCTTGATCAGGTCGTGGGCCTGTTGCACCCAATCCTCGGACTCCATGCGGCTCTTCATGTGATGCAGTGGATGGTCCTCGTCGGCTAGGTCCTGAGTATTGATGGCGGCGACCTGCGCCAGACTGTAGATGCCGGCGTTGCGCAGTTTCTCAGCGAAGGTGCTGCCGACGCCGTTGATTTGTTCCAGGTGCTCATCGATGTTGTCTGCGACCGTTTCGCGACCGTTGTCGACGGCGGCTTCTACTTTCTGTTGCGCTTCATCGATCCGTTCTGCCACAGTCTCGCGGCTATCATTCCATCCGTCCTTCAGCACGTTGGAAGTCTGCTCGAAAGCGCTCTTGAGCACCTGTCCGCGTTCCTGCAGATCTTCGCGCACACTGCCCAATAGTGATTTTCCATAATCTCGCTGCAGTTCCAGCACCCCTTGCACACTTTCTGGGTGGGTCATGCGCTCGAAATAGCTGCTGTTCAGATCCATGTACTGACGCATGCCGTTGCCGGTCAGCTCAATCATTTTGCGGGTGGCGTCGAGGTTAATTTCGATGAGTTGTCGGGCGACGGTGGCCTGGCGTTCAATCATGTTCATTGGCTACTCCGGATTAGCAGAAAAAGGTGGCTTGGCCTGCTTGGGTGTTTCGGGCGCAGGCCGTTGAATGTGTTGCGATGCACAATTGTGCATCGCACAACAGTCGGCTACAAGAGTCAAATGCGGCCAAGACGGCCTATACGTCGCGCCAAGAACCCGCGTAGAAGCGCTGCAACACCTCATAGGCCAGCTTGCGGTTGCCGTTTTCGTCCATGAGGCCTTTGCGATTGTAGTAGTCCTGGGTTCCCGCGAGGGTGCGCAACATGGCGCGGAAGTCCTTCAGGATCCAGGGTGATATGCCTTGCACCTGTTCACTGGCACCGAGCATGGCGAGCTGCGATTGGTACACCTCGGCTTGGTACTCTTCGGTGAAGATCAGCGCCTCACCGCCGCGCCGGCCAGCTTTGGCGCCGGCGCCGAACTCGGAGATCAAGATGGGCTTATCTGTAGCAGCAGTGATGCGCATGGCGTGCATGAAGGCCAGCATCAGGGGTCGGATCAAGTGCTCGCCAACGCCAATGTGCCGGGCAAAGAACACCGAGTAGTACCAGCCGAAGTACTGGTTGTAGCCGACCACGTCGACGAGTTCTCCCAGCGGATCGTCGATCACCACGGTATAGCCTGCGTCCGCGCTGATGGT
Source organism: Pseudomonadales bacterium (assembly GCA_051027215.1). Classification (GTDB taxonomy): domain Bacteria; phylum Pseudomonadota; class Gammaproteobacteria; order Pseudomonadales; family Azotimanducaceae; genus CALHVX01. Next base: position 82,670 of record JBPCXR010000029.1, on the reverse strand, counting down.
CGAGGGTTCTGCAGACTCAAGAACTTTCTCGAATGCTTGCTGTTCTGTGGCATTCAAATCGCCGGCAGCAAGTGCCCGAGTTGCGAGGTGAGTCATGATCGCAGCCAATTCTTTCGCACCTGCGCCGAGCAGTGCTGCACTCACTAAACGAGTGCGGTCGAGGGCTCGTACGTCATTGATGAGCTGCTCGAGAAACGCCATGCGAGGTTGCGATAGCGGCGTTTCGTTCGCCACCGACCAGATAATCACCGAGGCGCGATTCCAGTCCCGCGACACCAGTCGTTCGATTTGATCCCGGGCGATGCTGAGCGTATTGGCATTGTCCCAATCGATCGCCCAATAGACGGGCACTTCAGCCCACAGCAAAAGGCCTAACTCATCGGCCAGTTGTGCCAGGTGTGCGGCATAGGGATAGTGCGCGGCGCGAACAAAGTTGCAGCCGAGCTGGCTAGCCTCGCGCAGTAGGCGTTCGTAGTCCTCGCGCTGGCAGGCGACGCCCTCACGGCCAATGGGCTCTTCGTGGCAAGAAATGCCGCGCAGCTTGATCGGCTTACTGTTCAACAGCAAGCGGTGGCCGGCGGTTGTGATGGTGCGAAAGCCGATGCGGTCACTGACTTGGTCTTTGCCAACCGAAAAGTTTACGTGGTAAAGCCGCGGCGAGTCTGGGGACCACAGTTGGGGTGCAGCGTGACACTCGAAACGGGCGAGACCTTGGTCATCCACGAGTGCAGCCAGGCGCAGACTTAGCTCCGGGATCTCGATTTGCGCCTGGCTGCCTGCTGCGATGCCGACACAACTCATGTGTCCTTCGAGTTTGCCGGTGTCGAGGTCAGTCAAGGCTAGCTGCGCGTTGCGAATGTAGCCGCTCGGGGTTTCGATTAAGCACACGCTGCGCGTCAGGCCGCCGTAAGGCCACCAATCAGTGCGCTCCATGGGCACCGAGGATGGCGACAAGCGGTTGTCGACCATGACAATGAGCGTATTGCTGCCTGCGACCAAGGTGTCGGTGACATCGAAAGAAAAGGGAACATAGCCGCCCTTATGCTCACCGATGCCTTCGCCGTTTAGAAAGATCTGCTTGTTGTAGTTCGCACCATCAAAGTACAGATGTACCCGGTCTGCGCTTGGCACTTCATAGTTGAAGGTGCGGTAATACCAGCAACGGCCTTGGTAGAAGAACAGTTTTTCGTCTTGATTGTTCCAGTCGCCCGGTACGGTAACCATCGGCGAGGCTTCAAAGTCGTACTCGATCAACTCCATGCCGGTAACGCTGCGGCGATTGGCGGGAAAGCCCCCGAAGATGCTGCCGGGAAGACCCACGCCCATCGGGTCGACGATTAGATGCCACTGCCCATCTAGGGATTGTTGGTTGCGCCTGTGTGCAAGCCCCAGTAACGGGTCAGCGCTGGGGTATTTAATGTTTTTGGGAGCGAGCATGAGTTCTCTAGGGCGTAGATCGCCTATTCCCCGATACGAATGACTTTTAGTGTGTTGGTACCGCCGGGCTGGCGTTCTTCGCGCAAGTCCCCTTTCGCCAGAATGACGCGATCACCTTTGTCCACGAATCGCCGGTCGATCAACCACTGAATGACTTCCTGGTTCATGGCTTCGTAGTCTCGAACGGCAGGGACGTAGTACACCGGGTTCACGCCCCGATAGAGTGCAATCCGCGCTAAGGTTTTTTGATCTTCCACCATGGCGTAGATCGGAATGCGGCTGAGAAAGCGGGACATCAGCTTTGGGGTGTTGCCGCTGGCGCTGAAGCAGACGATAGCTTTGACCCGGTTGAGTCGAGCCGCAATGCTCATGACTCCCATGGCGATGGACTCATCTATCGCTTCGCAGGGCTCATCGGCAATGCTGCCGCTACGAAACTGAGCACTGGCTTCCGCACCTCGAATGACCCGCACCGCTGTCTGAACCGTTGCGACGGGGTAGTCGCCTACGGCGGTTTCACCAGAGAGCATCACCGCGTCGGTGCCGTCCAACACGGAGTTGGCGACGTCCAAAACCTCGGCGCGAGTCGGCACCGGGTTTTTGATCATGGATTCCATCATCTGTGTGGCGGTAATCGTTGCGCGGCCCAGCTCCCGGGCTTTAGCAATCACATACTTCTGCACCCCCACCAGCGCTGAGTAGTCGATCTCGATGCCCAAGTCACCTCGGGCGATCATGACCACATCGCTCGCCGCAATCAGCCGATGCAGGGTGTCGGGGTCTTGCACCGATTCAGCGCGTTCGAGCTTGGCCACCAGCTGGCAGTCCAGGCCTGCCTTCACTGCCAAATCCCGGGCCTGCTGCATGTCGTCGGCGGAACGCGGAAAGGATACGGCGAGAAAGTCCACGTCGAGCTCGGCGGCTAAAGCGATGTCACGCTCATCTTTCTCGGTGAGTGCGCCAGCAGAGAGCCCACCGCCGCGCTTGTTGATGCCTTTGCCGCCAGTTAATGGGCCGCCGACCTCAACCGTGCAGTGCACCTGGGTGCCGCTGACCCGTTGCACTCGCAATTCGATGAGGCCGTCGCCAAGCACCAGCAGATCGTCGGGCTGGCAGTCCTTGGGAAGCAGCGCATAGGTAGCGCCCACCTGCTGAGCAGTTCCTGCCGCGGCATCGAGCCCAACGTCAATGCAAAACGCTGCACCGTTGACCAGCTGTACCGGCTCGCTTTGAAACTGGCCGATGCGAATTTTCGGGCCCTGTAGATCGCCAAGAATGGCCACCACCCGACGAACTGCGGCAGCGGCATTGCGAATGGCCTGAACCCGTTTGCGGTGTTCATCTGCTGTGCCGTGAGAAAAGTTGATGCGGCAGACGTTGACGCCAGATTTGATGAGCTCTGGCAGCTTGTCATCGGTGGCGGGGCCAACCGTGGCCACCACCTTGGTGCCGCGGGGGCCACGATCGGCCTCGCGGCTGAGGATCCAACGGTCATCCTTGAGCAGAGTCATAGGAGGGTACGACGTCTAGTTGCGTGTCTGGATACTAGTTCCCCGCCAGGCTTTTGCCTATGCTCAAAATCGCAGCTCGGCACTAACGCCAACCCGCCGTGGCTCACCCAGTTGGTTGAAACCTCGAGCCGTATAGCCGTCTCTAGGGTCGTTGCCGAAAAAGAAGCCGCGCACGACGTAGTCTTCGTCTGTCAGATTACGGCCCCAGAGCTTCACGTGCCAGCGTTCAGATTCGTAACCCAAGGTAGCGTTGACCAGCTCATAGCTCGGTGCCTGCTCTTCGTGACTGTCGGAGACGAAGTACTCGTCTTTGCCTTCGACTTCGAGTCGCGCGAACCAGCCATTGGCAAATCCATATTCAGCCCCGGCAAAAAAGGAGTACTCCGGCGCCTGGGATTGATCGCGGCCATCCAGGTCTTCGCCAGATCCATTGACGTAGTCCTGCAGTTCCGTGCGTAGCAAACCAAGGCTTGCGAACAGCCGCAGGCGCTCGCTCACTGCATAGTCGACTTCGAGCTCGACGCCATAGTTGCGGCCCTCTGCCGCATTTCCGACAAAATCGATGAACTCAGCGCTGTTGTCGGCGCGCACTCGGGTGATGGAAGTACTTACCTGCATGTCGTCGCGGTCCATCAGGAACAACGCGCCGCGCAAAGTTAGCTGATCGCCCAGCAATCGAGCTTTCACACCAAACTCGTAGTTCCACAGGACTTCTGGGTCAAACTCACGAAGATCCAGATCCAGGGAGCCGTCGGTGTTGAAGCCGCCCGCTTTGTAACCGCGTGTGACGCTAAGATAGGCAAGGCTGGAATCGCCCAGGTCATGTTCAACGATGACGCGGCCGCCAACAAGATCGTCATCGGGCGAAAAACCCACCGAATCCGAGTCTGTGTAGTCGGATTCGTGTTGTTCGAAGCGCAAACCCGTCGTCAGCCGGGTGCGGTCGGTCAGATGGCTGGTGAGCTCTCCGTAGATGGCCAGCCGTTCGACTTCAAATTCGCTGTTAAAAGGTGCTGCCAAAAAGGTGTATTGGCGGGTGAGATCAACATCCTGTTGTAAGTGGTAGATTCCAGCGACCCAGTCCATCTTGCCATCCAACAGGCCGCTGCCCGGTTCCGAGACTAAGCGCAAGTCGATGCTCAGGGTGTCACGCTCTCGCTGATAGGAATCGGTAGAGCTGTATTCATCTGGATGGAAGCCTTCGAAGGACCAGTCTTCATCGTAGCCGTAGTCGCTGTCTGTGGTTGCCCAAGCGAGGGTGCTCTGTAGCCGAAAATCAGCAATTGCCAGCCAGTCAGCGTAAACGCTGAAGTAGCTGGTTTCCTGTACATCTTTGCCGGGCTCGTCGGAGCGGGTCTTGCGATTGTTGTCTAAAGAAAACGCATCGTAACCGCTGTCTACATCGATGTGTCCAAAACTCAGCAGTAACTCAAGCTGATCGTTAGGGGCTAGAGATAGCTTGCCGCGTACCGTAGTTTCCTCATGATCATTGCTGTCGTCTTCGCCTAGGTAAATGTTGTCGATGTAGCCATCGTCCTGGTAGCGTCGCGCTGCCAAGCGAAAGCCGTGACGCTCGCCCAGGGGTCCAGAAAGGACCAGACCCAAGCCTTGGGCGTCGTAGTTGCCAGCATCCAGCACTACCCGGCCGCCAAATTGTGGGGTTGGGTTGTTGCTTCGCAGGTTCACTAAGCCCGCCAAGGCGTTAGCGCCATAGACGGTACCTTGGGGGCCGCGCAAGACCTCTACCTGCTGCACATCGAACAAACTTGCAACGGTACCGATCCCGCTGAGATCAACACCGTCCAAGAGCAGGCCAACGGAGCTGTTGAGCGGCTCTGCGAACTGACCACGTTCGCCGATGCCGCGAATTTGCAGAAAACGTGCACGGGAACCGCCGCTGGCGAAGTTCACATTCGGTACCCAGCTGAGCACCTCTTCGAGATGGTTCACCAGAGTTTGCCGGGCGTCGTCGAATGAAATGACGGAAACGCTTGCCGGTGTGTCCTGCAAAGTCGGTGCGCGGAGCTCGCCCTGGACGACGATTTCTTCGATCGGGCCCAGCGCCGCAGCGATTGCCGCTGTGGCACTTAACAGGCCACCCAGCAAGGCAGACAGTAGCAGCGCGCATATATAGAGTGGCATGAACGGTCCTTGCTTGACTATTTCCACTGGGCAACGATGGCCAAGGGACGTGTCGCAGCAAAGACGAGAGAACAAACGCGATGCCGGGTGAGAACCGGCGCGATCGCTGGGTGCTTCTAGCCTATTCCTACGCCGGCATTAACCGGGTCAGGTTCAAAGGGTCCATCTAACACGGTGCACCGCGTTGACGTCTCAGGTCTGACCACCCCTTAGGCACCGGCATTGTGGGTCTGAGGCGGTGGGATTTCAAGCTGAGCATCAGCGCGGCTGTGCGCCTAAGAAACCTGGCTAACGCTTTTCGAACAGCAGGGTAAAACGGTCGGTGTTGCCGGTTACCGAGCGACGCCCGACTTCGTAGCGCAATTCATCGTCAGGCCGGTAATGCAAATCTGCGTAGTCGATCAAGGTGAAGCCGGCTTCTGTGGCCTCTTTAATGACCATTACCGGGTCCAGGCGACGCCATACTTCAGCGCTGTCGCCTTGCATGTGCCGTCGAGTGTGATCGATGACCCCGAAGCGCCCGCCTTTCCGCAGCGCGGCCAGACTGGCTTTGTACATTTCGCCGCGGGCAGCGGGGGTTAGATTGTGAAGGTTGCGAAAGGTCAGGACCAAGTCGGCCTTGCGCACACCAAAGCTCTGAGGCTTCATATTGAGAATCCCGCGGAAATCGCTTGGCGACAGCGCAGCGGACAGATCGACGATTTTCATCTTGTCGCGCCCGGGGAACTCACCTGTGTTGCCCAGAATCTCGCCAGAACCAAACATCTTGCCCAGCCCACCGGCGGCCACGTACTGGCCCTTCTCCGCTAAGACCGGTGCCAGTAGCTTGGTATACCAACCGCCACCAGGAAAAATCTCCACCACGGTCATGTCGTTTTCGAAGCCGAAGAACTCCAGAGTTTGTTTTGGCCGGCGATTGCGATCTCGTGCCCGCTCCGCTTCGGTGCGGACATCGCTCGCCAGGGCGGTATCGAGAGCGGTAGCGGTTGCCTCGCTCATCTGTGCCTGGCTGTAGCTGCAGAGCAGGCAGCTGCTGAGGAAAAGCCAAAGGGCGCTGCCGCGCAGTGCACGTCGTTGTTGCTTCATTGTTATGTCCTGGGAAGTGATGAAATGCTTTTCGAATCGATGGGGTGATGGTAAGCCAATCCGACAAGCTTCGTACAATGCTCGATTTCCTGGCGGGACAGACATAGCATGAACAGAGCATCCACGGAGCAAGCCAGTGCGGCAGCGATACTTTCCGCAGGCGCAGCGATGGTTGAGTAAGCGCATGCCAATTGTCTACCAGGGGTCATCAGGACTTTGACCGCCATGTCCCGATCCATGGCGGTCAAAACGGTGCTCCGCGGGTCCTACCTGCGGCGTGGGTTTGCTGTGGCTGCTGTCGTGGGGACTGCGCTCAATCTAATCAATCAGCCGGAGGCCCTGTTTGGTAGCGCGGTGGTGGTCTGGTGGAAATTGCTGATGACCTATTGCGTGCCGTTCTTGGTGGCAAGCTACGGGGCGTACTCGGCGCTGCGCAGCAATCCGCCCTGAATCTGCCATTTTTCCTAGAGCGCTGCTGTTGAGGCGAGCATTGCGCCTACCAAAGCCGCGATGATCCTGCGAAACTGCCGCCCAAAATAACTGGGACCCTCTTGTGATCCGGCTGACCCCATTCTGCTGGGTGCGAGCATCGCTGCTCGTAGCCTCGCTCGGCGCCGCCAATCTGGCCAGCGCTGACGCGATTCGCCAAACCAAAGGTGAGTTTTTCGATGCCTTTCGCCAACTCGGGCCCGATTTGCCCACGGCGAACGTCTACCGAACTGCCTCCGGTGCCCCTGGCCCGCAATACTGGCAGCAGCGCGCTGATTACGACATCAAAGTTAGCTTAGATGAAGCGAATCGACGGGTTTCGGCGAGCCAAACCATCACCTATACCAATCGCTCGCCGGATACGCTGCCTTACCTGTGGCTACAGCTGGATCAAAACCGCTTTACAACCGATTCGCTATATCAGCGCTCGCTCACAGCGCCAGACTCGCAGTACTTCCCCAATAGTCCGACACCAGACATATTGACCTATGGTCGTATGGCGCAGCATCAATCTCTAGTAGACGGCAATCATGGTTATCAGATAGCTCGCATCCTCAATGCCCGTGGGCAACCGATGCGCTATAGCATTGTCGATACCATGTTGCGGCTAGATTTAGATGCACCGCTGAAGCCCGGGCAGAAAATCAGTTTTAGCATGGATTGGTCGTTCAATATTGTTGAACGAGACCGCATGTTTAGTCGCGGCGGTTACGAGCACTTTACCGATTCCAATACCTACATTTACTTTTTGGCGCAGTGGTTTCCAAGACTTGCGGCTTACACGGACTACGCCGGCTGGCAGCACTTCGCATTCCTCGGGCGCGGCGAGTTTACCTTAGAGTTTGGTGACTATCGGGTTGCGATTACCGTGCCCGCGGACCACATCGTCTCTGCTACAGGCGAGCTGCAGAACTCCGAGCGTGTGCTCAGTTCGGCTCAGCGTAAGCGGTTGAAGCAAGCCAAGACTGCGCGGTCGCCAGTTTTTGTGGTCACGCCGGAAGAAGCCAAAGCTAATGAAGCGGAGGCGAGCGACGGCACCAAAACCTGGGTGTTCGAAGCCGAGAACATTCGCGATTTCGCGTTCGCCAGCTCGCGCAAGTTCATTTGGGATGCCATGGGCTTCAAACAGAATGATCGTCGCCGCCCCGAGGTCATGGCCATGTCTTTCTATCCGAATGAGGCTGAGCCTATTTGGTCGAAATACTCTACAGAAGCCGTAGTGCACACCATGGAGGTGTACTCGCGCTTTGCTTTTCCTTATCCCTACCCAACGGCGCAGTCGATCAACACCTGGAAAGCGGGTGGGATGGAGTACCCCATGGTGACCTTCAACGGCTATCGGCCTGAGCCCTATGAGCCTGAAGAAGCGGAGCAGTCGGAGCAGCAGCCGTCCACAAAAGAGGAACAGCCGGCCAACACCTACTCACGGGATGTTAAGTACGCGTTGATCGGCGTGATCATTCACGAGATTGGGCATAACTACTTTCCCATGATCGTGAACTCAGACGAGCGCCAGTGGACTTGGATGGACGAAGGACTGAATTCGTTCCTGGAGTATGTTGCCGAGTTGGAATGGGAAGAGAACTACCCCGCCTATGGCGATCGGGTGAATGTGCTCGACTACATCAGTGAATACATGGTGGCTGAGAACCAGGTGCCAGTCATGACCCAGTCCGATGCGATTCTACAATTTGGCAACAACGCTTACGCCAAGCCAACGGCCGCATTAGTCGTATTGCGAGAAACGGTGATGGGCCGTGAGCTGTTCGATTTTGCCTTTAAACAATATAGCCAGCGCTGGCAGTTCAAGCGCCCAACCCCCGCAGATTTCTTTCGCACCATGGAGGATGCGTCTGGTATTGATTTGGATTGGTTTTGGCGCGGCTGGTTCTATTCCACTGATCATGTTGACCTCGCAATTGCGGGCGTGCGTGAGTATCAAGTGGCGACGGCCGATCCAGACCAGGACAACCCGCGAACCCGAGAGCAGGACGCGCTGGACAGGCCCGAACCCCTTGCGCAGATCCGCAACAGGGAGGCAGGAACCAAGACCCGGGTGCAGCGACGACCGCAGCTCAAAGATTTCTACAACGACAACGATCGCTTTACGGTAAGCAACGAAGACCGCAACAGCTACCAAGAGATGCTAGAGGATCTTGAAGATTGGGAACGCGCCGCACTCGATCGAGCCATTAAGGATAAGCAGTACATTTACTTTGTCGACTTCGAGAATCTCGGCGGTCTGGTAATGCCATTGCCCTTGCATATCAGCTACCTGGATGGCAGCGAAGAGCTACGCATGCTGCCGGTGCAAATCTGGCGTAGAAACCATCGCCAGGCTACGTCGCTGCTAATTGTCGACAAAGCAGTTGAACGCTTCGCCCTTGACCCTCGGCACGAGACAGCTGACGCAGACTACGCCAACAATGATTACCCGCGAAAAATGCAGAAGTCGCGACTCGCCTTGTACAAAGAAGACGACGAACGGCGTGATCTGATGGCTGATATGTTGGTGTCCTTGCGTGAAGCCAAAGATGCCGAAATGGTGGACGGGAAAGCGGTACCGTTGTCACCACAACACAACGATGTAACTTTGCCGGAGACAGACAATGGCCAAAAACGAAAGTAGCCTTTGGCACAAAACTGGGCTTGCACTCACGCTTGGCAGCTTAATGTTGCTGTCGTTAGGCGCACCCGCTCACCGCATGCCTGAGTGCCTCACTGTGGTCACTCCTCTGCCTGAAGGCAAGGGGGTGGAGATTGTGCATCGACTGCATCGTCACGATGTCGAAGTCGCACTGGCGGAAATGGGCGAGACGCCTACCTGGGACTTAGATGATTTAGAAGTGCGGGCGGTGTTTGCCATGTATCTCGAGTCGCATTTCGCACTCGCCGCTGGTGAGCCTGTGCAGAGACTGTTGCCACTGGAACTCGTTGGCGCCGAGGTCGAGGACGATTACCTTTTGGTCTATCAGGAGCTTGCCGAAGCTCTGCCTGCGGCGCTGTCTGTTCGCAGCGAGGTTTTACAGGAAATATTTCCACGCCAAGTGAACCTGGTGCACGTTCGAACGCCACAGGGGACCCAACGTTTAACCTTCGCACATGAGCCTGGCTGGCAAAGAATCAACGTTGCTGAGTTACAGGCTACAAACTCAGGCTCTGACTGAGCCGTGCAAAGCTCCCGCTCCAACCTTCGCTGACGCCGAGCCGCCCTTCCTTGCGCTGGATTTGGCTGTGGACCAGCCGAACTTTCGTAGACCCACCTTGGGCAATGAAGCTAATGGTGACGAGAGACAGCGCGGTGGATTCGCAGCGGCCGTTGTCGAACTGCCGATGGTGTTGCCAGGTAAAGGCCAAGCGTTCACAGGGTTCGATGGTTTCGTAGGAACCGTTCAGTCGATCCTGCCCGGCCTCGCCAGGCAAATAGCTAACCGACCACTCACCACCTACGCGCAAATCGACCTCGACCGATTCCAAGGCTTCCGGTGCCGGCCCAAACCAGCTCTTCAGCGCCAATGCGTCGGTCCAGGCCCTAAACAGTCGTTCCGCAGATGCCGGGAACAGACCCTCGACGATCACCGGTTCTGCACCGGCCGCCGATTGAATAAAAGGCAGCGTCACCCTTCTTCCTCCCGTAAGTACTGACCCAGCGCTTCGAACTGCCCGAGCCAATACGCCTGGTAGCTCTCGAGCCATAAAGCGGCTTGCTGCATAGGCTCTGCCTGCAATTGGCAATAGCGAGTGCGGCCGCGCTTGTGCACAGAGACCAGGCCGGCGTTGCTGAGCACTCGAACATGTTTCGTGACAGCAGTTTGGGACATGGCAAAGGGCGCGGCGATGTCGGAGAGTGCGGTTTCGCCTTCAGCCAGGCGCGCCAGAATGGCTCGCCGGGTGGGGTCGCTCAGGGCGTTGAAGACCTGATCTAGTTGTTCCATGGAAGTTCTTGACAGTGAACCAAGTGGTTAAGTATTTTATGGCATTAGCGGGCGGATGGGTAGTTTGAAGCATCGGATCCCGTAGCCATCGACTTGAGGAGAGCAGATGAAGCTCTATACCAGCGCCGCCCCAAACCCTTTTCGAGTAGAGATCTTCTTGGCTGAAAAGGGGGTGGAGGTAGAACGCGAGCAGATCAATATCATGGCCGGTGAAACCCGCTCGAGTGAATTTCATGCGCTCAACTCGCTAGAGGAAGTACCTATGCTGGCGCTGGACGATGGCACGCTCATTACCGAGAGCGTTGCCATCTGTCGCTACCTCGATGGCACTTATCCAGAGCCGCCACTGTGCGGCACTGATCCACAGAGCTGCGCGATCATCGAAATGTGGAACCGTCGCATAGAGCAACAGATCATGGATCCCGCAGCACAGGTTGGGCGACATACCATTAGCTTGTTTGCCGATAAGTTTGAGCAGGTGCCTGCCTACGCCGAGACCCAGAGGCGCTTATTCGTGCAGCGCCTGGGCTGGTTGGACGAGGAGCTTGCCGATGGTCGAGCTTTTGTCGCCGGCTCGGCGTTTTCCATAGCCGACATAACCGGCATGGCAGCCTTCAAGGTTTGCGATTTTACCGATCAGAGCGTTCCCGCCGAACTGGCCAACGTGAAGCGTTGGGAAACAGCGCTGCGCAAACGGCCCAGCTGGGCTGCATGGCCACAGTGAGGAAACAACAATGAGTGTAGATAACCCCATAACCTTTGCCGGTGAGTCAGCTGATTATCGCAGCGCTCGCAACCAGCTGTTGCAGGCAGAAATGGAATTGCGCCGCAAGGTCGCCGAGGTTGCAGCCCTGCGCAGTGCGCTTCCGCCTGGCCACTCAGTGACCGAAGACTATGAGTTCGAGCGGCAATCACCGGACGATGATTCTGTTACTAAGATTGCGTTGTCCAGCTTGTTTTCGCTGCCTGATCGGAGTCTGGTGATCTACAGTTTTATGAATGCGAACGATTCGCCGCCCTGCCCCATGTGTAATGCGTTCCTTGATGCCTTTAACGGCGTGGCCAGGCACGCTCGCTCCCAGCTGAACATCGCGGTGGTTGCTAAGGCGGGTGCCGGGGCATTGGCGCAATGGGCGCAGCAACGCGGTTGGAGTGAGCTGCAATTGCTGTCTAGCGCCAACAATGATTTCAATAAGGACTACCTTGCAGAGTCTCCAGATGGTCAACAGTTGCCAATGCTCCACGTGTTTCAGCGTACAGCGAGCGGAGTTCAGCACAGCTATTCCACTGAACTGTTCTTTCAGCCACCTGAAGCGGGCCAGCACCCCCGGCACATGGATATGCTCTACCCGCTATGGAATCTGTTTGATCTAACGCCAGAAGGCCGCCCGGAAAACTGGATGCCCAGTATCAACTAGATACTGCTGCGGCGTTTCAGCGTGCGCTAAAGCGCACTGGCATGGACTTAATCCCTGAGATGAAGTTTGACGCCAGCCATTCGGGAGGTGCACTGAGTTCGAGGTTCGTCATACGCTCCAACACTTCCGCAATCATGCAGTCGATCTCTACCCGGGCGATGTGCTGGCCTAGACAAACGTGGGTGCCAGTGCCAAAGGCAATATGCGGGTTTGGCGAGCGTGCAATATCGAATTGGTAGGGGTCGGTGAAACGAGCTGGATCATGATTGGCGGCGCCAAAGTAGCGCACCACTTTGTCGCCAGCTTTGATTTCTTGGCCGCCAAGCAACGTGTCTTTTTGAGCCGTGCGCCGCATGTAAATGACCGGGCTGACGCTGCGCAACATTTCATCTCGCGCCCCTGGGATCAGCTTCGAGTCCGTGCGTAGCAGGGTCACGATCTGCGGTTGCTCGATCAGTGTATGCATGCCACCCGCCACCAGATTCCGGGTGGTGTCGCCACCGGCATCGATCAACAGCATAAAGAATAGCTGGAAGTCGACGAGGTCGAGCTTCTGACCATCGACCTCAGCATGAACAATTTGGCTGGCCAGGTCTTGTGTGGGTTGACTCAGCTTGTTCTCGTGCACCTTGGCGGCGTAACTGAACATCTCGAATATCGCCTGGACCTGGGCTCCTTCGGGCAGCGCTTCCGCTGCGGTGTGGATCACTTCGGTGAGCCCGTACAGGTGGCGACCGTCGTCTAATGGAATGCCCATCAACTCAGCGATCACATAAGACGGCAACTCACCGGCGACGTCGCTAACGAAGTCGCATTCACCTTTGGCGATCACCGCATCGACTATTTGTGCGGCCAGCTGGCGGATGCGAGTGTGCATCGCTGCTGCCGGGCCTTTGGTAAATTCGCGGCTAATCAGGCGCCGAAACTGTGTGTGTCGTGGCGGGTCCATCATGAGCATCATCTTGTGCTCGGGATCGCCTGTTGCTTGTGCCGCAGGATCAGGGTCGGCAATCATGATGGTAGGTTCAGAGGAATAGGTGGCTGGATCCCTCCCGGTCTGTGCCACTTCTTCGTAGCGCGTTAGTGCCCAGAAGCCTGGGCCGTCTGGCTCTGGGTGCCAGTAGACTGGGGCATTGTTGCGCAGCCAGTCGTACTGCTTATGAGGATGCCCGCCGTTAAAGGATTCGGGGTTGAGTAGGTCGATGTTCATCGTCGAATGCGTCTCACTGGGTCGCTGAGTCCGAGTCCTCCGCTTTAGCTGCCTCCTGCTTGGCTGGGTCATATTTTTCGAACCAACCCATGATGTTGTCGACCTTGCCAATCAAGCGACTGGGGCGAGCGGCGATCGAGTGAGAAGCCCCGGGGATTCGAATCAGGGCCGTGTCCACGCCTTGCAGCTTCAGTGCCGTGTAGAATTGCTCCGCTTCCCAGGTTGGGGTGCGCCAATCCTCTTCACCCACCATGAGCAAAGTTGGCGTAGTCACGGTGGCCACCTTAGAGATGGGGGACAGATTCCAATAGCGCTCGCGATTCTCCCAAGGCATTGCTCGTAGCCAATGACGACTGACGATACGGGCGATATCTGCCGCCAACGCCATGGTTGTCCAATTAATCACGGGCTTTATGGCAGCCGCCGCTACGAAGCGATCCGTTTGCGTCACGATCCATGCAGTCAGAATGCCACCCCCGGAACCCCCTGTGACGAACAGACGTTCCGGATCGGCATATTTTCGTTCAATCAGTGCATCGACTACGCTCATCAAATCGTGATAGTCGTTACCCGGATAAGCCAGGTCGATCAGCTGAGAGAATTCTTCTCCGTAGCCTGTCGAACCCCGAGGATTCACGTACACCGTGACATACCCCTCGGCCGCATAGCGCTGGATTTCCGCGGCAAAGAACGGGCCGTACATGGTGAACGGTCCACCATGTATTTCTAAGATGAGCGGAAACGAACCATCGGCTGTAAAGTCGGGGGGTAGCGCCACCCAAGCTTCGATGTCGCGCTGATCATGGCTGGATTCAACGGTTAGCGCTTCGATCTTTGCCAGCTGCAGATGCCCCAGCGCGTCTTCATTGAGGCTAGTGAGTGTTCTGCTGTTGCCCCCAGGCCGCACAACGCCGACTTCCGCGGGTCGGTTACTTGCGGCCGCGGTGAAGGCGATGATGGGCCTAGCCCCTGCCCCGGTCGCAACCGAGAAAGCACCTCTGGCATAAGGCCGACCCAAAGACGTGCCACCCACCGTGTTGGTGATAACGCTGGGCTTACCCCGCAGCGGTAGCGTTAGCAGCGACAGGTCGCCGTCGGTTTCCGCCAGTGCAATGAGCGCTTTACTGTCGCCGCGCCAGGCAAAATCAACGATCCTGCGATCGTATTCTGCAGTTAGATTTTGCCCGTTGCCGCCCTCGCTGTCGGCGACGTATAAATCCAGTTGTTGATAAGACTTCAACTTGTCGTCATAGCCCACATAGGCCACCCGCTGTCCGTTCGGAGCGACCGTTGGTGCAGCATCGGGTCCATCGCGCTGGATGAAGGGTTCACGAGCTAAGGTTTTTAGGTCGACCCGATAGATCTCGCTTTCGATGGGGTCCAGCTCACGATCTGGGGAGTCATTGCCTTGCACCAGTAGAACGTCGTTGCGCAGCCAAGTTGGATTGCTAAACGGCGTTTCGCCGCTGGTGATCTGCCTTGGCGTGCCACCCTCAGCGGGCACGATAAATACCTGCACCGCGCCCTTCTCTCGATAGCCCTGGCCGTCAAAACGGAACACCAAGCTATCGAAAGCGCGAAAGGGCTTGGCCCAGTCAGCGCCTTTTGGTGCCTTAGGTGGTGTAGCGAAGGTTGGAGCTTCTGCTGGAACGAACATGCTGAAGGCGATCGCTGTGCCGTCCGGCGACCACACCGGTGCGCTAGGACCACGTTCAAGTTCAGCAAGGGTAAAGCTGCGGCCGCTGGCCAGGTACAGGATGCGCAGGGCGCCACCCGCACGATAGACCAGACGCTCGCCATCCGGAGAAAAGCGCGGTCCGGCAGTGACCTTTTCGTCTTGTAGTAGCGGCTGCTGGGCTCCAGTGCGGACATCAATTGACCACAAAGTGCCGGTGGCGCGATCTGACTTGCGACTCAAAGCGCGACGGGCATAGACGATTGTTCGACCATCTGGAGAGATCTGTGGGTCTGCGGCATATTCCAAATCGAATACCCGCGCACTGGTGAACAGGGATGTTTCAGCGTCGGTGTCTGTAGCAAAGGCGGGTGCGGAAACCGCGAGGCCAAGGCCTAGTAGCCCCAAGAAAAGGCGATGCGGCATAACTGCATGGCTCCTCGAAGAGTGAGTTTTCGATGTTCGCAATGCCGCGTCAGCGGCGACTACGGGTGACAGGCACTGAAGAGATGGTTGCAGATGCCAGGAACGCCGCGACCACATTTGAACATAGGGGCCCCGATTGAGACAAAGCGGGTGCGAGTCTTATCGCATTGCTTGCTTGACTGTGCCGGGCGAACGCGGACAATGGCGCCTTCGCTGTTGTTGTACGCCGCTGTTGAAGATCTCACCCACTGATTGCCATGCCCCTGCCCGCTTGCGCTGGAGCGCACTGCTGTTGTGCATTGCATTGTTGTGGGGTCAGGCCCTAGCCGACCAGCACGTTCATGCTGATGATGACGCTAGCGTCTCCTGCCTCGTCTGTGGGCACGCGGATAATGTTCCACTGGCCTTGGGCCGAGCCAGTCCAGTCGTCGTCGCTACGCATCTTTCGGACTCGGGCTCGACTTTTAGTCAGCGAGTTGCGAGCAAAGCGCCACTGCATGACTACCAAACGCGCGCGCCACCTGCACCCTAGCAATTAATCCCAAGCATCGTTGTGAGCTTGCGCTCACAGCTTAGCGGTATTCATTGTTAGGAGACTCGCATGACTAGTTATATAGCACCCGTGCTGTGCGGGCTGACGCTGATTAACAGCGCCATGCCCGTTGCAGCGCGAGAGTCGGTGGATGCGAACCACCGAGAAGTAGAAGAGATCGTTGTTGTTGCCCATCCGTTGTCTGGTGAAGGGTTGGCGCAGGCCACTGTGGTACTAACCGGGGAAGCGCTGGAAAGAAAGCTTGGGAACAGCGTTGGCGCTACCCTGGCTCAGGAACCCGGAATCAATTCTGCCCAATTTGGCCACGCTGTTGGGCGTCCGGTGATTCACGGCTTGGGTGGACCCAGGGTTCGAATCATGGAAGATCGAATTGACGCCCTCGATGTGTCAGTTACCAGCGCTGACCATGCGGTTACCATCGAGCCGTTTATCGCAGAACGCAGAGAGGTGCGGAGGGGCTCGAGCACACTACTCTATGGCTCGGGTGCCATCGGTGGCGTAGTTGATGTACATACCTCCCGCATCCCCCATGATATACCTGAGCAACAGTTGTCAGGGGGCATTGAATCTCGGTTCGACGACAACACCAACGGCAACGCGACCGCCGTGAAGTTGAATGGTGGTTGGGGGAAGTTCGCTTGGCATCTGGACGGAACGCACAAAGATGGCGATGACTATGAGATACCGGGGTTTGCTGAGTCGGATCGACTGCGAGCGCTAGAGGCTGCCGATGGAGATGCCGAAGAACCAGTGCGCGACGTGTTACCCGGCAGTGCTTTCGATTCCAAGTCTTATGCAGCGGGTGGCGCTTATGTGGGGTCATGGGGTTTTGTTGGTGCGTCGGTCGGTGAAATAGAAGCGGACTACGGGCTGCCAGGCGCTCACGCTGAGGAAGCTGACGCGGCTGAGGCAGGCACGCCAACACTCGACATGGAGCAGACCCGCTTCGATTTCGAGTTGGGCGTTAAAAATCCGTTCGGCGAATTCACCAGCTTAAACGTTCGACTTGGCGTCAATGACTATGAGCATGAAGAGATCGAAGCAAGCGGCGATGTCGCCACTCGATTTACCAACGAAGCGTGGGAGCTTCGCGCCGAATTGGTCTATGAGCAGCAGTACTGGAGTGGTGTGTTCGGCCTGCAACACATGGCGCGGGATTTCTCGGCTTCTGGTGAGGAGGCGTTTGTTCCGCCAGTTGACACTGAAGACAGTGGCTTGTTTTGGGTTGCAGAACGTGAGTTTGAACGTTTCAGTCTGGAAGCGGGTCTACGTCTAGGTAGGGTCGCCCACAAACCCCAGAGCGGATCTTCGGAGAACTTCACTACCTATGCGGCATCAGCGGGCATCGTCTTGCCTATCGGTGAGCGCTGGGATCTCGGCCTACTCGTTGACTATGCTGCGCGAGCGCCTATCGGTGAGGAGTTGTACTCCAATGGCCCACACTTAGTGACGGGATCGTTCGAATTGGGTGATCCCACCCTCGACAGTGAGCGTGCTGCAAATTTATCTACGACATTGAGCTTCACCGGCGACGTCTGGCAGGGGCAAGCAACCGTTTACTACACGCAATTTATCGACTTCATCTATGAACAGTCAACGGGCGAGATGCAGGATGGTTTGCCGGTATTTCAGTTTCAGCAAGACGATGCTGAGTTCTTCGGTCTCGACGCGGAACTCACTCTTCGCGCCGCCAGTTGGGAAAGCGGTGACCTGGAGGTTCGGGCGATGATCGATCTGGTCGAAGCGCGCCTGGATGTTCGAGGTAACGATAACCTGCCTCGCATTCCGCCAATGCGTTACGGCTTTGGTCTGCTTGGGCAGTTTGGCAGGTTCACTGCATCCATCGACTACCTGCGCGTTACTGAGCAGGACGATGTTACCGAGCAGACGCTGACCAGTTCTGCTTACAACGATCTTCGCGCGTATGTCGCCGCTGAGTTTGCGCTGGGTCAGCGCAGGCTGAGCTTGTTCCTCTCCGGAAAGAATTTGACCGACGATGAACAGCGCAACCACACCTCCTTCATCAAAGAGTTCGCTCCGGCTCCCGGGCGAACCCTGGAAGCTGGCGTTCGAGTAGTGTTTTAGACAGCTGAACGCAAAAAGGTGCGCGGTAGAAAGCACAAACGCATTAGGTTGATGCAGCACCCTGGCGCAGCATGCGTTCGATGCGATCGAACGCATGCCCTAAACCGGCTTCGTCCATCGTCAAGCTGAGTCGTACATAGTTGGCTGCGCTGGGTCCGAACGCGGCACCGGGAATGGTGGAGATGCCGGCCTGATCAAGCAGACGCTGACTGAAATCTGCACCGTCGTTGGCGACGGCGCTGCTATCGATCATTATGAACATACCGCCGGCGGGTCGGTAGTAGCCGAGCTGCCCAATGCGGTCGAGGCGGCCGAGTGCTAGGTCCCGTCGTGACTGGTAAGCCTGTCGCATGCGCTCGACGTCCTTCGCATCATTTTCCAGCGCGTAAGTTGCGCCGTCTTGAATGAACTGGCTGACCCCAAACAACGCCGCGCCGGAAAAACGAGTGGCGGCCTCGATCAGCGACGGGGCCCCGATGGCCCAACCAACGCGCCAGCCGCTCATCGCATGAGACTTGGACAAACCATCGATGACGACGATGTTTTCGAAGTTTTGAATGCACTTGAGCAATGAGATATGGGACGTCTCAAAAGTGATCAGAGAGTACACTTCATCGCAAATCAACCACAGATTACGCCTGCGACATTCCTCGGCGAGCTGCCTTAGCGCTTCAGGTGCAATGATATTGCCGCAGGGGTTGCCTGGAGTATTGACCAACACGGCCTTGGTTGCAGAGTCGACGCGATCCAGTAGCGCGTTAACGTCGAGTTGAAACTGTGGAGGCTTCAGTGCCACGGTTTGCAGCCGCGCACCCAGCGCTTCGAATATGTTGTGGTAGCCAACGTACATCGGCTCTGGCACAAGCACGCCATCCCCCTCGTTGAGGATGCTGGCGAATATTGCGTATAGCGCGGCAGTAGCGCCTGGGAAGATGACCACCTGGTCAGCGTTGAAAGGGATACCGGTTCCCTTGCGCTCCAACCTAGCGATCGCACGGCGTAGCGACTCTTCGCCTTGAGCCGTCGAATAATGCGTGCGTCCGGCGTTGATGCGCTCAATTACATGTTTAGAGATATAGCTTGGCGTATCGAAGTCTGGATCACCTACGCTCAGTAGTAGAATGTCTTCGCCCTTTGCCTGCCGCGCCAAGGCATCGTAGTGAACCTTCCATACGTCGCTGTCGGGTGCGGCTAGGCGTTTGCTGACGCGGCTAAGAGCTAGATCGGTCATAATTTACGTATACCACTGTCCGCTGGGTTGGGTGATGAATCGCTCCTGGTCTAGCAGTAGCAGATTGGCCTTCGGCTCAGCCAATGCTTGAGTTAGAGCGCGGCTAAGGTCTGCCCAACTGCGAGGTTGGTACACGGTAAGTCCATAGGCTTCACCGATCAGCGTGAAATCGGGTGAAGAAATGTCGGTAGAGCGGTTGCTAACGCCGCGAACCTTTAGGCTGTTTTCAATTTCTTCGTAGCCGCGATTGCACCAGATAAGGAAGGTTACAGCGATGTCACTGTCTCGAGCGGTCGCCAGTTCTGGCAGCGTGAACTGCGCACCGCCATCGCCTATTAGGGCCAATACGGGGCCGCGGCTGCCAAGCCGAGCGCCAATGGCCGCGGGTATGGCATAGCCCAGGGTGCCGAAGCCGCTCACCGAATGAAAGTAGCCGCGTGGTCGATCGGGTTCGTATTGCCAGGTGGCGTAGTAGGTCGGTCGGGTGGAGTCACCAACAACGAGCAACTCTGATTCGGCCTGCAGAACCGCAAAGAATCGAGCCATCTGCGGATGATAGTGCGCCTCGCTTTGAATTGATTGCCGTAGAGTTTGTGCTCGAGCTGCACCGTTGCCAGGTACGCGAGCGTGAATTTGCCCGTGCAACAGCCTGACCACGTCTGCGGCATCGCCAACGATTTCAAAGTTCGGTATTTGATTGCGAGTGAGCTGTATGGGGTCAATGTCAACGCGTACGAGTTTACCGCGAAGAGCGAGAGGCTCAGTCATGAGCAGGTCGTAGTCGGTTTCGCCAAACTCGGTACCGATGGCCAGCAAGACATCGGCGTTGTTGAGCGCTTGTTGCACTGCCGGCAACGATGGGCTGCCACCGACGAACAATGGGTGATCGCGAGGAATTAGTCCTTTAGCGTTGGTGGTTTGAATAACCGGCGCATCCAGGCACTCGGCGAGCGCTGTCAACGCGCGGCGGCCAGCTATGACCGAACCACCGCCAAGCAGCAGTAACGGCTGCTTGGCTGAATTCAAGCAGGCTAGCGCTTCAGTGGGGATCTGCAGATCTGTGGCGAGCGCTGGCACCGGTGTTTTTGGTAGCTGATCGAGCTCAATAGACTCGGTCATGAGGTCCAGAGGTATCTCTAGGTGAATTGGGCCTGGCCGCTGCCGCGCGAAAGCTGTAAACACATAGTCCAGCAGCGCAGGCAGATCTTCGGCCCGGGTTAGGCTCAGACTCTGGGTGCAGAACCCTCGAGCCGCCGCTTGCTGATTCGGCAGTTCATGTAGGAGCCCCAGCCCTTTGCCTTGCTGTGCGCGTCCGGCTACCGCGCTGATCACCAGCATGGGTATCGAATCTGCGCGGGCCTGGGCAATGGCGGTGGCGGCGTTCAACAGGCCGGGCCCGCTAATCAGCAAGCAGACCCCAGCGCGACCGCTGGCGCGGGCGTAGCCGTCTGCCATAAACGCCGCACCCTGCTCATGTCGGCTGGTCACGTGCCGGATGGGACTATCGTCCAGGCCTCGATACAGCTCCAGCGTGTGATTGCCGGGTATTCCGAACACTACTTCCACGCCGTGCTGTATCAATAGGCGGCTGACTGCGACACCGCAGGTGACCATGGGTACGCTCCGCAAGAAACCGCGGCAGTGTAGCGCTGCTGCTAACGGTCGGCTATTGCCACGGGCTCAGGTACACTGAATGCATGAAGCTTTATGACGTTCAGATAGCCCCCAACCCACGCCGA
The DNA here is from genome assembly GCA_051027215.1 of Pseudomonadales bacterium. GTDB lineage: Bacteria > Pseudomonadota > Gammaproteobacteria > Pseudomonadales > Azotimanducaceae > CALHVX01. Next base: position 61,733 of record JBPCXR010000029.1, on the reverse strand, counting down.
GTTCGAATATTTTTGGCCGAGAAAGGCGTTAGCGTGCCGTTGGAGCCGGTGAATATGTTGGCTGGGGAACATAAGTCCGCCGAGTTTTTGGCAAAAAATCCCAGCGGCAAGGTGCCGGTGTTGGAGTTGGACGATGGCACCTGCATTGCCGAGTCTGTGGCGATCTGCCGCTATATCGAAGCGGTACATCCACAGCCGAATTTGTTTGGTGCCACTCCAGCCGAGTTAGGCTTGGTCGAAATGCACAATCGCATCATCGAGCTGGAGTTGTTCTCCCAGGTCGGCGTCTCTTGGGTTAATGGGCCGGTGGTGGCGAAAATGGCGGCGGGACGATTCAAGCAACTACCAGAGGCCAAAGCGCTAAGCGACGATCGCGTGCGGGCCTTCTACAAGCGACTGAATTCTGAGCTCGCTGCCCGCCCCTATATCGCCGGTGAGCGCTTCAGCGTTGCCGATATCACCGCAGTGGTAACCATCGATTTTGCCGGTGAACGGGTGGAGTTGAAGCCTGATGACGGCTTGCAGAACCTCTGGGCATGGCACGAGCGAGTCGCGACTCGACCGAGCTATACCGCTTGAGTAGAACCGGACAATGAGCAACAAAGCCTACGACAGTCACGAACTCAACGAACGTTTGGCCATTCTCAACAGTACGGTTAACAATGCTTGGACGCTGCACGACGGTAAGCTGCGGCGCGAGTTCCAGTTTCGCGATTTCGTCACCGCCTTTGGCTTCATGACCCAGGTGGCATTGATTGCGGAGCGTATGAACCATCATCCGGAATGGTTTAACGTCTATCGAACGGTGAGGGTTGACCTCACCACCCACGATGCAGGCGGCATTTCGAGTAAGGACTTCGAGCTAGCGTCCGCCATGGATCGACTCGCTCGAGCGTTCATCCAGTGACCCGAGCGTGTCGTTTAGCTTTGGCGACGACGAATCGGCCCAGCGAGTACAGAACATGAGTTATGACACCGACAATATTTTCGCCAAAATACTGCGTGGTGAAGCGCCAGCGCACAGCGTTTACGAAGATGAATGGTCGCTGGCGTTTATGGATGTCATGCCCCAGGTAGATGGCCACACGCTGGTGATACCCAAAGACCCCACGGCCGATCTCTTCGCTGCAGACCCGGAAATTCTCGGTAGAACCATACAAACCACTCAGCGGGTTGCCGCTGCTGTGCGCTCGGCGTTTGCTGCGGAGGGCGTAATGGTTGCCCAGCTCAATGGAGCGGCAGCAGGGCAGACAGTGTTCCACCTGCACTTCCACATTATTCCGCGAGTAGGTGGTGCAGACTTTCGATTGCATGCGCGGGACATGGCTGACCCAGAGGTGCTCGCGCAACACGCTGAACGCGTCCGAGCCGAGCTTGCCTCAGCTTGAGGCTGGGTCGGAACCCGCGTCCTGCTGTTGGCCGTCTGCGTGATCAATGTATGCGTGCTTTTCCCCTTGATAGTCTTCAATTAAATAGTGGCTTGGGTTGCTTGCGCATTGGTTGAGGTAACTTGGCGTTAGCGGAGATTTGCCGTCGCCGCCAGGAATGTCGATAACGTATTCAGGCTGACACAGCCCAGAGTATTGGCCGCGTAGCGCTTTTAGCAAACGCTGCCCGCGTTCAATCGAAACGCGAAAGTGAGCGCTTCCCGGAGCCAGGTCGGGGTGGTGCAAATAGTAAGGAACGATGTGAGCCTCAACGAATGCCCGCATCAGCGCAGAAAGCGCAGCCACGCTATCGTTCACTTGCCGAAGCAGCACCGTTTGCGAGAGCAATGTTATTCCGCTGCGCCGTAGCCGCTCGCAGGCAGCCTTTGCTGCTGCGTTTAATTCATTGGCATGGTTGGCGTGCACCAGTACATAGGTCGCTTGTTTTGCGCTGGCTAGGGCTGCAACCAACTCAGCGTTGATCAGGCTGGGTGCGGCCACCGGTACTCTCGAGTGAAAGCGCAACACGCGCACGTGGTCGATCTGCTTAAGCCGGTCGATCAGTGCTGCTAGCCTGCGGCTCGACAGGGCCAAGGGGTCTCCGCCTGATACGATGACTTCCCAGATCTCGGGTCGTGCAGCGACGTAGTCGAAGATCTGGTCTAACTGCGCATCGCTCAGAGGAGCGCTAGCGTTGTGTCCGACCTGTTCTCGGCGAAAGCAGAAACGGCAGTACACTGGGCACACCAGCGTGGGTTTCAACAACACCCGATCCGGATAGCGGTGCACCAGGCCAGGTAGCGGGCTATGAACCTCGTCGCCGATGGGGTCAACTAACTCGTTGTTGCTCTGTTGCAACTCCGCAACACTTGGCAGGTATTGGCGCGCGATTGGATCATTCGGGTCGTTGACATTGATGGTTTCGATGACGTCTTCGGTCAACGCAACTGCGTAACGTTTTGCGACCGCGTTCAATGGCGCAACTTCCGAGTCCTCGATTAGATTCGCGCGCTGCAATGCAAGAGCGCTGCGCAGGGTTTTGGATCGCCGCGTCATGCTCAGTACCACAATCCCAATGCTCGCCAGCGCGGAACGGGTCTCGGCTGCGAACTAGTTTGGGCCAGCATATGCGCTGGCTTGGGTACAGTGCTGGCGGGTGCTGCTGCAGCCATATGCTGCAGACGTTGAACACGATCTTCGGTATGAGGGTGGGAGCGCAGGATGGCAGGCTGGGTTTCGCGCCGACCCGGGCGCAGCACGCGATCGAACCAGCTCGAATGAACGTGATCGATTTTCTGCAAAGCACTGGCCAAACCCAACGGGTCACCGGTAATGCGGATTGCGCCAACATCGGCGCTGTATTCGCGAGAGCGGGATACCGCTAGCTGTAGAACGGCGCTGATACCCGGTGCGCAGAACAGCACTAGCGCAGCGATCCAGGGAAACTCATAGCCCGCGAATAGTGCCGGCAGGCTCAACAGAATCATAATTTGTCCGGCTTGACCCAAAAGTGCTGTGATGCGAGATAGCGCGTCGGCGATACCCATAACGAACAAGTCGTTGTGGAGCACGTGGCTGAGCTCGTGTGCCAGCACCCCGGCTAGCTCTCGGGGATTGAGCTGTTGCAACAATCCTGCAGTCACCGCCACAGACGCATCTGCGCCCCTACCCACAGCAAAAGCGTTCATGATATTGGAAGGGACGTAGTACAGCTTCGGTGGGGATTGCAGCGAAGTACGCGCAACCAGCGCTTGGAATAGTTGCTGTAGTTGCGGGCCGTTGTTTACCGTGATCGGCTGTGCTTTGTACATTCGCAAAACGATGGCGGCGGCCACCCGGGTGGCAGAAACTACTACCATCGCCACGGCCACAAGGGCCAGCGCCAAACCAACGAAACCTGCCAGGGTAAATCCACACAGGCTAAGAATGGCTGCGAGTGCCAATACCAACAAAATCGCTTGGTTGCGATTTGCGCTAACGTGGTCATTCAGTCTGTCGGCGAGCACGCTCGACATGGTGGCTCCTTTGGCTAGTCACTTAAATCACTCGGTGGCGAGCTAATCGCGGCGCAACTGTGCCTGAGTTAAGGAACGAATCTCGTAGAGCTCGATGACGTTGCCGAATGGATCTTTGCCGTAGATGGCTGAAGAGTCACCAAAACTCTGTACGGGTCCGACGAACGTCATGCCAAGCGCCAGTAAGCGCTGGTATTCGGCTTCGATGTCGTCTACCTGTAAGGCAAAATGTGGATAGCCGTAGTCACAGGGCCTGGCGCGCTTATCTTCCGGCTCCGGGTTTGTGTAATGCCACATTTCGATGAAGGCGTTGGGTGCTTTGAGCATGGCCATCTTCGCAGCGGTGTTAGACAGACCGATCACAGCATCACCTTCGGGGAAGTCCCGATTCCACTCATTACGCTGGACCACTTCGAAGCCGAATGCCTCGGTGTAGAAAGCCAGACCGCGCTCAAAGTCTGGTACGCCAATGGCGACGTGGTGTATGCCGACAATCATTCTCAGTTCCTGGCTGGTTTGCGGTATCCCAAGTGTACTCGTTCCTTTGCTCAGGCTGGGCGGCGCGCGAATATCAGGAGAAAGGCTTTACCACTACCAGCAGTACGATCAGGATCACGGTCAGCGTTGGTATTTCATTCACCATGCGAAAGAACTTGCTGGATCGCTTGTTACTGCCGTTGGCGAAGTCCCTACGCCAGCGCGAAAGCATGCCGTGTAAAGCTGATAAGCCGATTACCAGCGCTAGCTTCATCAGCATCCAGCCGCTGGTTAGCACATCCAAGCCAATGGCGAGCCAGATACCGACCACCCAAACAACCATCATGGCCGGATTGATGATAATGCGGATCAGCTTACGCTCGCGGCTCTGCCAAAGCGCGTCCTCTTCTGAGCCTTGGGCACATTCGGCGTGATAAGCAAAGTAGCGTGGCAGCATGAACATGCCAGCCATCCAATAGATGACAGCGATGATGTGCAACGATTTAAGCCACGGGTATAGGCTGCCGAAGTCCATCTGTAGATTCCGTCCTCATGCGCTTCGCGCACGATTATACGCGTTAGTGTTGTGCCAATTCCTGAATTCGCTGGGGTCGGCGTGATAACCAGCGAAAGCGTGCGAGAAGGGCGAACGAAGCAACCCCCAAGCCCACGGTTAATCCTAGCCAAAATCCAGAAACACCAAGCGTCGGTGCACCGAGAAAACCGAGGCCGAAGATCACCGCGATCGGAAAACCCACCACCCAGTAGGCGACTGCGGCAACCAGCATTGGCGTCCGGGTATCTTTGTAGCCACGTAAGCCGCCGATTACGGTTGCTTGCGAGGCATCGAAAAACTGAAACCCAGCGGCAAACAGCATCAGGTGTGCCGCCAGCATCATCACCTCCGGTTCCTTCGTATAAAGGCTGGCCATGAGGTCTCTACCGGCGAGAAGCGCGATCGCCATGACTAGCGCGAAGGCGAGGGACGCACCAATGGCGACTTGCCCGCTGCGCCTGGCGCCTGCGAAATTGCCAGCGCCGGTCTGGTTGCCCACTCGTATCGATGCAGCGATTCCCAGGGCTAGCGGTACCATGAAAGCGATACCGCCGACGTTCATCGCGATTTGATGAGCGGCGACGGCAGCAACGCCCAGTCTGCCGATGACCAAAGTCGTGCCACTAAACAGCGCGATCTCCATGAATACCATAGCCCCGATGGGCACCCCGAGTACGATTAACTTCCGAATGTGGTGCCAATCTGGTGGACTGAACCGCGCGTAAAAACCGGTGTGGTGCAGGCGTCGCATGCCCACAATCATAGCCATCGCAGTACACTGAAAGACGCCGACAATTGCCGTCGCCCAGCCACAACCCACGCCGCCCATCGCTGGTATGCCAAGGCCACCGTAGATGAAGAGGTAATTTAGTGGAATCTTCAGCGCCAGTGCTCCCGCTGCGACTAACATCGCCGGCGTGGTCCACGACAAGCCTTCGCAGAAGTAGCGCAGCGCCAGATATCCGAGCACCGGTAACACCCCGAACGATAGTGCCTGCAGGTAGGCTGCGGCGACGGGGATTGCGAGTGGGTCGACGCCCATGCTGCGGTACAGGGGGGCAGCGGTTTGCAGTATGGCGATGAGCAGTAGACCGCCAACGAGGGCGATCCACAACGCCTGCCGTACCACCTCTCCAGACTCAGATTCGCGGCCTGCCCCCGACAGCTGTGAGACGGTCGGGTTGATAGACATCACCACGCCAGAGATCAACATCAACAACGGGAAGTACAGGTTGCCACCTAGGGCAACTCCAGCAAGATCGGTTGCGCTAACGCGGCCAGCCATAATGGTGTCGGCGACGCCGAGCCCCATCTGGGAAAGCTGCGCCAGGATGATCGGCGCTGCCAGCGTCAGGAGCTGGCGTAGTTCTTCGCGGACGTTGTCCGGTGTGGGATTAGCCCCCGCGGACAAGTTGCCCCGGAAGCGCGCCGGTATGCTCGCCGTCTGCGAACGTCGGCTCGCCGCGCTTAATAATGTGGCGGTAGCCCTGTACGCGCTGTACCAAACGTTTGCCGCCGGTGGGCAGATCAAACACTGCTTCAGGACGAGACAGGTGCATGGCGTCGAAGTCGATCACGTTCATGTCTGCGAGCATGCCTGGCTGTAGCAAACCGCGATCGGTCATACCGTAGGCTTCGGCGGTGTCCCGAGAAAGCTTGCGAACTAGAAACTCCAGGTCCATGCGCTCGCCTTTGACTCGATCTCGGCCCCAGTGGGTCAGAATGAAGCTGGGCATGCCGGCATCAGCTATGACGCCGCAGTGTGCACCACCATCAGAAAGGCCAAACAGTGAGTTCGGGTGTTCCATGGATGCCCGGAAGAAGTCGAAGTTGTAGCCGTCGTAGCCACCGAGAGGTTGATAGAATAGCTCTTTGCCACCGTTGTCGATGAGCAAGTTGTACATGTGCTCGAAGGCATCGATGCCCAGCGCCTTGGCCTGACCGGCAACGCTGTCGTCGCGATCCGGCTCGTAGTTGGGTGTTTCGCCCAGCGGAAAGATCATCCACAGCAAATCTGCAAGAGTGCCGGCAAACGGCAACCGACCAATGCTGGTTTCTTCCGCGAGTATTTTTGCCTTCACCGCGGGATCTTGGAGCTGGCGTAACTTCTCTGCGAATTCCAGAGGAGCGATTTGCGTCGCGTAAGTTGGATGCCCTGCGAACACATTGAAGTTCGACTGCAAGCCATGCAGAACCCCAGTGGGTCGACCAGCAATCTGTGGTCGTACTTCAACCCCTTCTTGGCGCGCTGCTTCGGCAATGTTGTACATCTTATTGCCCTGAAACGCTTCTGCGGACGTGGCAACCATGGTGACCGGGCGGCCAGTCTCGCGGATGAACTGCTTAACCCAGGCCCACTCGTCATCGCCTCCCAGGTGGTCGGAGACCAGTTCGAACACACCGTGATGCAGACCTTTCATTGCCAGGCCGAGCGCCAGCATTTCGTCGCTGCCGGCGAAGGTACCCGGTACATGAATGCCGTGCTTGTCTTTGTGTAGCCAGGTACGAGAGCTGGAAAAGCCCAGGGCACCGGCTTGAATGCCTTCGCGAACCACTTTCTGCATGGCTACGATTTCTTCGTCGGTGGGCAAATCGTCTTGGCTGTTGCAGCGCTCGCCCATAACATAAGCACGCACGGCGCCATGGGGAACCTGGGTGCCGACATCGATGGTGCGCTTCTTGGTTTCTAGCGCATCCAGGTATTCGGGAAAGCTCTCCCATTGCCAATCGATGCCTTCAGACAGGGCGGCGCCTGGAATATCTTCTACCCCTTCCATCAGTTCGATCAGAAAATTCTGATCGCCTGGCTTGACGGGAGCGAAGCCCACGCCACAGTTGCCCATGACAACGGTCGTAACGCCGTGCCAGCTGGACGGGGCCAATAGCGGGTCCCAGGTGGCCTGACCGTCATAATGGGTGTGGACATCAACCCAACCCGGCGTGACTAGGTGATCCTGAGCGTTGATCTCACGCTTGCCCTTGCCGCTCACTGCACCGACCTCAGTGATCAGGCCATCGGAGACTGCGATATCTCCCTGGCTGCGAGGTTCGCCGGATCCGTCGATGATGGTGCCTTTGCGGATGACTAGATCGTGCATGGGAATCTCCGGCGTTGTGCTAAGTAGACCGGCCAATGTAACTGCTTTTCTTGGTAGCGGCAAAGCTGCCGCAAGCGGGGCTTAGAGCGGCGGTTGCTCGAGGTTCTGAGTGCCCTCCCCCGGGGTGATAAACAGCATATGCGTCGGTTCATGAGGCTCAGCGGTATGCCAGGCACCTTGTGGGACGACCACGTATTGACCTGGCGTGCTAACGCGGACGCGTCGTTCACCAGCGGCATCACGCAAGATGAAGTCGGTGTCGCCGCTGAGCAAATAGACGAGCTCATCGCCTTGGGGATGCATTTCCCACACGCCCCATGCGGCGTCAAACTGAAACTGGGAGACGAGCGTGTGGCCTCTGAAGCCGTCGAACTCGGCATCCAGCTCTTGGTAGAACTCGGGTGACATTGCTTTGATGTGGAAGCGACTAGCCGGGCTTAGAATTGCGCGGTGCTGGTCTAGATCGTGCGGCCCAGGGGATTCTTTAGACATTGGTCGTTCTCCGTTGGCGTACGTTGGCTTTGCTATTTCGCCCGAGGTTTGTGCGGCTGTCAAAAGGTAGAATGGCATACACTGCACGCCGGTCATGCGCGTGCCGCGGGTCTGAATATAGGGAGTAATCTGTGGTGCCCACAACTCGAGCCTTAAGTTTTTGCGCCGAAGCCTTGCGATCTTCCTTGATTGCCACGCATAGCTGAGTGCTGTAGAGCGTGGCGGACTATCGAGTAGAAGCGGTTGTCATTGGCGCTGGTGTAGTGGGCTTGGCGATTGCCCGGGCGTTGGCACAGCGGGGCCTAGAAACATTAGTGTTAGAGCGTGCGCCCCACGTTGGCAGCGAAACCTCGTCGCGCAACTCAGAAGTCATTCACGCGGGTATCTACTACCCACCAGGGTCATTGAAGGCTCAGCTTTGTGTTGCAGGAAAAGCGCTGCTTTATGATTACCTGGCTCAACATCAATTGGGTTACTCGCGTTGCGGCAAACTGATTGTTGCAACGAGCGCGGCTGAGACTGCGCAGCTTGCGCTAATCGCTGAGCGTGCACACAAGGCTGGTGTTGATGATCTGCAGCCGCTTTCGGCGCAGCAGGTCAATGCCTTGGAGCGTAATGTGTCAGGCGTTCAGGGTCTGTTGTCGCCGTCAACGGGAATCGTTGATTCGCATCAACTGATGTTGCAGCTACAGGCAGACTTGGAGGCAGACGGTGGCGCGTTGGCGGTCAACACCGAGGTACAGGGCGGCGCACTTGGGGTCGCCGGAGAACATCGGCTAGAAACCAGCGACGGTGCCAGCCTTGGTTGTCGAATTCTGGTTAACGCAGCGGGCTTATATGCCCGAGATGTACTTCTTGGCTTGCTGCCAGCGGCGCAACACGGCGATGCGCCCGAGCAACATTTTGCAATAGGCCACTATTACAGCTACAGCGGTAAAGCGCCGTTTGTGCGATTGGTTTACCCGACCCCTAGTCCTGGTGGCTTAGGCATTCATGCAACCATCGATCTGGCCGGCCAAGTGCGATTTGGCCCAGATGTTCGTTGGCTGGAGCACGTTGATTACCAGTTCGACGATAGTCAGCGTAAGGCTTTTGCCGCTGCGATTCGGCGCTACTATCCCGACGTCGACAGCGAGCGTTTACAACCGGCCTATACAGGTATACGACCGAAGCTTCACGGCCAGGGTCAGGGAGACACAGACTTCACCTTTTTAACACCCGCAGAGCATGGGTATCAGGGCTTCGTCAGTTTGCACGGCATCGAATCACCGGGGCTTACAGCGTCTCTTGCCATCGCCGAACGGGTTGCGGCATCTATTTAGCTAGCCGGCCTGGTAGCAAGGCACCGATCCGTCACTGCCTTGGTTAGTGCAGCAGTTCGCCGTCGGAGGTTACTTCTGGTTGCTGTTGTGTCAGCCATTGCTCAGCCTCGGAGCGCTGAAAGAAGATGCGCTTTTGAAACTTCAAACCCCCCTCCTTCAGAAAGATCTCCACCATCTGTTCATGCATATTCGCGCTAACCACGAACGCCACCCGGCGTTCTTCCCAGCGCTGATTGATGACGTCCCGCACTTTCGGGTAGGTGGGTGAGGCCACCACGTTCAGAGGTACGTTGAGCTCGGCCTGGCGAAAGTCCCACAGGGTGTTGTTCGGCTGTGGACCGGAAGCATCGATTGCGGCGAGCAGCTGAGACACATTCACGGTGCCGCTGCAGTCGTGGCGCAACAACTTGGTTGCGGAATCGAGCCTGGTCTCGATCATGCGTTAGACCCCTGTCCTGATTATGTCGCAGTCTGTGGCGAATTTCTGGAACATAAGCTGAACCGAAAGTAAAAATCTTCGTACAGACCTATGGCGCCGAGCTCGGTAGTGGGCTGATTTGGGCCATGTGATCAGATTCTGGGCGTGTCAAAATGACTCCTCCCTAGGGTATTGTAAATCAACTGGACAGTAGAGATGAAGAACCAGGGCATTCGTATTCGCCGCGGGCGCCCCGCGGACGAAGCAGCGTTGTTGGCTCTGCTACCGCGGCTTGCGCAGTTCAAGCTGTCTCCTCGGCGCAGGCCCGAGGACCTTTGGCACGGTGATGCGCAGCTGGTCAAAGCTCACCTAGCCGGCCAAGCGCCCCAGTGCTTGCTGCTGGTAGCGGAAGATGCTGAGCAGGCAGCAGTCGCGGGTTTTGCCCTGGTTACCTTGCAGCCAGAGTTTACCGGTCACGATCCTGGTGCTCACCTGGAAGTCTTGGTGGTGGCTGATGGCTTTGAAGGTCGCGGGGTGGGCCGACAGCTGTTGGTGCAGGCAGAAACAGCGGCCAAAGCTAAGGGCGCGCAGTCGATAACGTTACATGTGTTCAACGAGAACCAGCGTGCTCATCGCCTCTACGAGGCCAGTGGCTATCAAAGCGAAATTCAACGATGCATAAAGTGGCTGTAGTGTTGAGATCAGCTAACTGACAACCTCGATCAATAGGAGCTGCATAAATGAGCGCACTTGCGGATTACCACGAATCTGATTTCCAGTGGGGCGCATGGCGGCGACCGGTGTATCGCAAAGGCTCGGGTCCAGGAGTGATCATCATGCACGAGATGCCGGGGCTGCATCCGTTGGTTGTGCGCTTCGCGAACCGGGTCGCCGAGTGCGGCATGACGGTTTTTCTACCGAGTTTGTTCGGCGAGCCGGAGCGCCCTATCAGCGGCGCCTACACGGCGAAGGAAATGTTAAAAGGCATCTGCATTCGTCGGGAGTTCAGTGTCTGGGCGACAGATCGATCCAGTCCCATAGTTGACTGGCTGCGGGCCTTGGCGCGCAAGGTTCACGCAGACTGTGGTGGCGCCGGAGTCGGCGCGGTGGGCATGTGTTTTACCGGCGGTTTTGCCTTGGCGATGATGACTGAGCCGGCGGTGGTTGCGCCTGTGCTATCGCAACCCTCGTTGCCGCTGCCGTTTGGACCTGGGGCTGCAAAACGACGTTGCGCCATAGATGCCTCAGCCGAGGAGATGCGCAGGGCTCGGGAGCGCCTGGACAGCGAGGACCTGAGCATGTTGGGCTTACGCTTTCACGGTGATCCATTTGTACCGCCGGAGCGCTTTGCGATGCTCAAGAATACCTTCGGTGATCGCTTCGAAGCCGTAGAGTTGAGCCCAGATGACGCAGCGCCTGACGAGCGAATGGCGCCGCACTCGGTGTTAACCGTGCATTTGAACGATGCTGATCCAGAAGGGCCGACGCGCGAAGTAGAGCGTCGTGTTATCGAGTTTTTCGCGCAGCGCGTTGCTGGTACTGTCGATGCAGAGCATGCGCCAGTGCCAGATTGAGCGCTGCAGGCACTAGTCGGGTTCCAGGCTACTGCACATGGACTGCTCCACGAAGGTTTCCGGCACGTCCAGTCCGCCGGCGATTTCGTAGAGTTTAGCGCGTTCGAAATCGCGGTCGTGACCCTCGGCTCGTGCTACCAGGCATAGATCTCGCAGGACTTGCATGCGTTGCGAAACGCTTGCCTGTTCTTTGACGGACTGCATGCGACTGGGCAGTTCTGTTTCGATGCTCTCAATATTTAGCTCGTCGCTGTAAGCACCCTTGCCGAAGAATTTCTCGAACACGGCGATCTCTTCTTCGCTGATATTGCCATCTGCGTTGGCAACAACGAGAGCCCCAGCAAACAGCAGTCGGCGCATCGCCTCCGCTGTATCGGTGCGGCCTTCCATGTAGCTAGGCTCCATCAAGCTCATGAGGCCCTGCACACCGACCTCTAATTCGTCGAGGGAGCGGCCGTCGGGATGCGCCAGAATAGACTGATCGTAGAGTTGTAGCGCTTTGACTCGCAGTGGACTGAACGGGTGGGTACTAAACCAATCTTCCCGTGGCGATTTTTCGCTGGGCTCGCCGTCGAGAATCTGCATTTCGTCGACTTGGCGAAGAAAATCATCCAGGCTGAACTGTATGGTTTTGCCAGAGAGGCCAGATGCCAACTTAAACAGCGCTCTGGAGACGGCTTCTATGTCATCGGCACAGTGGGCTCCGGCTCGATCCGCGGAGATTTCTGCGTAGCGCGACCAGGTGAACAACGACAACGCCAGACGTGGGTCCACCTTGGATTTACCATTGAGGATGTAACCGATGGGTATGTCGTGGTGACGGTAGACGTGATGCCCGAGTTCGTGACCGACCACGAACTTCAACTCGTTTTCATCGAACGCCTCGAGCAAGCTGGAGGCGAACATGACGAACAATCGACCATCTTCCGGCTTGAAACACATGGCGTTGTAGGTTGGGCTGGCAAAGGCGTATAGCTCCAGCGGCGTTTCCATCTGCAGCTTCTCCACACAGTCGTTGGCCATGTGGTGTAAATCAGGCGCCATTCGTGAGCTTAAGCGGACGCTGGTGGCTAGCAGCCGACGGCGCAGGCTGTACGGATTGTCTTCCTCCATTCTGGTGATGTGGTCGTTGGCACGCTTTACCGATCGGTTCTTAAGCAGCGTGTCGTACAACATTTGGTCATTGCGGCTGCGCAACTCGCCGGCTGTTAGTTTTTGGCTCACCTGATGAGGTCCTATTTTCGCAGATCCTAGTGCAGACGTTGGAGCTTACTGTTTTGCGCGGGACCCGGCAAAGGAATCCCCTGGGACAACCTGCTGGGCCTGCCGGTGCGATGTTCCAAGCTAGCGGTCGCGCACGTCGTCGGCATAGGCTCGTATGAACTCTGCGGTCATCCTGGTGGGTTTGCCGCTTTCGATATTTATGCAGACGTAGTCGATTTGAGCCCGCATGATCACGCTGCGATCGGCGGGTCGCAGAATCTGAAAGTTGCGGGTGGCTCGTAGCTTCGCATCGCAAGCCGTCATCCAATCGCCAACCAGCAACTGGTCGCCAGCGAAGGTGGCACGCAGATAGCGCATGTGGGTTTCGCGTACCGCCATGGCTTTGCCGAGTTCAACCATTTGTTGCTCGCCAAAACCCCGATGCTTGGAGTGTTGCCAGGCACAGCGTTGCAGCCAATCTAAGTAGTAGAGGTTGTTAGTGTGGCCAAGAGCGTCGATCCACTCTGGCTTAACTGTTATTTCTATAACAAACGGGTCGGGGTGATCCCAGAGTGTAGATGTGTTGTTCACCGTGCCACGACCATTGCTGCCTTCTATTCCGGCCTCAAGCGAGGGCTTTGAGCATGCGCTTTAAGGCGAAGTGTCGGTAGCTGGTATCAATAAGCGATTCTACTTCTGGCCAGTGGCAATCTTTTGTCACATTCAAACTGATCCAGCCGTTATGACCGGTGTATGCAGGAATGTGGAAGCGTGGATCCATGTCGTAGTGGGGCTGGTTCTCTACGCCGACCCAGAAGCTGTAGTAGATCTGCTTCTTGTTGGCGTAGGCGGTTACGAATGTTTTCTTACCGGCACGCCAAACCGGGTTGCCAAAGCTGGTGCTCTCGCTGACCTCGGGCAGCTGCAGACAACGCTTGCGCAGGCCGTCTAGCCGTTTGGCGTGCTTAGGCACTCCCAGCGGATCGAAGTCTTCCTGCTTCAGCGTGATGCTTGGCGGCACGATGTCTATGGTTTCACCGATGCGTTCGCTCAGGGATTTGGGGGCAACTTCTTCGTAGGCGCTGCGCACTCGCGCCGCAATGCCCTTCCAACTGAGCTTGCGATCCAGGTGCACACCCAACCAACCCTTTGGGCCAACATAGGCAGGCACAAAGTATTGATCCGGTTCGTTCTCCACGTAGTACTGTTGGCCACCGGGTGGCATGCGCAGCCATAGGGCGATGTTGCCGTCGCCATGGTGGTTAATGGTGTAAGTGGCAAAAGTCTTGCCTGCGACGCGAAAATCCGGTGAGCCATGAGCTTCGACTTCTTCCACTTCGGGAAAGCTCATGCAGACTTCACGAACTGCTTGGTTGATATCTTTGATGCGTTTTGCCACGCCTACCGCTCCTGCAATCAGATTGCCGACTTTCCAGTGGATTATGGTAGACCAAATCGTCGCGCTGCGTCGCCCATGATCCAAAGTGGCGCTTGGTGTGCGTTCGCGTGTAAATCAGAAGCGTGTGCTGTGGAACTTGATCGACTGCGAACGTACCATCCGCCGGTGGCCGAACTACAAGTCCCTTTTCACAGCGTCGAGCTGGAACAGCAATTCCGGCAGGAGTGGTATCGCTCATCGCTTCGACAAATTCGCGCTTCAGTGGCGTTGGCCATAGTGCTGCTGCTCGCCTTTTCCCAATTGGATGTGCATTACTTTTCCAAGGATGTCATTGCGCAGATCTTCTGGTTTCGCTGGTTGGTGATGATTCCGTTGTGTGTGGCGGTGCTCGCCGTCTCCTGGTTAAGTGAACGCGGCGAACTGGTGTTTGTTTTGATGACGTTCACGCTGTGCGTGATGACTGGCTTCTTTACCCGGTTGCTGCCACAGCTGGACGTGCAAGCGCTGAGTTACCTGCTGCTATTGTTGGTGCAGCTGGCACTGTTTCAGCTGGTGCTGTTGCGTATTCCGTTTCGGATCTCTTTGCTTGGGTCGCTGTTCGCACTTGCGGCGATTGCGGCCTCGTTCAGCCAGTTTGAACTGGAGTCACACCAACGGGTGAGCATCATCGCAGGCTTTGCTGCCATACATGGGATTCTGTTGTTCAGCAGTTATCAGAGAGAAAGACAGCAGCGTTCACTGTTTATGGGTCAACAGCAGCTCAAGCAGTCACTAGCGGATCGCCAACAGATTCGAGAAGAACGGGCCAGCTGGTATCAAAACCTGGCGCGCTTTCTGCGTCACGAGTTAAGTAACCAACTGGTGGGTGCAAGAACCTCGCTACAGTTGGTAGAAAGGTTCTCCGATCGGCAAGCGGAGTACTTGGGACGTGCACGTGAAAGCCTAGAGCGCATGCAGCTTATGTTAAACGAAACTTCCGATGCATCGTCTGTTGAAGATGCTTTGAAGTCTGAAGAGCGGGAAGTGTTTGACCTCTCCTTATTGGTTGCCGAGTGTGTTACGGATTATCGAGATCAGTACTCTGAGAAGTTGTTTGAAGTGCAACGTACCCACAACCTGAGCGTGAGTGGCCAACCCTTTCGCGTTACCCAGCTACTCGACAAATTGGTGGCCAACGCGGTGCGGCATAGCAATGCCCAAGCGCCGATCGAAATACGCCTTGCGCTTGCGCAATCCCCTGATTGGGTGGAGTTGTCGGTGAGCAATCGCGGCGCCGCCCTGCCCCAGGATCTAGATAGCCTGTTTGATCTATGGTCAACGTCTGCGACCTATGCCGACGATCACAGACTAGGACTGGGATTGTTCGTTGCCGCACGGGTGGCTCAAGCACACGGTGGTCACATTCAAGCAGTACGCTTGGAACGGCCCGAAGGCGCGCGCTTTATCGTTACCCTGCCCTTGGCTCGACTGCACTAATCACTGATTGAGGCTAAGAAATGACATCAGCGATTCGCATAGCCTTGGTCGAAGACGATGCAGTGATTCGGGAAAACTATGCCGATATGCTCCGTAGCGAAGGATTCGTTGTAGAAACATTCGCCACGGATGCATCGGCTCGGGAGCGCTTGGCGTTATCCTTGCCGGATCTCGCGCTGCTAGACATTGCACTGGGCGCTAACCCAGAGGCGGGCTATGGGCTCTGTGCCTGGTTACGAGAGCGCTCGCAAACGTTGCCCATCATCTTTTTGACGTCCCATTCCAGTAACGTCGATCGAATTTCCGGGCTGCGCCTTGGTGCGGACGACTACATCACCAAGGACACCCCGGTAGACTATCTGGTCATCCGTATCCGAACCCTGTTCCGGCGCATCGAAGCCTTACGCTCCAATCAGCGTACGCCGGATCGAGCGTCCAACAACCTCACCATTAACGACGTGACCCTGGTCGCCACCTGGCGCCAGCAACCTTTGCGCCTGTCACTGACCCAGTTCTGGATGTTGCGGGCTCTGGTAGACCATCCTGGCCAAGTGCTCAGTCACAAAGCGCTGATGCAAGCGGCGAATGTGACGATCGAACCGAATACGGTGGTGGCCCACATCAAAGCGATTCGCAGCAAATTTCGCGAGGTTGACCCAGAGTTCGACTGCATTCGTACCGAGCGGGGTAGTGGCTATCGTTGGCTACCCCATGCTTAGGGCGGGATCACCAACCTACTTGATGTATCTAACTCGGGAGCATTTCATCGGGAGCCTTGGTTAAGAACGGCTTCATAAATCATCACTTTTCATCATTCAGTGCGCATGAAACTGCCGCAGGCGCTGCCCATACTCGATTTTGATTGAGGACTCTGTTCGGGGGAACGGATGCAAAATCGCGCTGTTCGGCCGCAGTCCGGAGAGACTGCGCCGGCCCAGCTCGCGGTGGAAGAAGCGCTAGTGAACGCTCACTATCGTCCCGTTCGCCAAATGCTGATCCGGCTCTGTGGGGACGAGATGTTGGCCGAAGATTTAACCCACGACGCGCTGCTGGTGGTGATCGAAAAACTGCGCCAGAAGCGCCTAAACGGTGAAGGCTCGTTGGCTGGTTATCTGCGCCAAACCGCCAAAAATCTTTACATCGGCAAGATCCGCGAAGATGTTCGCAGGGCCACGCGACCCTGCGCCAGCGTGCCTGAGCAGCCAGTGGCTGACCTAGGCTACGGCCAGCGTCTAAGCGATGAGCGCAACGCCGAGCTGGCCCGCCGCATCGCTGCGCTGACCGTGTCCAGAGACCAAGAAATATTGCGCCGTTATTTGCTCGGCCGCCAAGGCAAGCAGGACATCTGCGATGACCTGAGCCTGTCCTCGGAACACTTCGATCGTGTTCTGTGTCGCGCTAAGTCGCGCCTGCTTGCTGGGACAGCGGCGAAAGCTGCGGGACGGCGTCCGCATCGGCTGTCACCATGTCCAGCCTCAGGCTCTTTGGGCCCAGCAAATAGCCATGATTCACATGGGCCTGTTGCGCATAAGCGGGCATCTGCATCAGCGCAGCATGCAGCTTAGGTAACTGGCTAAACGATACCGACGCCAACAGGTGATGCTCGATGTGGTAGTTGATGCCATGGGGGCCGAACAGAAAGCGCTCCAGCGGGTTGCACAAAATCGTGCGCGTAGCGCTTAGATCGCAGCGGTAGGGCAATGCAAAGTGTTCGGCAATGCTCCGCAGCCGCATAATGATGGGCAGAACTAATAGTATGGGCGCAAGCCATAGAGCGATGAATGCCCACCAGCCTCCATAAAGCGTTAACAGCAGCGCCAGCGTGACATACAACGCCAGGCGCGAGCGCCCGATGTTCTTCTGCAGATCATCTTTGCCGACTGCCTGCTGGGTTCCGCCTTTCTCTTTCACACTGGAAAGATGAGTGAACGAGCGCAGTAG
The DNA here is from genome assembly GCA_051027215.1 of Pseudomonadales bacterium. Taxonomy (GTDB): domain Bacteria; phylum Pseudomonadota; class Gammaproteobacteria; order Pseudomonadales; family Azotimanducaceae; genus CALHVX01. The sequence continues at coordinate 44,335 of JBPCXR010000029.1, read as the reverse complement.
GTAGGCGATGCTGCGAGTCCACGAGCGCGCCAAGAAGCCAAATCCGTTGCCAGCGACAGGGAACTGCCAATGCTGTGCTTCATCAGCGTTGCCAAGCTTGCGTACCCAGTCGGGATCTTCAGCAGTATTGGCGTGACGATGGTGGGCAAGGTGATCACTGCGGTACTTGTGCATGCTCACCAGCATTGGTGCGGCTAGCAAGACTTCCCCCCAAACTTCGTTCACCCAGCGTGTCGGATGCGCGAGCCCGTGAGTCGCTTCGTGCATTAGCACTAGCAATGCGTGCTGCCGCGCCGCGATTACCACCCAGGCAACGGGGAGCAGAACCCAGAACCAAAGGTTGCCGTAGAGCGCGACCATAGCGCCAATCGATATCGCTAGTACTGCATAGTCAAACAGCATGGCACGGAGCAAGGGGCCTGGTCGCGGGCCTTTTAGCTCATCGCGCACCCGATTGATGGCTTTCACATCTAAACCGTTTCTCTCAACTGTCATGCTCGTCTCCTATGCCGCGGCTTCTTGGTGGTTGCGGCCAAAGTGGGCAGCGTTATCGGCGCTGGCGAAGGCGTCGGTCACCATGCGGCTGTAGAGCTCGCCGGTGACTCGCAGCGCATATACAGCCGCGTCCAGCTCTGCGGGACTTTTGATCAAGGCGTCTATATAACCTTGCATCGCCTTTGTATGACCAACGTCGATGGTGGTGTGGTCTTGCAGAAACGACATGGCTTGTCGGCCAACACCCATCTGTTCCAGAGTGCTCATGTAGTCAGCGCCAAAGCTGGTAGGCATGGCTTCCAGAAAATATAGATAGCCCAGATACCCCACCGCATCGTGGTTGTAGATTTGATAGAACGGAAAGGCCAACAGCGCGGTGGTGGAGGGCAGCGGTTGCTCCAGTGGAGTGTTCGATACGTCGAAGCCCAGCGACGCAACGTCGTTTAGCGCAAGCTGGTCATGGCCTACTTCCGATATGGCGTGTCGCAGAAACGGTTTCACCATGCTGCGTTGGTCGCCACGAAAGTAGACGGTCGCCAGAGCCTGCAGCTGGGGGTTTTCTCTGGTGTGGTGAAACACTTCGCGCATGAGGGCCGCATAGTGGGCGGTATTGAGCTTGCCATCCCAGAGCCGCTGCATTCCTTCGCAGCTGTTGAACCGGGCTATGACCTCAGCAAATACTTCTCCAAGGATTATCTTCGGATCTTCTTCGAGGGTCTGGATTGCGTGGTCGGAATTATGCAGCGACATGGGCTTGCTCCTGATCGGCGAGGGTGTTGGTGTGCAAATTGCTGAATGATCGATAAAACGGTGAGCTCAAGGCTTTGAGGTGCAGAGCATCTTGTAGATGTAAAACCATGGAATTCACGTTGCCGTAGTCCTTGTGCTCCACCCGACCCAGATGTTGGCGATAACCCAAGCGCATGAAGAACGACACAAGGTGGTCGTTGCAATCAATGAAGTCGCGTTCAACGCCCAGCAGTAGCGCATGCTCGTAGGTTGCTCGCGCCATTAGCATGGGCAGTCGAGTGCGCCGGTAGCTAGGTTCGACCATGAGTTTGGTGGTAATGCTGGTGCGCTGGCGTTGACCTGCATTCAGCTGTTCTAGGCCGTAGAGAGCTTCGTACTTTCCCAGGTCAGCGTCCGCGGCAACGGTTGTCATCAGCGTTGCCACGATTTGCATCTTCTCGTCGCGTGCGACGAACAGGTTGCCGGAGTCGATTAGCGGATCGCCCAGTGTTCGGGTTTTGTGGTCGGTGAGTGGATCCTGTGCATGGCGCTTCATCTCAGCGACGTAGATGCGATACCAGAATTGCTGAACTTCGATTCGTTCATGAGAATTCGCAAGCGAAATGGCTGCGCGCATAGAGTTGTCCTTCCGTTCTAGTGCGTATTGAGGAGTCGAGGGCTGCGGCGGCTTTTCTGTCCGCTTCTTATTTCAGCCCTCTTCTTACAACTGCAACGAAAGCAGCGAACCTCTCACTTCAAGAAAGAATTTCTGGCGTTGTTGGCTCACAAGATGGCTTGGCGTGAACGGCTGTTGCTGGATACGTTGGCGGACAGCGGTGCAGCGGGTCAAAAGGTCTAATGGGGCCGGAAAATTTCTGACGCGGGCTGCGACGGTTTTTCAGGTTGCCGCATCTACTTAGACATAGGGCTGGGGAAGCCAGAAGAAATGACTAGAACCAATGGAGTCAGATGATGAAAAGTGCCGCGATTGTCCCAGTTGGATTATTCATTGGATTGCTCAGTGTGGGGTCGGCGGTAGCCGACAGTGAGTATTCCATTGTCGTTAAGCAAACGGATTTTCAGTCCGCAGAAGGTGTTCGAGCGCTACATCAACGAATACAGCGTGAATCCCGGCAGGCTTGTCCGACATTTGCAGGGCATCGAAGCATTCGAGAAACTGCCGTTTGCCGACGGGAGGTACTGGCAGATCTGGTTTCGAAGATCAATCACCCACTACTGAATGCCTATGTAGAGGGCGAAGACTCGTTGCGGATTGCCTTAACGGAGCGTCGCAGAACAGCTGAGCGCTCCTAAACATTTTGGCGTATTGAGGCCTAGTCAACGACAGTCTGGGTTTCTACCAGACTGGCGAGCGGCCAACGACTTCTGCATTGCGCTGGGAATGCGCTCGTTGAGCTGAACGATTCGGCGCTCGCTGGATGGGTGTGTAGACATGAACTCCGGTGGTTTTTGGCCGCCGCTGGCCGCAGCCATGTTCTGCCAGAGTTTGACGCTGGCGCGGGGGTCAAAGCCGGCGTCGGCCATCAGGTCTAAGCCCAGCAGGTCTGCTTCAGATTCCTGCTTACGTCCAAACGGCAACAGTACGCCGACCTGAGCGCCGACGCCCAGCAAACCGAACAACTGCTGCTTCATGGGTGAGCTCGATCCAGCGGCAACTTGCGCTAGCTGGAGCCCGGACTGGGTTACGAAGTTGGTCGATACGCGCTCGTTCGAGTGCCGGGCCAGAACGTGTGCGACTTCGTGGCCGATGACGGTGGCTAACTGATTTTGGTTTTCTGCAACATCTAACAGCCCGGTGTACACGCCGATCTTGCCACCTGGCAAGGCAAAGGCATTTGCTTGGGGGTCGTCAAAGACGGTGACTTCCCAATCGCTGGCGTTGCCACCGGGCAGCGCTCGAACAATATGGTTGGATACGCACTGCACGTAGGCATTGGTCTTGCTGTTCTGGCTTGCAGGCGTTTGCTTCTTCATATCTTGATAGGCCGAAAGGCCCATCTGCGCCATTTCCGCTTCAGGAAACAGGGTAAGTTGGCTGCGCCCCAAAGGAGAGGTCGAGCACGCGATGACGAGGGTCGTACAGGCAATTGCACAGACGATCCGGAGAGAAAGGGCAAAACGCATGACAAATCTTTGAAGGCCGAGTTGGCTGGATCATGCGTGAAACCCAGGGGCTGCACAATCCCTGGGCTTGGCGCTTAGCCTGGCTGGTTAGAGCATGTAGCTAGGACCGCGATCCTGAGTTACTCCAGTGCGGACGGTGTTAGTGGTGTTCTCTTCGTTGTCGTGGTCATGACGTGGGCCATGCTGCAGCTGGCGGGCGCAGGCTCGGTAAAATGCGCCTGGCGGCGTAGATCGATAGCCCAGCTCCTCCTCGTCGATGAAGCTGTCGCCGAAGTCGTCGTAACCGTCGCTGATGAAGTCATCTTCGTCGAAGTCGTCGTCCAGGTAGTCGTCGTTGGCCGACTCGCCGCTGAACTCATCCAGGTACTCGTCTAGGTTGCTTTGGTCTTCTTCGAAGAGGCCGTCGTCCAGGCCCTGGGAAGGCCTGTTGCGCGCGGCGCCGTATCCGTACTCGAGATCGTCCTGCTCGGCCATCTATGGTCTCCTAGTCCTTGAGCGGGTCGCAGCCTGAGGCCACGTCCTTGTTATTCCTTGTTGAGCGTGAACGCTTGCAAGCAGCACCGTGCTGCTATGCAAGTCAGTTGGTCAGTGAATATAGGGCAACCGTGAGTGGTGACCGTGATCCAGTTCATACTGGAGTGTGCTTATGGCTACCGCTGGGAATTGCCTGCGGGTGTTTTTGCGACCTATAGCCCACTATGAAAAAATCCAGCACCCAAGCCCAGCCGCATGAGCCTGCGCATGACCAAAGCCCCCGACTTGAAAACCCGTGTGACATCGCTGAGCGACTTGGCAGCGCTATATGGAACGCCGTCTCAGCGATCGCTCGACAAAGAAATCGATTACGTCTCAGATCACTACCGAGCCTTCATTGAAAAGTCGCCATTCGTGTTGCTGGCCACAGTTGGCGAGGGTGGTATGGATTGCTCGCCACGAGGTGATGCGCCCGGTTTTGTAGAGGTTTACGATCCGAAAACGCTGTTGTTGCCAGACCGTAAAGGCAACAACCGAGTCGATACCCTGAGCAATATCGTAGAGCGGCGCAGCATCGCGCTGCTGTTTCTGATTCCGGGTGTGGGTGAGACCCTGCGCGTGAACGGCCAGGCCGATGTGCTCACCGATCCGCAGTTGCTCGAGCGCTTCGCCATGGATGGCAAGATACCTCGGTCCGTCGTTTGCGTGCAGGTGGACCGAGTTTACTTTCAATGCCAAAAAGCCCTGGCGCGCTCGGGCTTGTGGCTGCAGGAATCGCAGATCGATCGTTCAGAGTTGCCGAGCGCCGGCGAAATACTGCAGGCCTTGTCTTCGGAATCGTTCGATGGTGAAAGCTATGACCGCGACTACCCCGAATACATGAAAAAGAGCCTCTACTGAGCAGTCGATATAGTCTACTATCACTAACCTCGGGCAGCACTGCCCGGGCCGCTTGATAGACCGTCTGCCCATGGCGGCTAGCGCAGCCACCCATTACATCGATCCGTTAGAGGGATGAGACCCAGGGGAATAGACCCATGCAAGATTTTGATTTGATTATTCGTAACGGCAGTATCATCGACGGCACCGGTAGCCCTGGCTTCAGCGGTGATATCGGCATCGTCGATGGGCGCATTGCCGCGATCGGTTCGGTGCAGGGCAAGGCAACCAACGAATTCGATGCCCAGGGTCTGACCGTTGCGCCAGGGTTTATCGACATCCACACCCACTTTGACCCGCAGCTGTGCTGGGACAGTTACGCCACACCCTCCATCGAGCACGGCATTACTACCGTAGTCACCGGCAATTGCTCTCTTAGTTTGGCGCCAATTAAAGACCGTAAGGCTGCAGATAAGATCGTCTCCATGTTTGGGGTGATCGAAGACATTAAGAAGCGAACCTTTGATGAGGCTGTGCCGTTCACCTGGGAGAGTTTTTCTGACTACCTGAACCACATCCGCCCGAAGCTCGGGATCAATGTCGGGGCGCTCATTGGTCACTCGGCTATCCGACTCTATGTGATGGGAGAAGCGAGCCAGCAGCGTGCCGCGAACGCCGAAGAGATCCAGGCCATGTGTGAGCTGGTCGAACAGGCAATGGCCGACGGCGCCTTGGGCATTTCCAGCTCCTATGTGGATATGGACGAGAACGGTAACCCAGTGCCAAGCCAGTACGCTGATCTTGACGAGAAAATCGCCTTGGCCAAAGCGATGGCAAAGAGTGGCCGTGGCATTTGGCAGATCGTTCCTTACTTCCCAGACCTTGCGCGAGAACTCGACAACATTCGGGAACTGGGTGAGATCAGTTTGGCTGCGGGCGTGCCCTGTAGCCTGCAACCGGTATTGAGCTCGCCAACGTCACCCAACGCAGAAGAAATCATCGAAGCGCTCGAAGCAGAGCAAGCTCGCGGCGCGCGTGTTTATGGGCAGGTCATGCCGCGTTGCTTTGATCTGAATATGCGGCTGTCTGAGACCAGCATGCTGTTGTTTGCGTTGCCCGGTTGGAAGGCGATCATGGATTTGCCTGCGTCTGAACGCGCTGCGAAATTTGGCGATCCGCAGTTGCGTACATCGCTGGTTGAAGAGATGAAGAACGCCGCGGGCATGAGCGGTGCGCTACCGTTTTTAACAGTGGGCCAGACGTTCTCCTCAGAAAACGCTCAGTACCAGGGGCGCACGCTCATGGAAATCGCCCAGGATCAGTCCAAGGATCTAGGAGATGTGATTCTCGATCTCGCTTTGGCAGACAATCTGGATACGGAGTTTCAGCTTAAAAACGTCATCAACGCCGACAAACAGGCCGTGGCGAAACTGATTGATCACCCGTTGTGTCACTTTGGGGCCTCTGATGCCGGAGCCCACATAACTCAGTTTTGCGGCACCGGAGATACGACCCACCTACTGGAACACTATGTGCGTGAGACTGAACAAATGTCTCTGGCTCGAGCGGTACACCGCATGACCGGAGAGGTCGCTAATGATTGGGGTTTGCATGACCGCGGCACTCTGGCCGCTGGCCAGGCGGCCGACATCGTAATATTCGACCCCGCTGCGGTGAGCGTTGGCGCCGAAGAGTTTGTTGATGACTTCCCCGGCGAAGCGCGCCGCTATGTGCGTCGCTCAAAAGGCTATCGCGCCGTATTTGTGAACGGCGCGCTTACCTACGAGCAAGGCGATTACACCGGGGCGCTCGAAGGCCGGGTGGTTTAGTCCCAGCGCGAGCGAGATCTAACTGAGGTAGACGACGATCGCCCAGATCGAGGCGACCACGGTTAGTAAAGCCGTCGCCCCTGCGCCGATGCCGCGCAAGGGGTTTTGTATATCTTCTTTCAAGCCCATGGCGTGGGCGACGCGAGCGAGAACTAAGATGCCGCCCATAGCGTGAATCGCGGTTCCGGAGACGCCGTTCATTTCCAAGAAGCCGATAATGATTAGCAGTATGGGTACGGACTCGGCAAAGTTGCCGTGCCGGCGCATGGCCAGCAGTAGTCCCATGTTGCCGCCGTCCCCTACCGAAACCCCGAGCTTGCCCCTTAGCAAGCCCGCAGGGGCAGCCAGTACCACAGCCATGAGCCCGAGAATGCCCGCGTAGAGAATGATGATGGATGGCATGAGCTGCTCCTGTGTCCGCTTATTGTGAATGCCGGTGACTATGATTTGCACAAACCGCGATCCAGGTCGAGCTTCAATTTGACTTGGCGGAATTCCTTTTTTGGATCAGTGAGTTAGCTTGTTACACAGGCCGGGTTTGCGCGTCAGGCTGGGGCGCAAGTCGGCTGGCGAACAGCAGCAGCGCGAGAATGGCGACGAAACAGACCCACATGGCCGTGTGATAGGAGCCGGTCCAGTCTCGGGCGAGGCTGAACGCCACCGGACCGAGCGCGCTGGCGAAGACAGTGATGGCGGTGTTGAATCCGCTGATCTCACCCAAGTGTAGGCTACCGTGGTGGCGGATGAAGGCCAGGTTGGAGAGCATGCCCCAGAGTCCGCCGCCGCTGCCGAAGCCGACTACCAGGAGCCAGTAGCCGTAGCTTTGTTCAAGATGCAGCAGACCCCAGGCGCCCATGGCGAAGGCGCAGAGCATCAACAGCAAAAAGGGCTTGAGTCGACGGCTATCGGCGAGCCAACTGGACAACAGATTGACGCTAGTGGAAACGATGGCGGAAGGTAGGAAGTAACCGAAAGCCTCGTCCCGGCTACGGCCTGCCTCAGCGAAGACGTCCACCACATGAAAGGTGACGGCGGTTCCAAACAACGCGTGAATGGCGAGGCCTAAGCAATAGGCCCAATACTCCGGGGTGCGCCGCGCTTGGGCTAGGGTGTGTTCCACCGGGCTCGGTAGGCCATCTGGTGCTGTGGCCTTTTGTGCTATGCCATCGCTGTGCAGGTCACAGCTTGCGGGATTGTCACGGACGAACAGCACAGCGAGGCTAGCGAACAGCACACCTACGACCCCAGCCATTAGCAGCAGAGCGCCGCGCCAACCGAAGTCGTCGATCATGAAGGCGAGGATCAGTGGTGCAATGGAAAATCCAAGCGAGACGAACACCCCTCGAACCCCAGAAACCAAACCGCGGCGCCGCTCGAACCAGACCAGCAAGACGTTGCGGGAGGCGCTGGTTAACACTCCCTGACCACTGAATCGAACGCCGAAGTAACAGGCAAGCATTAGCGGCATCATCAGCCAAACAGCGCCAATGCCGAGCTGATCTGCCAATGGCAGAGCGAGCCGGTCGAGCTGTGACAGAACCAGCAGAACAATGCCCAGGAGCACGCTTGAGGCAACGATCATCGTACGCGCGCCGCGGCGATCATAAGCTCGACCGGCGCGGGTGAGTAGCAGCGCGCTGCCAAGCGTGCCCCAGAAATAGGCGACGGAAAGCTGGGTCCGGCTGAGACCGAAAGCGTCGATGAAGGAATCGGTGAAGACGCCCATACCCATGGTTTGCCCGGGTACGCTGAGCAGAAAGCCCAGGGTCGACAGTAGCCAGATGACCCAACCGTAAAAAAATGGCCAGCGACCAGCCCGGAAGGGCCAGTCACCCTGTAAACGTTTAAGCATGATGCTACCGATGAATGCGGAGAGAACCGTTCTGGGCGAACGCTACGGCTACACGGATTGTTTGGGCCAACGAGCTGTTACTGCGTAACCCGCACCGCCAACGACAATGATCAACAAGCCCAGCCAGCCTTCGATGGGACGCTCGCGCAGAATGTGGATCAGCGTCCAGAACATGATAACGCTAAACAGAATCGGCGGTAGTGGATATAGAGGCACTCTAAACGGCCTGGCGCGCGCTGGTTCGCGCCAACGCAAAACGAACAGAGCGATCACTGTGGCTAACGTATTGAGCCCAAGTACGAATCCAGTGAATACCAGAATCGACTCGAAGGTCGCCGTGAGCACGAAGCCGATGGCAATGAGAGACTGAAAACCGATAGCCAGAGCGGGTATGCCTTGTCGATTTAGCTTGGCGAGCTTACCCATGATCGGGAAGTCTTCGCCTATTACTTGCAGTACCCGCGGCCCTGCTAGGGTCATGGCACTGACTGTGGAGATCAACAGCAGTGCCAGAGCCACGGCCATAACCTGAGCGCCGCTGCGACCGAAGACATACTCACCGGCGATGTAGCCAATTTCGATGTTGCCCTCCAGCGCGCTCATGGGCGCTGCGTAGAGAAACGCGGCATTTAGCAGCACATAAAGTACGGTGACCAGAAGGGTGCCCGTTGCCAGCACCCGGGGTAGGGTCCGTTGCGGGTCGGTTAGCTCGCCGGTGATGTAGGTCGCGGCGTTCCAACCCGTGTAGGCATAGTTGACGTAGATCAGCGCGACGGCGAAACCCGCGGAACTGATCAGCGTCCAATCGCCGCTGGCAGGAAGAAATTGCACTGGCTGGCCATTAGGCAGCAGCCAAAAGGTCGCGGCGCAGAACAGCAGAATCAATACGAACTTGATCAACGTAAAAACCCATTGCACACGGCTACTGGTGCTGTGGGAGCGCATATGGCTGAAAGCTAACAAGGCGATCAACGCGCAGGCAGAAAAACGCGCGGGCAAGCTTGGAACGACCGCCTGTAGGTAAGCCGAAAACGTCATGGCGACCAGTGCGATGGGCGCGGCAAAGCCCACGGTTGCAGATACCCAACCTGAGACGAAGCCTGCCCACGGATGATAGATGTGACCGAGAAAGTGGTATTCGCCCCCGCTGCGTGGTAACGCCGCGCCTAGTTCCGCGTAACATAGTGCGCCGCAGAGCGCTGTTAGTCCGCCAAGTGTCCAGAGCAAAAGTATCGCGAATCCGGAAGGCAGGTCACCCACCTGATAACCGAGGCTCGTGAACACGCCAGTACCGATCATGTTGGCCACCACCACTGCCAAAGCAGTCCGCGAACTGAACGTTCGAATCACGGTCGAGTTGGCCTGGTACGGTTGTGTCTGGGAGGCATAGGCGCTAGCTTGCAGTAAATCGTCAAGCAGTCCCAGCATCAGGGCTAGTTTAGGAGGTCAGCATGCCGAATGTGCTAGCGCACTTTGCCATCGAAGCGGACGATGTCGAGCGGGCGCGTGCTTTCTACGAGTCAGCGTTTGGCTGGCAGTTTGAGGCCTGGGGTCCGCCAGGTTTCTACCTGATTCACGATGCTGGCGTGCATGGCGCTCTGCAACAACGCAGCGGTTCTAACGAGCCAGGACGACATGGGTTCGAATGTACGTTTGCGGTAGCTGACCTAGAAGCTGCAGTCACGGCGATAGAAAGTGCTGGCGGAGTGTTGATTGGTGAGCGCATAACGATCCCGACCGTCGGGCAGTTGATGCAGTTTGCCGACACCGAGGGCAATCAGGCGATCGTCATGCAATACGAAGTTGAGCGCGCGCTAGAGATGGGTTTGCCAGATCCAGGCTAATTGCCTCAACCTGGATCTACCGACTCGATCAGCTAAGGTGCGGCAGGCTAAGCCTGGCTAGCCACCATGTGTTGACCAAGTTCTTGTTCTGCTTCTTGCCCTGACTGAAATGGGCCTTGAAGGCCTTCTCTGGTTGAGAAAAACCAACCGTCTGGCTTACGGACAATTCGCTTGGAGGACTCGGGGGCGCGGGCGTTGTCTAGGAGCAGATCGGAGTTTGCAGCAATGCGTTGGCTGATCTCCGACAAGGGCATGTCTACGACTCGATTTTCACCATCCTCACGAAAGCTGATGCGTCCAACGCCGCTTAGCTCGTCGGCTTCGACGACCATGCAGAGCCGGCCCGCATGGGCGAACAGGCGCCCTTCAAAACGTCCTATGTTATTGGTTTTCAAGTCCTTTTTCCTGATGCGTGAGTTGGCGGACATTGTATGACTCGGTTCTCTAGAGTTCTGCGACATTGTTCACAATTTCAACAGCCCCACTGGCGCTTGGCACCAGGACGTGCACGTGAAGGCCAGCGCAGAGCCAAAGCGCTTGCGGACGGGCGCGACATTCGAAACAGTGCCCTATTTGCGGAGAGTGATCGTGGCGACGGTGGGTGTGGTCTATTTCAGCGGTACAGGCACGACTCGAGAAATCGCAGATTCGGTGTGCACTGGGGTGCAGAACACGGATTCGACTTGCCTGGTGCATGAGATCGTTGGGGGCGACATCGGTGAAGGACGCTGGCACAACGATGCCATTGCCGAATCGTTAGATGCTTGCGACGCCATCGTCTTTGGCTCTCCCACTTATATGGGCGGCGTATCGGCGCAGCTCAAAGCGTTTTTTGATGCCATGGTGCCCCGTTGGTATAGCGAGGCATGGCACGGCAAGTTGGCGGCAGCATTCACAGTGTCGGCGAAAGTGTCTGGAGACAAACTAAATTGTCTACAGGACATCAATACCTTCGCCATGCAGATGGGCATGATCTGGATTGGCACGGGTTCTGGCTTCGCAGAAGAGCAGGGTCCGAACGGCTTCTATCTGGGGGTCGGGGCGACGGCGCACAGCCCCGCTGCCATTACCGAAGTGGACACCAAGTCAGCGGTCCAACTGGGTCAGCGAGTAGCAACGCTCGCTGCCAAATTCGGCTAAGCGGGAACACGCCCTAACGTAAAGACGGGCGCGCTTGTGCGGCCCGTCTACCACGGTCGGTGCAGCTATGCAGAACGCCTGCTAAAGCGAGTCTGCGGTAAAATTACAACTTGGGTGCTGCTTCATCGTAGGCCAGACCTTTAGCGGCGGCTTGCGACTTGACGGCGTCGAACAGTTGGTAATCCAACGAAGCCTCTGCCGCTGGTGCCGCGGCGGCCTGCTCGGTGAGATAGGCATCTCGCTCTTTGGCGATAGTTTGCAATTCAGCCTTTAGGGCTTTGCGCTTTGCACTGGTTTGGGCAACCAGCTCTTCGCGCGCTTCGGCCGGCAGAGCCTGCAGCGGTGCTGGTAGCTCGTCGTCATTGATGCTCGCCAGATCAACCTTGCCGCTGTCCAGATCCTCGATCAGGTCCTTCTGGTCGTAGAGGTTCTTATCGCCACTGGCACTGAGATTAAAGGCGCTTCTGCGGGCCAGAGCGGCGACCGGTGCTTCGGCATACAGCTTTTCAGTAGCAGCCTTCTTCTCTTGCTGGCGCGCTCTATCTTCGCTGCCGCCGTAGCCGAGACGCGTTGCGTCTAGCGCTGCAGATAGATCTGCCATTTTCTGATCATAGGGTGTGGCGATGGCTAACGCGCCACCGTTTTGATCGACGCTGAAGAACTCGCCATTGGTTGCGGCGGCGATCATCTGCCACTGTTGTGCAGTTTTCTCGGCGTTGCCACAACGAATGGTATTGATCACGATTCCTCGACGCGCAGCAAGGCTTGCCAGTTCCGGAAACTGACGCTCGTTCTGGTAGTCCGTGTGCGCGGGTGCATCGCCCACCAGAAAGACTACTTGATAAGCATCAGGGTCTTGACTCCAGCTGACCTCATGTAGTGCATCGTCCAGGGCTTTGTTAACACTTTCTGGTCCATCGCCGCCACCGCCAGCCTTAAAGTCGATGAGTTGCGCGTAGATGGCATCGAGATCCATGGTCAAATCGAACACCTGAGTGACGTAAGCGTCGCCACGATCGCGATAGGCCACCAAACCAATGGCGATCTCCGGAGCGGGCTGCGCACTGGCCATGGTATTGGCGATAGACCAAATCTTGTCTTTGGCAGTCTGGATCAGGCCGCTCATGCTGCCGGTAGTGTCTAAGGCGAACACCACTTCGATCCTTTTTGCCTGATTGGGAACGGGGGCAACCACAGAATTCAGTACGGGCTGCAAGCGCTGATCGTTCAGGCTAAAGCCCTCGGGCAAATACACGGCAGCTGCGGCAGTGAGTCCGAGCAGGGTCACAGGGATGAGTTTCTTTAACATGGGAGTTCTCCGGGTCATTAGAGGATTAATCAGGCGCGTTGGCGCCGGGTCATTCGGCGAATCGCCGCCGTGGCGGTGGCCTGAGCGGATTCGAATGTTTGCTGCTGTAGCAGCGTCGTGTCGCTTTGCGCTTGGCTGCGCTCGAGGATCCAGCTCCAGCCGGCGTGAACCAGGAAGAAGGACCAGATGGTTAGCAGCAAACTGTGGCTGTACAGCAAGGTCCACAGCGCGGCTGCAGCAGCAACCATCCCCAGTGCCAGATCTGCCAAAAAAGCCAGCGGTCTAGGGTAGAAAAGGAACGCACGAGTTGCGCTGATCAGTAGTAGGTGCCAGCCACCTTGCAGCCAAAGCCCCACCTCAAGCAGGTGCATCACGGTTGAGATCGATGCCCAAAGCAGCAATAAAGACACCCGACCAGCCTTGGCCTGGCTGCGCAAACACAGGTATGCAAGGTAGACGCCGGCAAGCGCTGTCAACCAACCACCGTTCATTGCAGGATGGGTGATGCTGCTCAATGTGGCGAGCATGACGCCGCTATTCAGCAGCAAGGTCGCAGCGATGGCGAGGGCGGCAGCAACAATGACTTCACTGCCAAAACTGGGGATCGGCGAAGTGTTGGGGCTCATGCGCGACCTCCTCGAGCTTGGCGCTCTGCCAGCAGAGCGAGCTCGACGGCCTCGTCGTTGATCACGCTACCAATCTCGCTATCAGCTGGATGGCTGCTTGTGTGCGGAACTTCAGCTAAGCGCTGCGCTTCTGCTGCAATGGCATCGAGATCGGCCTGATGGGCGATCACCTTTTCTTCTAGTGCGCGGCGTTGCTGCAGCAGTTCGGCCTGGCGCGTCTGTAAATCGGTGTGTGCTGCGCTAACTTGCAGCTTGCGCTTGATTACGCTGCGAGCCAGACCCTCATCGTTCGCGTCGAAGCACAGATCCAACTCGCTTTGCAACGCGCCGAGCTTGCTACCCAGCTGCTCCAGTTGTTGCTCGATGCGGTTGATGTCGCGTTCGCTGCGTTCGAGTTGGGCGCGCTCGTCGGCAACGACCGAGGTCATTTCGCGTTGAGCCTGTTGCAACAGAATGTCCGGGTCCTCCAGACGGTCCATGACTGCGTGTAGATCTGCCGAGAGCAAACGAGAGAATCGATGCAGAAGTGCCATACCGAGCTCCATTGGTGAGTGATTGGAGCAGGTACTGTGCCGCTGCTTGTGGCCGGGTTGCAGGCTTAAAACGGTAAATACTGTCAGGTTAGGTTTACCTAAACTTTACATGCGCGAAACCCGGCAAATCGGTAGCCTTAGCGGGTAGGACTGGAAGATAGACAACGACAATGACAACAGCAGCAGCCAACAAGCTGAAGATTTTGGTGGTGGAAGATGAAGCCGCCATTCGCAGTGGCTTAGTGGATGTGCTGATCTTTCATGGCTACGATGTCGAAGCTGCAGACAACGGGCGCGATGGTTTGCAGCTTGCACGCTCAGGCCAATTCGATTTGTTGTTGCTGGACGTGATGCTACCGCATCACAGCGGGTTCGATATCTGCGAGGCGGTGCGCGAAGAAGATAAGTCCCAGCCGATCATCATGCTTACCGCTAAGGTTAGCGACGAGGACATCGTGCACGGTCTGCGCCTGGGCGCTGATGATTATGTCGGCAAACCGTTTTCCATCGAGCAGCTGCTGCTGCGCATTGCGGCTGTGTTGCGCCGTTCCGAAGCTGGGCGGGCGCTGGAACGCTATATTGGCTTACCCGCTCAGGAATCGAGCAGCGGCCACCAGATCGATACCGCGAATCTGGTTGGTGATACCGACGCTGGACCCAGGCAATCGTTTACTCGCAGAGAAATGGACTTGTTGCAGTACTTGCACGCCCATCGCGAACGAGCGGTGCCCCGTGAAGAGTTGCTGAGCAAAGTTTGGGGTTATCACCAGGACCTGAACATCGAAACCCGTACCGTAGATATTCACATTGCCAAATTGCGACGCAAACTGGAGCGTGACCCGAAGCAGCCGCAGCTCTTAATCACCATACGCGGCGCAGGTTATCGGCTGTTGAGCCTTTAAGATGGCCGGTACTGTTCACGCCCAGCTGCGGGATCTGTCCCAGGATGCCAAGCGATTGCGATGGTTGCTGTTGGGCTTGCTGCTGGCATTGCTGTTGCCGACATCGATTCTGGCAATCCGTGCCTACAGTCAACTTGGTTACGAGTCGTTGTACCGCTACCGCTTAAGCGCCGAAAACGTTGCTCAAGCAATCGAGTCCCAAGTGTCTCAGTTGCTTGCCGTTGAGGCCGCAAGGGGTGTGGAACAATTCGAATTCTATTTGCCGCAAGGCGGGCAAGCCGGGGCTGAGCGTCGTCGTTCGCCACTTGCCGAACTGAGCGACGTCAATGCCCTTCCCGGCACCCTAGGGTATTTCCAGGTGGATGCTCAGGGTCGCTTCAGTACACCGCTTCTACCCGATGCAGCGGCTGATCTGCAGGGCTTGTCGTTGGCTGAGCGCCAGGAGCGAACGCGGCGCCAGGAGCAGATCACTGGCTTGTTGGCAGTATTGGCAGAGTTGGGCAGCCATGCACCTACCGCCTTGAGCGACGTAGATCTAAAGCGCGAGCGCAATGAAGGCAAGGCTGAAGACTTCGATCTGTCCGGCGCCGCGGCACCGGCACCAGCGGAAGCAGCAGTGTTTGCTGAGGAAGAGCGCGACGCTAGGGCGCCCGCAAGCGTCGGCAAAGCACAGCAAACCAGTAGCGAGTACGCCGCGCAGACCAATCAACGGGTATTCGATCGACTGGTTAGCCGCCGACAGGATCAAGCCGCGAGCACCGAACTAGTCCTGGATGATGAGGCGGTGGCCGACAAGCTACTGCTTGAGAAGAGCTTTTTGCGTAGCCAGAAACAGAAGCAGGAAGCGCCCCAAGCCAAGATGGATCAGCGAGCTGCTGGACTGCGCCAAGCAGTGCCACAAGGTGCCGTGGTTTCGAAGGACTTTGGCTGGTTGAGCGAAAGCCAGTTGTCGCTGCAGTACCTATCAATCGACGATGCGCATTTTTTGCTGTTTCGTCGTTGGTGGCAGGCGGGCAATCCGGTTGTACAGGGTGTGTTGGTGCAGCGTGAGGGGTTCCTGCAATCCCTGGTAGACGCTCCCTTTGCCAGCAGTAGCGTTTCGGGGGACCTACAGTTAACGCTGACGGAACAGAATCAAGCAATTCGCCGTGTGAACGTACCGACATCGGGCGCAACCGTGGTTAGCAGCGCAGCTTACCCAAAGCCAGTGGTGGATGGTGGCGAACTGTTGTACCGCACTCGCTTGCCGGTGCCGCTCAACGACCTGCAGTTGGTGTTTAGCGCGCGTCAACAGGGGCTGCCAGTGGGCGGCAGCTGGATTATCTGGTCTTGTGTTGTGCTGCTGAGCGTCCTGCTCGGTGGATTCACCCTAATCTATCGCTTTGGCCTGCAGGAGCTCGCCCGTAGACAAACGCAACAGAACTTCGTTTCTGCCGTGAGCCACGAGTTGAAAACGCCTTTGACGGCAATTCGTATGTACGGTGAGATGCTCAAGAGCGGTTGGGTTTCTGAAGACAAAAAGCCCGGCTACTACGAGTTTATCTTCTCTGAAAGCGAGCGCTTGTCGCGGCTCATCAGCAATGTGCTGCGTTTGTCGCAGATCTCCCGAGACAAGCTGGCGCTAACCCTTGAGCCTCGCAGCGTGGCGCAGCTGTTGGACATCGCTCGCAGCAAGTTGCAGAGCCTGGCTGAGCAAAGCGGGGTGGAATTACGGTTTGATTTGCCTAGTAATCTGGCCGACGCCCGGGTCGCTGTCGATGAAGACGCTTTCGCCCAAGTACTCATAAACTTGGCTGACAACGCGGTCAAATTTGCCGCAGAGGGTGAACACCAGCAGGTAGACATCTTTGTTCAGGGTTTGCCGAGCAACTTGCCCCAAGATCGAACTGAGCTATGCCTGTCGGTGCGAGACTACGGGCCGGGTATACCCAAAGCTCAGCTCGCTCGCATTTTCGATTTGTTCTATCGAGGCGAATCGGAGCTCACCCGCAAAACCCAGGGCACAGGTATTGGTCTTGCCTTGGTAGCGGAGCTGGTTGCGGCAATGCACGGGCGGGTGGAAGCGCGTAATTGCGAGCCGGGTGCACAGTTCAGCTTATACCTGCCGCTGTCGCCGTGATCGTGCTAGCGTTTGGTTTGCTTTCACAGTGTAGGGTAGAGGCTGTCGATGACTGATTTCGTACGTACTCCAGATGCCAACTTTGCTGGGCTTCGAGGCTTTGATTTTGCAGAGCACTATCATGGCTGGCAGGACCTACGCATGCACTACCTGGACGAAGGTCCACGGGATGGTCCGGTCATGCTGCTGCTGCATGGCATGCCGACCTGGAGTTACCTTTATCGGGAGATGATCGGACCACTAGTTGCGGCAGGGTATCGCTGTATCGCACCGGACCACTTTGGCTTTGGTAAATCCGATAAGCCTACAGACATTCACTGGTACACCATTGCCCGGCATACGGAAGTGTTGACCACGTTGATTACTGGGCTCAATCTCAAGAACATTACCTTGGTCTGCCAGGATTGGGGCGGGCCCACCGGTTTGGCGCAGGCAGCCACCATGCCGGAGCGCTTTGCCCGCTTGGTGATCATGAACACCTGGTTGCATCACCCGGAGTATGAGTACTCCGAGGCCATTCGAAACTGGAATCGCAACTGGCATCCGGATGGAACGTTTTATCGAGAGCGGCCGAACGTTGGCCTGTTGATGACCCTGAGCGCTGGTCTGGTGGCGCCAAAGGATGCGTTGTCGGCCATCTCTGCGGGCAGCATGCCGGATTTATCGGATGACGCCCAGGCGATGCACGATGCTTACCTTGCGCCTTTCGTTGGGCTAGGCGATGCGGCCTATAATGGCCTAAGGCGATTCCCCCTCTCGATTCCTTTGGACAGTTACGACAACGGTAATGCGGCTGCACAAACCTACCACTACCGAACACTCTTAGGCTGGGCGAAACCTGCGAACTTCATTTGGGGATGCCAGGATGACGTGTTCAACGAGCAATGGGGTAGAACCTGGGCGCAACGCATGCAAGCCAGTTTCGACCCGATTGCCGATGCCGGGCACTTTCTGCAGAACACTCACGGCCCAGAAGTGGCGGAGCACATACTGCGCCGCGTTTGAAAATCAGGCGCTGATTGACTCAAGAACCAACTAGGGGCGAACCCAGATCGGTGAGGACCAGGCACGCTCTTGAATGGTCGCCTGCATGTCGGGCCGCAGGGGTGTTCCGGCGCGCACCGCATCCCAACTCGACCAACGACAGGTGGGGTTTTCCAGAACCCGAACGTAGTAAAATGCCTGCTGCTCCGGACGGTAGTCCGGATCTTGCCATAGAGTTTTGAGTTCCCCGGAACCCGCAGACGGTCGATCGTCGGTGGTGACGCGCTCGCAGGTTTTCAGATCAACGCTAGCGCCGTTGTCAGGGCATCGGTGAGTTTTTGGATCTACCGTGAGGCCGTCGGAACAGGCGACGTCGAATACTCTCTCCTGGGTTTTGCCAGCGGCCACCCAACCTTTTACAATCTGTAAGCGTTGTAGCGGTGCTGAGTTTGCGTCTCGCGTCGCCCAGACGAAGAACAAGGGCTTGCTCTCGGCACGCGGCTTGAGATCCCCGCCCATAGTGGTAGCTGTCTGGTAAAGAGCACTCACTGCGTCGGCGCGAGTCAGAACGTCTTCCGGTATTTCATAGCCGCCAAAGAAACGCACTTGTATGTAAGGCCCGCTGGTAGAGAAAGTTTCTTTGCGCCGGAAGGCCGCATAGATCGCCTCCCGAGTGTTGGATTCGGCCCAGACCCCCGCTAAGCCGGATGCGCCCCAGTTGTTGGCGGCAGTGGTGTTGTAGATGTCGCCATTATCAGCGGGTTCTTCCATGGGTACTGAGCCACGCAGTTGCGGCGTTGCATCCAATAGACCGGTTTTGCTCCAGTAGTTGTCTTCTTCGAAGCTACCGGCAGCATTGTGAGTATCGCTGGACCCGATCACACCGAAACGATACGGGTTGAAGCCTTGTTCGGTCTCCATGAGCAGACCGTTCAAGTATGCCTCGCGCACATAGCTGCCGCTCGGCTGGCTGGCGACGCTGGTGGCAATGCGCACCGGCATAATCTCGAAGTCTGCCCACTCATCATTGGGCGAGAGCAACGGATGGGTGTCTGAAGTGCCCTTCACCTGGGTGTTTTCTACCAGTGGCTCGTTGCGCATGCGCTGCTGCGCATACTCCGCCGTAATCGGCTCGCCATCCCAGTCGGTGGTTTGAAACATCCAGCCGTTGGAGCCGTTAGAGTTGTGCGGAATGGCCATGCCTTCGATGCCCTGGGCCCGCAGACCGTCGAGCCAATCCCACATGTCCTCCGGATTCGTTGAGCTCAGCCGGGAAAAGGGCATGTCCGGATGTTTTGAGCCTTCGAAGATAACGTTGCGGTGCAGGTTTTCGAACTCGGGGCCGCTGGTGGTGTATTCGTAGCCAATGAAGGTGGTGAACCGACCTGGATCGTTGTAGCGCTCCGCTGATGCCACGATGTCCTGCCAGGCGTTTTTAACGATGCCAAGATTCAGCAAGTCGTCTTCTTCGGTGAGCTGGCCACCGATTCTGGGAAGCAACGCATCGAACGCCGAGCGCCGCTCCACTGGGTTACTGGCGTTGCGAGTGGCGATTGCGGCTGGATGATTGAACACATCGGAATCTTCATCGTACATCGCTGGTAGCATGCCGAGATAGGTTCCGTGATCTGTCACCGCTTGAAAGTCCAGCGGTCTACGCAGCTTCATTTCGAATCCAGCTGCGTGCTCGATGCCCTCGCCTTTGGCGAAGTCATAGGCTTCATCCGGTGTTCTGCGGGTGCCGAAGATGAAAGCATCGAATGAGTACTGGGTGTGCACGTGGAGGTCGCCGAAGTAGGCGTTGCGGTCCGGGTTGCTTTGAATCCTTGCTGATTCTGCGACTGCAGCAACCTCGGGCTTCGCCTCGGCGGCGGGTTTGGCGGCTTCTTGCTCGCCACAGGCGCCGAGCCCCAGGCTTATGGCCAGGTACAACCCGATGTTACGTCTGTTGTTGGCTTTCATGTATTAGCTCCTGCCAGTTGCGTTGGCGCCGAATCGAGGGCTTGGACTAAAGGCGATTGATGGTTTCGGCGATTTCACAACGATCACAAACAACGTTGTTCACCAGTTGACCGGCGGCCAGCTGCGCGACCCAATCTCTTATGCTGTGATCGCCGACGGTAAAGGTATAAAACTCCGGACGGGCGAGAATGGTGTGTGAGTCGCCGCCGGCGATGTAGGAACGAAAGCCGGGAACCGCCTGGCGAATGTCGCGCTGATTGGCGTTGATGGCGCTCAATAGGCTTGCAACCTGCACCCCTCCAAGCGCTAAGTAGCGCTTCTGCACGTTGTCCTCGGCGGCATCGTAGGCGGCGAAGGTGACTTCAGGTGCGGCGCTCGCGGCGCGTATATAAATCTGCTCGTAGTTGAAGTTATCGTTTGTTACGCCGGCGAATGCTGGATCATCACTTAATTCAGCGACGGTATTCCAAGCGAGATTAGGATTGCTGTCGGGGTTGCTGCGGCGGTAGCCCCCGGCACCGTCGCCGAGTTGCACGATTTTCGCCTGAGGGTATAGACGGGCCATTCGTAGCGCATAGTAGGGTGAAGGAATTGAACCGGCGCTGGATCCAGACACGAAGATGTTCTTCGGGGCTTCAACATGACGTTCAGTCCAGTCTAGAACGGCATTGGCGTTGGCGAAGCCCCGGTGAACAATGGTGAACTCGTCTGCAATATCACCGTTGTGTTTACCTTTGGCCCGGATTTTGGCTTTCTGTTCGGGCGATCTTTTGTAGCGTTGTTCTGCACGACCCACGTGTACGTCAGCAGAGCAATAGGGTGCGAAAACCACAGTGTGGTTTTTGAAGGGGTTTTCGGAGCGCGTGTAGTTGAAAATGCCGTCGTAGCGCCTTGGGATGCTGGACTCAGCACTAATGCTGTAGGTCGGCTCAAGCAGGGGGTCGCAAGTCTGCAGGTTCCAGCAAGCGCCACCGCCTTGCAGATACACCAGCAGCTTGTTCGGGTCACCGGCGCGAACGTAGAAGGCATAATCGCTACCGTCCGAACAGCGGGTCTCGCCACCGGGCTTGATGGTATTCCACCCGCTTGGGAGCGCGCTGAACGTGTTGCTGAGCCCAGTGGGTACGGTGACTGTACTAAGCTTGGTGGATGCACAGCCGAAACCTAGGACTAAGATCAAACCGCAAAACAAATAGCGCGCCAACACCTTCGCTCCTGTGTATGTGGGTGGCGAGCAGTTTACGGCAATGGCGTCGAACTATCAGCGGCTAACTTAGAACCTGCAGCACTAGCGCGTGGTTAGTGGCTGCTATTGGCCTACGCTACTCGGCTGCGGGTAGACGCAGCAGCATTTTCCCTAAGTTCTCTCCCTCATACAGCGCTTGAAACGCCGCAGGGAAACCGTCCACTGCGCCATCGCGCACATGCTCGACCAAGGTGATCTTGCCGTTGGCAACCCACTGCGCCATTCGTGCCCGTGCTTCCGGATAGCGAGCTTCGTAGTCGAATACCACGAACCCTTGCAAGCGACCGCGCATGGTGCCTAACCAGATGTAGTTACGTGGTCCACCCATGTCTTCTAGGGTGTATTGGGAGGTGGATCCGCAGAGCAACACGGTGCCATGCATGGCGATTAGCGGCAGACTCTCGTCCAGCAGCTCACCGCCTACGTTGTCGAATATGACATCGAGCCGATCCGGGGCCGCTTTGGCCAACTGTTCTTGCCAATCGTTGTCTTTATAGTTGATCGCAACGTCGTAGCCCAAAGTCTCGGTCAACCAGCGGCATTTTTCGGCACTGCTAGTGAGTCCGATGGTGTGAGCGCCTGCTAAGCGGGCAAATTGACCGGCCATGGAGCCCACTGCGCCAGCGGCGCCGTTAACGAGCACCGTTTGTCCGGGCTGCGGTTTGCAAACGTCGAACATCGCGAAGTAAGCGGTGAGTCCCGATACGCCGAAACCGCCTAGCCAGGCAGGCAATGGTGCTTGGGTCAGATCACAGCGTTGCAAACCGCTGCCATCGCTCACGGCATAAGACTGCACCCCTAACGATCCGTAAAGATATTCCCCCACCCGCCAGTCCGGATGATTGGACTCAATGACGCGCCCGGCGCTGGAGCCGAATACCAGGTCACCAGGTTGAACTCGAAACAGGAACTCGTCGCTGTCTCGGACAATGAGACGCAGTGCGGCGTCTACCGACAGGTAGTGAGCTTCGATCAGCAACTCACCCTCGCCGATGCTGGGCATCGGTGCGTCCCGGACCTCAAAATCCCCCGGCCCAGCAATTCCCTCCGGGTGACGTTTTAAGTACAGCTGCTGGTTGCTACTTTCATTGCTCATGCTCATAGGTCCTAGAGCGGCCGATAGGCAGGGTGTCCGGCTTTGGAGATGTCTAGCACGTGCAAGGCAAAGTCATCGCCCGCGGTATCGGCGATGGCATCGCTAAACTGTTGGCTCCAATCGAGTATGTAGGTGCGTTTAGAGATGCGCCATTCGCCGTCGCGTTTTTCCAATTCATCCAGATAGCGGCCGCCGAACATGCTCTGCAGTTCGCCGCCGCCTTCGCCGCCGACGGCAATGCCATAGCACTCGGCTTTCGCACGGTTACCGTCGATTTGCACCATGATACTGGTACACAGGTGCCAGCGTCGCGGCACGCTGCGCTCATGCTCCATGACGGTGGTGACAAATTCGGCGCCAGACCCTTTGAAGAACCCATAGTCAACGTCGGCGTCTGCCCAGAAGCAGGTGATTTGACCTTCCTCGTCGAGCCAATCTTGGGTGCGCCCGTAGCGTAAAATCACTTCTTCGCACGCACGCTTGTCTAGCAGTTCTTGAAGCTGCGGATCCATGAGTCCTCCTTTTCGGTTCTGAGCATTGGCTGGTCGGCTAGTTCGGTTGACCACCGGCGACGTCTATGTACTGGCCGGTGATCCAGCGCGCTGCCGGTGCAGCGAAGAACACCGCGGCTGCAGCGCAGTCTTCTGGCGTGCCGGTGCGACCCAGCGGGATCACGCCATCGAAAGTGGCGCGCGCCTGTTCATCGGTAATGTGCATGGTCTCTTTCAGCATGTCGGTAACGATGATGCCAGGCGCGATGCAGTTTACGGTGATCTGTTTCGGCGCAAGCTCCACGGCCATGGTTCGAGTCATGCTGATCATGCCCATGTTTGCCGCGGAATAAACGCCAAAACCCGGAGAAGGTTTGTGCGCGGCGATGGAGATGATGTTAATGATGCGACCGCCGTCAGTCATGCGCTTCGCTGCTTGCTGGGCCCCCCACCATTTAGTCTTCATGTTCAGATGCAATTGTTCATCGAATTTTTCCATGGAGATATCGGGCAACCCATGCATTTGCCGATCTAGGTTGCCGCCGGCGTTGTTGACCATGATGTCGAGCCGTCCAAACTCGCTCACCACCTGATCCAGAACCTTGGGAATGGACTCCCAGTCCATGACGTCTGCGGAAATGCCTAAGCCACGACGACCGCGCTCTGCGATTTCCTTGGCGACGCCATCAACATCTTCCTGTCGACGTGCAACCACCACCACGTCTGCGCCGCAGTCGGCGAGTGCTAGGGCAATCCCGCGGCCGATACCGCGCCCGCCACCGGTAACGACGGCGACCTGACCGTCGAGTTTGAAATCATCGAGCATGCCCATGTTCTGTATCCTTCTGTTTGTCGGGTCTAACCCGTGATTCGCTTGTGCGCTGCGGCCCGTTCGCCCACGACGACTGGTTCACCGACCCAGGCGCCGATGTTTTCGCCGCTACGACCATCCTCGAGTAATTCCAGCAGTTGCTGGGCGATGGTCTCGGGCGCCATTACTACATCTTTCATTGATGCAGGGTATTCCCCGTCGGGAAACAGCCCACGTAGCATGGGCGAATCGGTTGCGCCCATACACAGGGCATTCACGCGAATGTTGTCCTTGGCCAAATACTTGGCCCAAGCGTCGGTAAAGCCGTTCAGAGCCCACTTCGATGCGTTGTAGAGATCGGTCTCCGGTGGATTGGTGCCATCGCTCTTGGCTGGCAACACGTAGTAAGTGGAGATGTTGATGATGTCGCCGCCACCACGCTTAATCAGGTGCGGGACCACCGCTCGCGACAGCATCAATACCCCCTTCAGATTGGTGTCCATGATGGTGTCCCAGTCGGCGAGTGCCTGGTCCCAACTGCTGGTTACGGGCGTTCTTTTCCATTGGCCGGCGTTGTTGATCAGCAAATCGATGCCGCCCATGGCAGCTGCTTGGGCCACCACTGACTCCACGTCCGCGCGCTTGGAGACATCTGCCACGACGGCGGTGACATTGGCTACATTGGCAAACACAGATTCGATCTGCGGTTGACTGTCGAAGGCCAGAACCTTTGCACCCTCTGCAGCTAGGCGCTGTGCAAAGGCGGTGCCAAGACCCTGGGCTGCGCCGCTGACAATAGCGACTTTGTTTTCGACGATGCTCATGTTGTTGCGCCTTTTTGCAGTGCCTCAGGGAGTACATAAATGGGCGTGAGGGGCGGCTCCAATTTCACCGGTCTGCCGACGCAGAAATTCAAGTTCTCACCGGTGCGTCCTGCGGGACCTTCGAGCAACAGATCGATGAGCACCTGGGCGGCGTCTTCGGCGCGCATCCAGGAAGCCTCCTCTTCCGGCGACGGATCGAAGTTGTGGAACGAGCGCAACATGTTGGAATCCGTTGCACCCATGCACAGTGCGTTGACGCGAATGTCATGGGGCCGCAGCGCCTTGGCCCAAGCAAACAGCAGACCGTTGAGACCCCACTTGGCGGCGTCGTAGAGATCCATGGCGTCACCGCCCCCGGTTGGTCGAGGCGGACCATCGAAGCCAGGATTCGGTTGACTCCAAGGGCAGGTGGGCAGGTTGGGGCAAATGTTGTTTGGCGTACCGCAAGTCACCATGTGATCTGTTGCCACATTGACGATCTCGCCGCCGGTTCCCTGTTCGAGCATGATGGGAATGACCGCGCGCCCGAATAGATACTCGCCTTTCAAATTGGTACCGACGATGCTGTCATAGTCTTCCAGGCTTTTGTCCAACCCATCGTCAGCCACGCTCGCGCCCCAAACTCCAGCGTTGTTGATCAAAATATCGATGCTACCGAGAGCCTGGCGGGCTCCGTCGACCACTCGGCGCACGTCCGCGGCAATGGAGACATCAGCCTGCCAGCCAACAGCGCGTACGCCGAGGGCTTCGAGCTCCGCGGGGCGCTCGCTGATCTCGTCGCGTACATCACAGACCGCAACGTTTACGCCTTGTTGCGCCAATGCCCGAGCGTAGGATTGGCCGAGGCCCACCGCTGCGCCGGTGACAATCGCGTTCTTGCCTTTCAATGTGCTCATGTCAGTGATCCCCGCTGCACTGTTTAGGTTGATTCGTCGATGATCCAAGCCGAGGCCGGGCATACTTCTGCCGCTTCCCGGGCGTGGCGTTCTAGCTCATCACTGTTTAGGTCTGTGGCGATCAGTTGCGGATCACCGTCGTCCCCCATGCGCACCAATTCCGGATGGTTGTAGTAGCACTCGCCGCTGCGATAACAGGCGTCTAAATCAATGCGAACCTTCATGGCTAAAACTCGAGCCAAAGTGACTCGGGCGCACGAAATCCTCCGGAGTCGATAGATGGCGACACGATGCCCGCATGCTTGGCCTCACGCGGTCTGGGCGAACCCAGCGCCTCCAGCAACAGGCTGCAAGCGATTTGCGATTCTTGCCGAGCCATCGCGTAACCCATGCAGAAGTGTTGGCCGATACCGAACCCGAGGTGACCGGGTTTGCTGTCTTTATAGCGCCCGGAACGATTCTCGCGACCCATATGCAGATCGTCTCGCAGCAGATCAAACTGGTCGGGGTTGTTGAACACTCGCTCGTCGCGATTACCCGAGCCAAGATAGAGGATAACGCCAGCGCGCTCAGGGATGACCTGGTTGTGTAGCTCGACCTCCCGAGTGGTGAAGCGAAATTGCGCATGCACCACAGCGTCGTAGCGCATCATCTCGGTAAAGGCGTTCTGCCATAGGTCTGGATCGCTGCGCAGCGCGTTCAACTGGTCCGGCCGGGTATAGAGCATGTGGTACCACATGTTGGCGATGGCCTTGTCGGTGGTATCGCCCCCGGCGGCGAGTAGCAGCGCGACGAAACCTTTGATTTCTTCAGACGTCATGCGGCTGCCGCCGAGCTCGGCATTGCAGATTCGTGACAGCAGATCTTCGCCATCTTTACCGGTACGCGCTTCAATTAGCGGGTCGAGGTAAGCCCACATTTCATTGCGTGCAGCAATGCCCCGGGCTAGGTGCTCGCCACCAAAACCGAGGCCGGCGATCAAGGCCTGATACCAACCCACAAAGGTGTCTTCGTCTTCTCGGGGTAGACCGAGCATATTGGAGATCACGCGGATCGGCACTTGGCTGGAGAACTGCGAGACCAGCTCCACCGCGCCGTCGTTTTTGAAGCGATCGATCACCTCTTCGGTGATCTGGTGAATCATCGGCAGGAAATCGTTCAGCTTCTGGCCCACGAACTGACCGGCAACGATATTGCGAAGCCTTCGATGTTCGCCGCTGTTGCCGTACTCCAAAATGTTTGGACCGAACACGTGATTGGTGCCGAATTGGTAGGGTCCATCAGGTCGATAGACGGCTCGATCGAATGACTCGTTGTCTTGAAAGGCGGCGTCGATGTCCCAGTAGCGGCTGAGTATCCAGCGATTGTGAAAACGATCGTGAAACAGCGGTTGTTCGTCCCGTAGGCGTTTATACAGCGGGAACGGATCGCGCTGAAATTCCGGACCGTCAAACAACCGTGGGTCAATGGGTGCTATTTGCTGTTCTGTGGCTTCAGCCATATTTGCTCCTAGGGCGACCGCGTAGGGTCGACACGACGTCTGCCTAGCGGTCGAACTGTATAGGCAGATTCCAACAGGTATATAAGTCGCCGATTCGCAGGCTCTTCAGGGTCGGTTCGAAGCCTGGTTGCAGCCGCAAACTAGGCAGCGCTGCCATGAGCGTTTGCGAGGCGGTGACGACGGTATCCCGCGTTACCGCATAGCGAGATCTCGGCCGATCTTCGGGGATTGCCGGGTGTTTGCTGGGCTGGCCCAAGCCGAAGGTTATCGCCGTGGGCAAACCGTCTGCTCGGTATTGGCCGCGGGCTTCGCGATGACAGATGTCGCGACGATTGGCGACAAAGGTATCGGCGTCGTTAAACAGCCTTGGGTCACGATTCGCTGCTAGCGCAGAAAGACGCATGAGGCCGCCCTTGGGAATTAGGCGACCAAAGCGCTCGACCTCTTGTTTAGCAAAGCGCTTGGCTGTTATGACTGCAGGTGAGTGACGCAAGCTCTCTAAGTAGGCGATCTTCAGCGCCAGCCGATCTCTTTTTACCGAATCTAGCGCTTCAGGGTGAGTGAGCAACAGCATCCACAGGTTTGCCAAAGCGCCGTGCAGAGTTTCGTGATCCGCCTCTAATAAGGTTGCGACCAGATCTCGGGCGTTACCGCCGGCCTCAACCACGGCGCCAATAAGACTATCGTCGCCGTGGGCCTGGGTCATTAGAGGGGTAAAGTAGTCGACCAGCTTCTGTAATGCGGCTTTGCCCTCCACTTGGGCTTGGCCTCTCCAGCTGACGCCGTTTTGGGCTTGCCAGTACAGCAGCGCAAATTGGTCCAGGTCCGCGTCCGGTAGTTGTAGCTGCTTGCCAAGCATGAGTAACGGGTAACGCGCAGCGAACTCGAGCGCCAAGTCTGCAGCACCGCGATCGCCAAAATCAGCAATCAGTGTCTCGGCGACGGCGGCCGCATGTTTGTCCATGCTATTGGCCCAGGCCCACTGCACGGGCAGGGTTTGCCCTAGGTCGTTACCGAAGTCGGTGAGGCCGTAGAACCAGCGCTTGGTGCGAGTTTCGAAATTGGCATCGTCGGCGAAAATCGAGGTCACGTCGTCGTAGCGCGTGATCCAGTAGCAGTTGTTGATCCAGTCGCGGTAGCAAGGGTAGTTTTCTCGCAGGATCGTCAGCAGCGGGTAGGGGTTGGCGGCGAACTCCGCAGAAGCTAACTGTGCGCCGTTGATTTTCTCTGTCGATTGGCCGACCCGCTCGCGCTGATAGATCTCATAACTGCGATAGCCGCTGCCATCGTAGTCATAGGTTTCGATCGCGACACCGTTCTGGCCAATGATGGGCTCTGCTTTACTCACGCTGTTTGATACTCGATCCAAAGTTCTCGCACGCCCATGATGCCAATGGGTCGAAGTTTCTTGTCGTCAATGTCTTTCGGCATGCGGTCTTCGGCAATGCGCATGTTGCCTAAACGATCCAACAGTACTTTGGAACCTTCCACTGCTTCCTGGTGCGAAATCCAAGCGCCGGGGCATAGGTGTGGCCCCACACCAAAGGCCATGTGCGAGCAGCGTCCCTCTTTTTGATAGCCGCTGCGCAGCAGCTTGCCGCTGTACAGATCATCGCGAAAGATGTTGAAGCGCTCGGGATCTTTGAATATTCGATCGTCATGGTTGGCGGAGAAGTCGACCATCTCCATGAGTGAGCCCGCTGGCACATGCAAGCCATGCATTTCTAGATCATAGGTGTTGTGCCGTGGCTGACCGCCGATGGGCGAGGAGTGGCGCAAGGTTTCATGGAAGGCGCGATCCCAATGTTCAGGATCCTTCACCAGCGCAGCAAATTGATCCGGGTGCTGCAGTAGCAGATACCACAAGTTCACAATGGCGCCGCGGGTGGTTTCGCCCCCGGCTGCGACCAACAGGCCGATGTTGGAGGTGATCTCTTCATGGGATAGGTAGTCGCCATCGACCTTGGTTTCGCACAGCTTGGTAATGATGTCTTTGCCGAGCTGCTTGCCTTCTTCGTCATACAGGAACGAGGGTTCCTTGCGCCGGGTTTCTACCAGAGATGCCACGTAATCTTCCAGGTCCTGGCGGGCTTCCAGACCTTGCTTGTGGGTTTGCGAACCACCAAGGCCACTCATCATGGAGTTGTACCAGTAGTAAAATTGCTGCTGGGCCTCTTTAGGAAATCCCAACACCTCGCAAACCACCCGAATCGGAAACTCGTTGGCGAAGGCCCGGCCTAGCTCAACGGTTCGAGTGTTGCCGCTTTGGACCAGGTGATCCTGACCAACTTGATCTTCCCAGTCGTCAATCATCTCGGCGGCTAAGCGCTGAATGGATGGCACGCGCAGGTTCAGGTTGCGACCGACCAGGTGTTGGCCATAGAGATTGCGCCGACGACGATGCTCCACGCCGGAGAGCTCGAGCTGGGTATTGCCAAGTACTCCGCTGGAGCTGCCCTTGGGAATGGTATTGAAGCCTTCATCATCGAAGTAGCTGCGCCAGACATCCTCGTAGCGGGTGACGTAGAAGGTGTTGTGCAGCTGGTTGTGATACAGCGGGTAGTGGTCTCGCAGGATGCGGTAGTAGGGGTAGGGGTTACGCTGAAACTCGTAGCTGTGAAGAACTCTAGGATCGAATAGGGGCGTGCCATCCGCGCTGTGCCCCATATCCACAGCCTCTCCTTCCGGCATGAGCGGAAAGTCGATCTGGCCGCCAGGATCTTCTGAGGCCAGCGTTTCGTTCAAAGCCGCGCTGAAATTGGCAAGTTGCGCCATGCTGCTCCCCCCTACCACCGATGCAGTTGTGAACCTAATAAACTACCCCTGCCGATGACGGTTGCCAAGCCAAGTTTTAGGGCAGGTTTCAAAGTTGTATTGGCAAGCGGCCGCGGATTCGCTAAGTTCAATGCTGCCGCGAGTGAAGGGGAAGCCGTGACTTTCGTCATAACCAGTGCCTGTATCGATGTGAAGGACCAGTCCTGCATCGAAGTCTGTCCTGTGGATTGCATCTACGCCGATGAAGAAGATCGGATCTGCTACGTGCACCCAACGGAATGCATAGACTGCGCTGCCTGTGAATCAGCATGCCCGGTTGCGGCCATATTCATCGAAAGAGATGTGCCCACCGAAGCTGAGGAGTTCATAGAAATCAATGCCTTGTACTTCGAAGACAGGGACGCAGCGCGCGCCCGCGTTGATACCGTAGCCGATGGTGGCATCAGCATTACCTGACTCATCGTGAGCTTCGGGGCCTGGTTTACAAGGCTTGGCAAAAGGCGTAAATCTAGAACATGTGATATTTCTAAATCGCTGGGTCAACTGCCGTTGCCGTTACGAATTGGAATATCGATTGCCGGGCGCGCTTGCGAGCAACAAGCTGCTGCAGTAACCGACCGGCATTACCCAGGGAGAAGAAAATGGCGAGTAAAACGCCCAATCATGACTTGAGCCCCATGCGCTGCCCCATGAATTTGGACGATGTTGATTTGTTCAGTGCCGGAGCCCAAGAGCATTGGTACGAGGCGTACCCCATTCTTCACGAGCAGGCGCCAGTGCACCGTATTCCGGGCGAAGGCTACGCCCCGGATACCGATGGCTTCATTCTGAGCAAATACGAAGACATTGCCATGGTCGTCAAGGACCCTGTGCGCTTCCCACCGACGCTGTTTCTGGCACTGGAGCAGATCGACGTCCAGGACAAGCCCATCGAAGACATGGACTATGTCAACGCCATGATGGTGTCGATAAAGAGCCTCCGGCCCAACAACGAGCTGTGGCGCTCCCATCGGCAAGAGCTGACTGATCCCTGGGTTGGGCCCGGCGCCTCCCGCCACGAGGAGATGATCCGCACGGCCGCAAACGAGCTAATCGATCGCTGGATCGATCGCGGTGAAGTGGATTTCATTAGTGAGTTTGCGAGGCCGCTGCCGCAGATGGTGATGGCCAATATCTTAGGCTTTCCTTACGAGGACATTCCGAAACTGGAAGAGTGGGGCAACGCTCAGGTTGCAGCGTTCGTTTACGGCAAGGGGCATCGCAACGTGCTCGAGCAAGAACAGGTTGAGGCTCAGTTCAAAACCTTGAACGAGTTTCAGCAATATGTGCTCGATAAAGCCAAAGCACGTCGCGCGGATCCTAAGGACGACATGGTTACCTTTTTGACTCAGGTGGAATACAAGGCGCTCGGCCGCAAGCTCACGGACATCGAAGTCAGCGGTATTGTCTACGCCATGATGATTGGCGGTTTGGAGACCACTCAGTATGCGGTTGAAGAGCAGGCGCAATTGCTGTGTGAAAACCCAGGTACTTGGGACGAGATCAAAGCGGATCGCAGCAAACTGCGCGGTTTTACCGAAGAGTGTATGCGCATGCGCTCGCCGACTCAGGGGTTGTCCACACGGATCACCAGTAAGGACGAAGTGTTTCAAGGAGTCACAGTGCCCAAGGGATCACTGCTGCACCTGCGTTGGGCGGCTGGCAATATGGATCCAGAAGAATGGGAGTGCCCCTTCGATTTAAATGTTGAGCGCAAAGCAGTTACCCGACATCTGGTGTTTTCGCAAGGTCCACGAGTATGCCCCGGAGCACACCTGTCGCGTTTGGAGCAAGTCGTTGCCTGGAACTGCTTGCTCGATCGTTTGGATCACATCGAGTACGGCGATGGCAACACTT
This sequence comes from Pseudomonadales bacterium, assembly GCA_051027215.1. Lineage (GTDB taxonomy): Bacteria > Pseudomonadota > Gammaproteobacteria > Pseudomonadales > Azotimanducaceae > CALHVX01. Next base: position 12,977 of record JBPCXR010000029.1, on the reverse strand, counting down.
TCGAACACCAACCTGGCATCATGCTGGGCACGTTGAAGCTCAACTTGAAATTCAAAAAGGCCAGCTAGCGATGGCAGAAACCTCCCCATTTACTGCAGAAGAAGTCCAACGGCTGCGCAGGCTTCTCGAGATCGAGGCCATTCGCGAGACCAAAATTAAGTACGCGCAACTGATGGATGGTCGTCGCGTCGATGATTTAGCGAATCTGTTCACCGAGGATGCGCTGTGTGAGTTCGGTCCGTACGGGCAGTGGCGATCCCGAGAAACCATTCGAACGAACTATCAAGAAGTGTTTAGCGGTGACAGCGCCTTGCTGTTTGGTTCATTGCACAACACCCCAAACCACTGGGTGGAACTGACTGGACCCACAACGGCGACCGGACGCTCGTACCTGATTGACGTGATCACCAATAAACCACCTGAGGAAAACCCCATCGTCTGGTTCGGAATTTACGACGAAGACTACGAGAAAGTCGACGGTCAGTGGCTCATCTCTCGCTGCAGCCTGCAGTTTCTGTGGCCGGAGCGTAATTTGACCGACGGCTTTGGCGGAGAGTTTCCGAACCCATAGGTGATCCGGCAACCGATCCAGATTCTGGGGCGATGCTACGACGACGCGATCGAAGCCCACGCGCTGGCTAGCAGCGTAGGCTCACCATCACCACAGCCGTTAGCCCTACTCGCCAGCGGCGATCTGTGGACGAGTACAGGCTGAGTCCAACAACTCCGGATAGTTCTTGCGGTACTCGCTCTTACAGAACTCGATGGTGGTTTGAGTCGTGGCAATCACATAAGCCTGAATCGCCTTTGAATCGTTTTCGTCGAGGACGTGGTCGAATTTGGCCATTCCCTTACCGATGAACGCACCCTGGCGAACGATGGCGTCCCAGGACTCATGAACGTCAGCGGTGCTATAGCGTAGGTCGGGTGTACCAGCACCACTACCGGTTACGCCAGCGCCGTGGCATACACCGCAGTAGACTGCATACAATTCCGCGCCGTGATCGATTTGCTCTTGCGTAGCATCCATCTTCGGCGGTTCTGGAATGTCCAGATACGCGACGTCTACTTTCGGCAACTGCAAGTTTGCATCCAGCTTAAAAGTGAGGATGCGGCCCTCGGTCAAGGCATTGTCGCGATGCCGCGGCACCCCAGAAGCCAGCGCGAAGGCACCGCCCCAGCCTGCTACGACGCTCACGTATTGCTCGTCATCAATCATGTAGGTCACTGGCGATGCGATGATGCCGATGTCTGCTGGGAACTCCCACAGCAACTCGCCTTTGTCTGCGGAGTAGGCGGCGAACTGGCCGTCGGCGCGCCCTTGAAAGACCAAATTGCCAGCCGTACTAAGCAGGCCGCCGTTCCACGACATACTGTGTTCAATTTTCCAGCGAGGCTCTTGTTTTACTGGATCCCAAGCTGTCAAAAAGCCTTTGACCTCTGCCAGATCCGACAGCATCTGGTCTGGATCTGCAGCGGGGATCGTGGTGGCGAAGTCGACGCCAGTGTTCCACTCTTTGGCGTTGTATTTAAAGGCGTTGTCTTGGGCGTACTTAAACGGCAGATCCAGCACCGGGATGTAGACCAGGCCAGCATCCGGGTTGTAGGCCATAGGGTGCCAGTTGTGACCACCGTAAGGGGCCGGCCGAATCTTTTTGGTGTCGTTGGCGTAGTGCGCTTCTGGATTTTCTACGGGCCTGCCAGTTTCTGGATCTACGTGGCTCGCCCAGGTGATAGGCACATAGGCCTCTGCTGAAATGAACTCGCCATTGGTGCGATCGATCACGTAGAAGAAGCCGTTCTTAGGCGCTTGCATGAGCACCTTACGGGTGCTGCCGCCGATCTCTAGATCCGCGAGAATCATGTGCTGCACCGCGGTGTAGTCCCAGGTGTCGCCAGGGGTAGTCTGGTAGTACCAGACCATGGAGCCATCGTCCGGGTTGAGAGCAACAATGGAAGACAGGAACAGATTATCGCCGCCTCCGGGGCTGCGAATGTAGCGATTCCAAGGCGAACCGTTACCCACCCCAATGTACAACTGGTTCAGCTCCGGGTCGTACGCCATGGAATCCCAAACGGTACCGCCACCGCCGATTTCCCACCACTTGCCGCCGCGCCAAGTGGTAGCCGCGAGCTTCATGGCTTCGTTTTCTACCGGTTTGCTCGGATCGCCCGGAACCGTGTAAAAGCGCCAGACTTGTTCGCCGTTATTGGCGTCATAGGCGGAGACATAACCGCGCACACCATACTCAGCGCCGCCGTTACCGATGATTACCTTGCCTTTGACCACCCGGGGTGCACCAGTGATGGTGTAGGGTTTGTCCACGTCTGTGGTCTGGGTTTCCCATAGGGGCTTGCCGGTGCCGGCGTCCAATGCGATCAGGCGACCATCTAAGGTGCCGACGAAAATCTTGCCTTCCCAAGCTGCAACGCCCCGATTGACTACGTCACAACAGGCGTACTTGCCCCAGGCTTTCGAGACCTGAGGATCGTATTCCCACAGCAGCTCACCGCTGCGGGCGTCATGGGCCCAAACCACAGACCAGCTTCCCGTGCTGAACATCACGCCGTCGACGACGATGGGGGTAGCCTCGAGCCCGCGCTTGGTGCCGGTGTCGAAATACCAGGCCAGACCTAGCTTGTTAACGTTCTTAGCGCTGATTTGCTGCAGTGGGCTGTGCCGCTGTTCATCGTAAGTGCGGCCGTGGCTGAGCCAGTTACCAGGCTCATCACCAGCGTTCGCCAGGCGCGCCGCGTTGATCGACTTGGTTGCGCTGCGCAGGCGCTCAGCGGGCGCCGCAGGGTCTGTTGCATCGGCGCTGGTCGCTGAGTCTGTTGCTGTTGCCGGCTCTTCGCCGGAGCAGCCCGCGAGCAGGAGCGCTGCGAGCAGGAGGCCCATTGAGCGGATTGTTGGCATGGTGTCCCCTTCGAGAAATGCTAAACAGCGGGCATGGTAGCAAGATTCCCTTTCCTAGAGCGCTGCTGTTTGCGGCCGAACCTGAAAGGTCGAAGCCAGTGGTACCCTTGCACTTTGCAGTTCCCAAGAGGCTGTTGAGCTAGCAATGGCAGAATTGAAGATCAGCGAGGAGTGGCTCGAAGAGCAACAGGAATGGTTCGATGCGCTGGCGGATGTGCTGCGGCACCGCGGTCCAGAAGAAGCTAAAGACCTGTTGCTCAAGCTCCAGGAGCAGTTGAGCCGCGATGGCTTGGTAGTCACCGAAGCGGCGCTGAATACGCCTTATGTAAACAGCATCGATGTTCGCGATGAGCCCGCGTATCCCGGTGATATTGAGCTGGAGACCCGCATCGGCCGCATTATTCGCTGGAATGCCGTGGCTATGGTGTTGCAGGCTTATGACAGTGGCAGCGGTGTTGGTGGGCACATTGCGACCTACCTGTCAGCGGCGACCATGATGGAAGTGGGGTTCAATCACTTCTTTCGTGCGCGCAGCACAGACTACGGTGGCGATCAGGTGAACTTTCAGGCCCACACTGCACCGGGTGTCTATGCCAGGGCTTATCTCGAAGGACGCTTGAACGAGGTTCAGCTGCGGAACTTTCGGCGCGAGCTGGCAGAGGGTGGGGGTCTGCCATCCTACCCGCACCCACGGCGCTTGCCTGAGTTTTGGCAAATGCCCACTGCCAGCATGGGCTTGTCTACCCCGGCGTCAATCTATCAGGCGCGTTTTGCAAAGTATCTCGAACGTCGCGGTTTAAAGCCGGCCAACGGTGGCAAGGTTTGGACCTTCATTGGCGATGGCGAAGCCGATGAGCCGGAAGTGCTCGGGACCATTAACGTTGCCAGCCGCGAAGGCCTGGATAACCTGGTGCTGCTGATCAACTGCAACCTGCAGCGTCTGGACGGACCGGTGCGGGGTAACGGCAAGATCATTCAAGAGCTCGAGCGCGCCTTCCGCGGTGCTGACTGGCATGTCATCAAGGTCATCTGGGGCAGCGGTTGGGATCCGTTGCTCGCCCGAGATTCTGAAGGACTGTTGCGCAAGCGTATGAACGAAGCCCTGGACGGTGACTATCAGCGTTACACCACCTTACCGGGGGATGCCCAGCGCGAACACTGGGTAGAGTCGGTGCCAGGTTTGAAGAAGCTCATGCAGACGCTGACGGATGAGGAGGTGCGCTCGATCAAGCGCGGTGGTCACGACCATAAGAAGATTTTCGCCGCCTTGGATCAGGCCCGGCAGGTGCAGGGTAAACCGTGCGTCATATTGTTAAAAACGGTGAAAGGCGATGGCTTAGGGCCGGGTACTGCGGCCAGCAACACGGTCCATCAGAAGAAGCAGCTAAACACGGCTGAGCGCTTAGAACTTGCTAAGCGCTTGGACATACCCCTGGACGAGGCTGCGATTGCTCGCGCCGATTTCTATTTACCGAGCAACGACTCAGACGAAGTCCGATACTTGCGTGCTCGGCGTGAGGCGCTTGGCGGTTACCTGCCGTCGCGGCAGGTGTTCTGTGACAAGTTGCCACCACTGCCGGCGGCGCTGTTTGCCGAGCAGCTTAGAGGCTCCAGTCGTCCGCAATCCAGCACCATGGTAATGGTGCGCATGCTGTCCAAGTTGCTGCGGGATAAGACGATCGGTCGCTACATTGTGCCGATAGTTCCGGACGAGGCACGGACCTTTGGCATGGACGGTTTGTTTGCCCAGGCCGGGATTTATGCCCCCGACGGCCAACGCTATGAGCCAGTCGATGTTGGCACTATCGCGCCTTACAAGGAAGCTGAAGATGGCCAAATACTACAAGAAGGCATTTGCGAAACAGGTGCACTAGCGTCCTTTATGGCGGCGGGTACAGCCTATGCCAATTACGGTTTGCCCATGATTCCGTTCTACATCTTCTACTCCATGTTTGGCTTTCAGCGCGTCGGCGACATGATCTGGGCCTGTGGCGACATGCTCTGCAAAGGCTTTCTCCTTGGTGGTACCTCGGGTCGCACAACGCTAAACGGCGAAGGTGTGCAGCACCAGGACGGCCACTCTCACCTGCTGGCTGCAACGGTGCCGAACTTGATCAGCTACGATCCAGCGTTCGGCTACGAGCTGGCCATTATCGTGCGGGAAGGCATACGTCGCATGTACGCTGAGATGGAAGATGTCTTTTACTACCTCACGGTGACCAACCAAGCCCAGCCCATGCCGGCTGCACCGGTGTTGCCAGCAGGCTTAAGCGCAGAAGAACAGCCAAGTGAGGACGAGGCGTATACGGCGCTCACTGCAGGGGTGCTGGGCGGTCTATATCGGTATCTCGGCGAGCGCGATGCAGATGTGCATCTGTTCGGCAGCGGGCCGATCATGGCGGAGGCATTGCAAGCATACGAGCTGTTGCACGCTGCGGGTATTAGCGTAAGTCTGTGGAGCGTCACTAGCTACACTGAGCTGGCTCGGGATGCACTTGCTGTTGAACAACAGCGGCTGCAAGCACTCGGGGACGATGTGGCGCCTTCGTTCCTCGAGAAGCAACTGGCTGGTACTGGCGGTGTCTTTGTTGCCGCGAGTGACTACATGCGGGCGCTGCCCACCGGGATCGCCCGTTGGATTCCGGGAGAATTCGTCGCCATGGGTACAGACGGCTATGGCCTCTCGGAGGGGCGGCCGGAGCTACGCGACCACTTTAAAGTCTCCGCTGCCTGGATCGCTTTTGCAGCCTTAGCGACCCTGGCCCAGCGTAATGCCATACCCATCCAGCAAGCGCGGGAGTTTGCCGCGACTCATGGGCTATCGATCGCCCCAGGGAAATGACATGGAAAAAGCTCCGGCAACTTTTGGTTACTTGGCTGCTTGGGTTAGAGTCCGCGCTGTTGCGTGCGACCTTTTTTGATTAATACGGTGAGTGGAGCAGTGAACGGGCGACGTCAAAGGGTACATATCATCGGTTGTTATCGCAGCGGTACCACGTTGTTGATGGAGCTCCTGTGGCACTGCTTCGAGTTCGGTGATCGCACGCGCCATGAGACTTCGCTGTTCGATCCGGTTCCCGAAGGCGCAGGCCTGTACTTGACGAAGAAGCCGCCAGATACGATCTGGATTGAGAAAGTGTTTCGGGAAGATGAAGACCTGTTCCTGATCGCCATGCGCAGGGATCCAAGGGCAGTGATTACCTCCATACATCGCAATCAGCCCGACAAATACTTTCGTAGCTTTCACGTTTGGGAGGACTACAACCGGGCCATCACCGCAATGGAAGGTCATCCAAGATTTCTGGTGCTGAACTTTGAAGATCTGTTGCGCGATCCTGGCGCGACTCAGGATCGGATTCAACAGGCGTTTCCTTTCTTACAGCGAACCGGTGCGTTTGGGGATTACCCCCAGGGTTTTGAAATAGACGGCGGCGCTAACGAATCGCTCAACGGCGCACGCCCGTTCGACACCACTCGCATAGAGAGCTGGCGGCAACATCTACCTCGAGTGAAGGCCCAGATAGAACAGTATCCACAGCTACGGGAGGCGGTTACCGGGCTGGGCTATGAGCCTGACGATGCTTGGTTACAGATGCTCGACGGGGTTCTGCCGGACGATCAGCAATACAAAGTTAAACGCCCTAGCTGGCTGCGACGGCTAGACACCCAGCGCCGCTATCGACGCAAGATCCAACGTTACCGCGAAACCCGAGGCTTAGCCTAAAGCTCGACTATGGTCTTGCCGAAATTGTTTCCAGCAAACAGATCGCAGAACGCTCGGCCGACTTGATCGATTCCCTTTAGCTTGTATTCGATAACCTTTAGATGCCCTGCCTGCACCCATTGATTCAGTTGCTCGCGGGCGTGGGGGTAGCGATCTAGATTCATGTGGGTCATGAAGCCGCGCATCAGGGCCCGATTGGTGGTGAGTTGAAATAGATTGTTAGGGCCCGGTGCCGGTGCTTTGTTGTTGTAGGTCGCCACCGAGCCACACAACAAAATCCTCGCATGCTCGTTGATGTGGTCGAGCACGGTTTCGAGTAGTGGCCCGCCGACATTGTCAAAGTACACATCAACGCCATCGGGGCAGGCGCTGCGGAACTGCCCGGGCAAATCCGCTGCGTTTCGATCAATCGCGGCGTCGTAACCAATCTCCGCAATGAGGCGGGCACATTTGTCAGCGCCGCTGCTGATTCCCACGGTACGAGCGCCCAAGTGCTTGGCGATCTGTCCGGCCACATTGCCTACCGCGCCCGCTGCGGCGCTAACTAGGACGGTCTCCCCGGGCTTCACCTCGCCATAGTCCATAAGCCCGAAATACGCCGATAGGCCAGTATCGCCGAGAATGCCGAGATAGTAGTTCAGGGGTTGATCAACCGTGTCGCCGAGTGGTGCTAGAAAGTCTTCTGCCGCGGTAAGGGTATATTCCTCCCAGGCAAAGCGCGCCATGAGCAGATCTCCTACCTTGAAGCGCGGGTGCTGACTGTCGATGACCTCCGAGAGAGTCAAGCCCATGACCGGCTCGCCTAGAGGCATTTCCGGCAGTACGTGATCGCCGCTGCCTTCGTCCATCCAGTTGCGAAAGCCCGCATCCAGCGAAATGAAGCGGTTGCGACAGAGGATTTCGCCGGCCTTGGGCGTGCTAACGGCTCGACTTTCGAGCGCGAAGTTGTGCTCAGCTGGAGCGCCCTCAGGGCGAGAAGCCAGTACCACGCAGCGATTGGTGAGATTCATACCTATTCCTTCTGATTATCGGCTACCACCCGCGCACCACATGGTGGGATGGGACCTGGCGCACAAAATCCTGCGCAGCGAAACGCCACAATAATGGCGTTATCCACCAGCGGAAAGACCTGGCGATCCCCACATGGACGTACGCTTCTCACCATTCGATGTGTTCACTGGAACCGGCGCTGTGTTTCTCTGCCTGGTTTTTGTCTGTGTGTTCTCGGAGGCATCGGACATAGAGGATCAGTTGGGCACCCAGGTATCAGAAAAAGTGGCTGCCCAGGATCTATTCTGGGCCAGCGTCGAAGCGCAAGGACAGCGCATCGTACTCAGCGGCGCAGCGCCCGACCACCAATCAAAGATGAAGGCCGGTGCCTTGGCGAGCTCGGTCTACGGCGTCGGTAGCGTTAACAACGACATTGCGGTGATCGGCGAAGCGGGCACCTGCCAGCGAGAGTTCGATCAATATCTAAAAGCAGAGCGGGTGACCTTCAAGAGCGGACGAGCGGATGTCAGCGACGGCAGCTTGCCGTTGCTCGGCATGCTGGCCAGCGTCATTCGCAACTGTAACGTGCGCGTCGAAATTGCAGCGCATACCGATGCCAAAGGAGACAGTGCGATCAACCTCAAGCTAAGTCAGCGCAGAGCAGACGCCGTGCGCAAGTACCTAGTAGGCAGCGGTGTGCCGGTGAACTATGTCAGCGCCAGAGGCTACGGCGAAACCCAACCCGTGGCAGACAACAATAGCAGCGATGGCCGAGCGGCCAATCGCCGCGTGGAATTCAGGGTGATAGGAAGCGCCTCATGATGTTTTTAATATTGAAGATTTTTCTCTACCTGTGCGTGGCGCTGGCCATGGGTGGTGCAGCCGGTTGGCTACTGCGACACATCAACGCCCAGAAAGAACTTGAAGAGTTGCAGCGCAGGCTTGCCGACAGCAAAACTAAAGTGCCAAAACTGGAATCGTTGCTGCGTGCCAAGGAGGAGCGAATTCGTGCGCTCAGTGCGGCGCAGTCGGAGCGCGACGAGGCAATGAAAGGCACCCGGGTTCAGGATGAACAAGCGGCTCGAGCCCTGCGGGAAAAAGACATGGAAGTTGCGCGCCTGAAGAACCGCATTGAAGTTTTGGAGCGCGCAGAGGGTCACGAGCCGCTGGTAGATGCTGAAGCGCTGGTCTCATCTGAGCCTGAAGCAGATGCGCAGGTAACGGATTCAGACTCAGACAATACGTTGATTGCGCAGCTGCACGTTGAAATCGAACGCTTGAAGGAAGAAGTAGCCAGCACCAAGATCCAGCTGGAAGTCGCTCGCTCTGATCAGGGCATGGAAAAAGAAGTGGCTGAGCTGACTTCCCGCCTGCGACAGAAAGCCGAAGACTATGACCGGTTGCAAAAAACCTTGCAGCAAGAGCAACGTAAGGTGGTGGAGTTGGAGCGTGAGCGCGAGCTGCAGAACCGTTCGCTGAAGGTGCTACATCAGCAACTGGAAGTGGTTCGCGATACCGGCACTTAGTCGCTGCAAAGCCTTGCACGGTTCAGCGCATCGCTCACGCAAGCTGCTCGTGAATTGAATGTCCGCTAAGTTGGCGGATGACTCTTTGGCGCCAGCCCACTGCCAGTAGTATCAGCAGAAACAGGCCATTGGCAGCGAACACGGCAAGCCCTGGGCTACTCACTTCGCTGATCGCGCCGAGAAACAAACCACCGAGTGGCACCAGCGAAAACCCCATGCTGTAGATGCCCATGACCCGGCCACGCAAGGTGTCTGGCACCTGTAGCTGCAGCACCGACATGGTGAGCACCATGAAGGCCGAAGAGAAGATGGCAGTGGTCAGTGCCAGCAACAGCGCTGCGTAGTAGTAACCCACACTAGCCACGGCCGCGAAACCACTTAGCAGCAGCCCGCCGATGGTTGCGCAACTCAACAGGAACAGCCCCAGGCGCTCGCGCTTCTGCGCGTTGCCCATCGCTAGCGTGCCGATCACCGAGCCGACGCCGCCCGCAGACAGCAGCGCGCCGTAGCCAGTTTCGCCGCGGCCCAAGAGATCGGCAAATACTGGAAGTATCTGCACATAAGCGTTGGACAGCAGCATGCCGGCGAAAGTGATCGTCAGCAGGTAAGCGAACAGCGGCGTATGCCTGATGAAATTGAATGCTTCGGCAACCTGCTGTAGTGCTGGTGCAGGCGGCGCCGGTAGATGAGGTACTTCCAGGGTGCTCAGCACAAAGAACATGGTGAGAAATCCCAGCGCACCCAGGGCGAACACCACCCAAGTGTCGGTCAGGGCAAGCAACAGCCCGCCTAGTGCAGGAATCGCCATGCGCGTGCTTTGCCAGATGAAGGCGTTCAACGCTACCGCACTCATATAGGCCGGCCGTTCCACCAGCAAAGGGAACAGCGCGCTGCGGGTTGGCCAATCCAAGCCGGTTATTAGCGAGACGAGGGCTGCGATCATGAGAACGTGCCAGACCTCGACGACGCCTGCGTAGTCCAACAGTGCCAGTGCGGCAAGGGCCAGGGTTGTACCCAAACTCGTGAGCATGAGAATTCGGCGTTTGTCGAAGCGGTCGGCAACGACACCACCGAATATCATCATGAGCAGGCTGGGAACAGCAGCGGCCAGACCGAGCAACCCGAGCGCCAAAGCGGATTGCGACAGTTCGAACACTAGCCAGCCCTGGCCGAGGGTAATGAGCTGCGTGCCACCAACGGAAGCGAACGACCCCAACCAGTAGCGCCGGTAACTTGGCGAAGCCAGCGCCGGATAATGTTCGATGATGATGTTCAAGTGCTGATGGCTACGACCGGTAATCGATTCGATGCTCCCCCGCAGGGAGTGTGCACTGGCCCGATGGGTGGCGAAAGCACTCAATCGCCGGTAACGTCCGCCGGATGACAGACCAACCACGAAGACTGTGTATCGCCTGGATGCTGGTACTAAACGGCCTGCTGGTCGCTGCTGCGGCAAGCGCCACGCCCCAGGCGTCTGGGAACACAGTAATCGTTCTGTCCTGGGACGGTTTGCGCCACGACTATGTGGACCGCGGGAACCTGCCAGCGCTACAGCGCATATCTCGCGAAGGGGTGCGCGCCGAGCGTATGCGCAGCGTGTTTCCGTCGGATACCTTTCCCAGCCACGTTTCCTTGGCCTCTGGCACTTATCCAGATGTGCACGGAATCGTTGCCAACCAATTCTTTGATCGTGAGCTCGGCACCTACTGGATGAGCGCAGAAACACATTGGCTACAGGCCGAGCCTCTGTGGATTGCCGCAGAGCGACAAGGTGTGGCCGCAGCCACGTACTTCTGGGTGGGATCGGAGCAGGACTGGCGTGGCCAGGGCATTCGCTACCGTATTGCACCCTTCGACGGAGAGCGTCCAGAAGCGCGCAAGGTTGAGCAAATTTTGCAGTGGCTAAACTTACCGCTGCAAGATCGGCCTGGCTTGATCATGTGCTACTGGCGGGGTACGGACCATGCGGGGCATCGCTATGGTCCAAACAGTACCAAGGTGATGGCTGCCTTGCAGCAGCAGGATGCGCAATTGGATCGCTTGTTACAGGCGCTAGATGCGCAAGATCGTTGGGGCGAGGTGACGCTCATAATCGTCAGTGATCATGGCATGACTGTCGCCGGTGACTACCTACCGGTGCGCGAAGCTCTGGCCGAGGCTGGAATCCCAGCCACTATGCTGGGCCAGACAGTCCTACATGTGTTCTTAGAGCAAGTAGCACAGCGTGATGCCGCGCTGACCACCATCCGCGCAGTTCATCCCGCGCTCGAAGTTTATCCGGGGGATGCCTTGCCGGCTCGCTGGCGCTTGCAACACCCGAGCCGCTCCGGGGATCTAGTCATCGCTGCGCCGCCGCCTTTTGTGCTGTCCCGCCCTGCAGGGTTTGAGGGTCTGGTTTACCGCGTCTTCAATGCGCTGGGTTGGGATTACGGTGGCCATGGCTATGATCCAGGCCTTGCAGATATGGGCGCCAGCTTTCTGGCCATGGGTCGGGGCGTAGCAGCGGGAGAACGACTGACCGAGGTTCGCGCCATCGATGTTGCCGCCACCGTGGCACAACTGCTGCAGATCGATCCCCCGCTGCAGTCCGAAGGAGTGCCGATCGATCTGCGTGGCGCCGCCGAGACTGCCTCCGATAATTAGGGTTGCAGGCGCGCGTTGACGCCGCGAACTGCTTGACCGAGCATCGGCACATGCTGGTAGAAGCCGGTGGCTGCATCCCAGAAGTCCTGCTGCAGGATGATTTCGCCCTCGGCGTTAAAGCGCAGGTGAGTCATGCCAATACTGTGGCTGTGCTTGGTGGCGAAAATCGGCTTAAAGCTGCTGCGCATTTCCCAGATCAAGTAGCCGTCTTGGCCGCGCAGTTGTTGTGATAGAACGTTGACTGATACTTGGGCGTTGGCGGCATTGAGATCAGCGAAATAGCTTTGGAGCGTGGCCCGATCCTCGATGAGCGCGAGAGTATCGCTGAAGTGCACTTGTTCGGCGTAGACGCCCTGGAATTTGCGTTTCCAATCTTTGCTGCCCAAGCTAGTGATGAACTCGATGAAAGGCTCGAGGTGCGCGGATTGCACTGCAACGCCGTCATGAGTTTCCAGCGCTTGGACATAGCGCTCTGAGTACGAGGGAGCCCTAGGAGCGCTGGTGCAGGCGGCCAGGAGCAACAACAACAGCAAGCAAGGTACTCGCCAATAAGGAACGTGGTGAACAGCAATAGGCTCGGCGCGGTGCGGGCGCATAGGCATCTCCAGTGGAATCTGGCAAAACTAGCCATAGCATAGTGAATCTGCTGTGATACCCGCTCGTTGGGTGCGCTCGTTGGGTGAGTGCTTGACGGTAAGTTCACCGCGATACCACAACACTTCCCGACCTGGTTCCCGGGTGGCACAAACTGGAGCAGTATTGCGTGGCTATGCCGTCGAAAGCGATCATCATGAATGGTGTCCTGTTCCAGGGCACCTGGTTCGCCTGCGTAGTGGGCGGTGGCCAGGGTCTGATCTGGCCTGGTATTGGGACGGTATTTCTGCTCATCGTCTCTTTAGCTAACGTTCCTTCATTGCGCCATGACCTGTTGCTCGCTTTGGTACTGGTTCCTGTCGGCTGGTGCTTGGATACTTTGTGGATAGCTACTGGCGTACTGGACTATCACGGCGCAACGGTTGCACCGGCATGGATCGTGCTCATGTGGCTGGCTGTAGCACTAACCATCAATCACAGCCTCGCGCTATTTCGTGACCGTCCATGGTTGGGGGCCTTCGCGGTGCTAGGAGCGGCTCCGCTCAGCTATCTCGCAGGGGAGCGGCTGGGTGCGGTGATCGTC
>JBPCXR010000028.1:0-3311 GCA_051027215.1 Pseudomonadales bacterium | reverse complement strand
CCATGGATGTTGGGTAGATGCAGGAGGTTTCTTGACCCTCGGCGCACGCAGGCAAGAATTGCTCTAAGCCGCATTCTTCGTCTCCTGCGCCCCAGGCTCGCGTGCACTCCGAGTTGCCCTTGATCTGGAACATTTCAACGATGGGTTCTGAGCGTTGTCGGATCTTCCAGTCATCGATGGAGTACGGGATGCCATCAATCGTTTCGCTGGCAAACGCCAGCCCCCAGGTTTTGTTCGGATTGTGCGGGATTGTTAGAAACTGACAGCCTTCAGTGCAGGTCGCCTCCAAGCGTTTCCAAAGATCGATTTCAGATGCGGCGTCGAAGGCTGAAACGGCGTGATTGGGCGACTCGCTTGAACGAAAGATGATGTTGCGATGATGCTTGCCGCGGTCTGGCAGGGTTGGGGAATACTCATAGCCTGCGAAAGTGGTGAAGGTGCCCGGTTCGTTGTGTCTTTCTGCAGCCTCCTTGATTTTTTCCCAAGTCGAGGCGGCGTATTTTTTGGCTAACGCTGCATCATCGGCGAACATGCTGAGGTCCCGGACTAAAGGACGATTGCCTGCGGTCGCGCGGAGCTTTAAGAAGGTGCGTACTGATGGCGATTCGAGGTCGTCGCAGGCCTTGCGTCCACCCGGGCCAAGGTTCGGATCGGCGCAGGCGAGCTCATGCCCGAATCCTTCTGCGTGGTCTGTGAGCGCGGCGAAGTCGAGCGGCCTGGTGAGCTCTACGCGTTCGCCAGTAGCAATCACCGCACTCTCACCTTTGGCGAATCTGTAGGCGGTATCTAAATCGAGTCGATTGCCGAAGACATAGGAGTCAATCGACAGATTTGTGTGAAGGTGAAGATCACCAAAATAGACGTTATTGAGTGGGTTGGTGGGCTGCGCACTGACGGGTGTTTTTGCAGGCTTGTAGAAAACCTCCTCATCTTGGGCCTCGACCGCGGCTTTCAGTGCTGCTATGGCTTCCGGCCCGTCGGGCCTTAGTTCAATTCGCTGGGTAAAATAGCCCCAGGCAATGAATCCAATGACCCCAACAACGGCAAGTGCAGCCCATGCGTACCAGCGCATATTTCTATCCGATGTTTCAACAGACTGTCACCGTACATCTTTCGCTGGCGTAGGAAAACCGTGGGAACAAACTGCAGGGTCGGAGTAACGCGCTTAACTTAGCCAAGAAACTCGATGATATCTGTCCAAGCGGATTTGTCCTGGATTAGAAATAGATGTCCACCCTCGTACCACTTAAGTACAGAACCTTCGATCCTTGAGTGCAATCGCTCCTGGTTGGCCTTGCGAGCGATGCCATCGTAACGACCTGCGCAGATAAACGTTGGCATATGAAGGCGATGAAGCTCCGCATTGGTATCATGATGCTTCCTTGCTTCGAGTTGGAGTCGTGCGCCTCGCCTAAAGTCTGCTGTTGCGTGATCGCTGATGTAATCGTCTTTAGCCCTCTGCTGGAGTCTTGCAACTATCTCTGGATTCTTCGCCTGCCAAGCAGCATCCATTCGAGTATCAGACACAGGAAGTAGTCTCAATAGACGTTCTGCTGGACCAAGATCATTGGGCAAGTCATGAAACGGGAAGCTGGCCAGATCACCTCCAGGCGACGTACAGCAAAGCACGAGTTTGTAGATTCGTTCAGGGTGTCTGAGCGCAAGGTGCTGCGCCACCATGCCGCCGAACGACGCGCCAACGACGTCCGCTCGTTCAATACCCAGTACGTCGAGCAGCATGGCCGCATCATCGGCGTATTGCGCCATTGAGTAAGGGCCATTGGGTTTTTCGGATTGCCCCAGACCCCGTTGATCGTAAGCAATAACGTGACGATGTTTCGCCAGTGGAGAGTTCAGGACATTGGGTCTATTTCTGAGATCTCCGGCGGTGCCGCTGATGTGAAGAACCGGCCGGCCAGGGCCGCTTTCTTCAAGGTAGAGGGTTAGGTTTCTGGTCTTAATGAAGGGCATGGGTAATACAATGTGTTTGGAGTTCTGGGGCTGAAGTAAAGTGCCGTACTATTCGAAGGTCATACCCTGGTAGTTACTCGCGGCTACCTCGTCGCACTTCTCACGGTACGCCGGCGCACCCGCGGCGTAGAGCAGAAAATTGCGTCTCTGTCGGCCTGGGATATTGGAGTTGATACCATTGAACCAGGAGTCAACCTTCGTGAGAAGCATGCGCTGAGCGCTTTCGTACACGTGTTCAGTCCAGGCATCCTCAGCTTCGAGCGTCGCTTCCACCCGTTCGAGCCCGTTCTCGGTCATGTAGCCGATGAGATCACTGACCCATTCGACGTTCTGCTCAATACAGCGGGGGATGTTGCAGAATGACGCAGCGTTGTGCGGACCGACCAGGGTGAACAAATTGGGAAAGCCACTAATCTGCATGCCGAGGTGTGTTCGCGGCCCCTGAGCCCATTTGTCTTTTAGCGTGCCTCCGCCAACACCGCGGATATCGAGTCGGTTGAAGCCACCGATCACGGCGTCGAAGCCTGTGGCGTAGATGATGAGGTCGAATTCAAGACTGTCCTCACCGATCTCAATACCGGTGCGATTGATGCGCGTAATGGGCGTGTCACGTAAATCCACCAGGCGTACATTGTCCTGGTTGTACACTTCGTAGTAGCCGTTCTCCATGGGTACGCGCCGGGTGCCGAAGCCGTGGTTTTTCGGGATGAGCCTTTCTGCGATGTCCGGATCACGGACCCGCTCACGAACCTTGTTTGCGACAAATTCGGAAATGGTGGCGTTGGCTTGTTCATCGATGAACAGATCGCGGAAGTTACCCATCCAGATACCGAAGCCGGGTTCACCGTAGAGCTTTTCATAGAATGCATCTCGCTCCTCTTTGCTGAGATCAAGTGCATTGCGCGGGTCAGAGTTGTGCATGAACGCGCCATGAGAGTTTCGGCAAATCTCGAACACCTCGCGGTAGCGGGCGTGAACTGTAGGTTGCTCGCTATTGGCAATGGGACTGTTGTTTAACGGCGCGCACCAATTGGGGTTACGCTGGAACACGGTAAGCGTTTTCGCAGTTTTCGCCACCTCCTGGATCACCTGCACACCCGTAGCGCCGGTGCCGATCACCGCCACGCGTTTGTCTTCGAAGCTGATGGGAAGATGCGGCCACTCTCCGGTGTGATAGGCCTCGCCTGCAAACTCGTCTACGCCGTCAATCCGCGGCATGGTGGGTACAGACAGCGGTCCGATGGCGGTGATCAGAAAGCGCGCTTCAGTCAGTTCGCCGTCGCGCGTACGCACCATCCAACGATTGCGCTGCTCATTGTAGCTTGCGCCTTCTACAAAGG
>JBPCXR010000027.1:0-4204 GCA_051027215.1 Pseudomonadales bacterium | reverse complement strand
AAGTAGATGCTCGTAATTACAACCGCGGCGGCCCCGACGACCTCTCCGATAGCTCCGCTTGCGTCCCAGTCCCTGATGGCAATTCCAGGACGCCTAACACCATGTTAAGCGGGACTTGAAGGCGACCGACTGGAGCGGCAGCGAAAGGAGGCTGCGGTCAAGGGTCCGTTCCAACAACTGGTTAGGCGTCATTGGTTTTCTCCATAAGTTCAGTTTCGGTCTGCCTCAATTTGCAATCTCACTTCGAATGGTCGTTGCTACTTGTGTGCCATCCCAACCTGGATAGTTGTCGAGGATTTCTTTGAGCATGACACGCATATACGATATTTCGTGTACCAGGTATCTTATGTCGTTTAGGACAATTTCAAAACTTTCCGTTGGAAGCATATCGTTGTTGTAGGCGATTTCTGCAGCCATCCAAACGTTGAGAAAGCGAAAGGCGAGGCTGCGGAGTTGCGTAAGTTCTCCTTCTTGTGGGGTGAAAGATGGCTCGGTTGCTTTCTCGATTAATCTAGCGAGTTGAGGTGCGGAGTACATAGACTCATTTAGTTCGCCATAGCTGTTACGAATTTCAACTTCCGTCGTAACGATTGCAATTTGGTTGGTTTGTTGAATTTGATAAGCAACAAATAGGAGAGAAAGAACAACGGAGACAATACCTACGGTTTCAACTACCTGTATTTTGTTACTCATTTGAATTCTCGTAAATCATGCGAAGACGCCTAACACCGTGTTGAGCTGCGGCCGTTACGCCAGGCGCGTGTTTGCCCGAGCGTAGTGAGGTAGGGGCCATAGGCCCCGTATTGCAAACAAAGTGACTGGTAGGCCGTCAGCTCCAACAACTGGTTAGGCGGCATCTGAAGGTTCCCTGGCTGCCGACTGTCTCCGAGACCCGAGATAAGCGCCGAGAAGCGCTCCGGCTGTCTTTGCCAAAAACGAGAGAGTAGTGGAAAGCGTTATCCCATCGGCGATGGGCAGTCCCATCATCGGCAGCATGCTCAGGTCAACGACTACGTAAAGCCCAAGCGTCGCTACTGCGAACAGGAGTGCACTCCTCTCGGGCGAACGCTTCGCCAAAAAGTAGTTGAATCCTAGGAACGCAATTGGGCCGAGGATATGCGAGGACCAAGGCGCGATCCATTGTGCTGCTGCAGTGTAGAATTCCTCTGAGTGACCCGGCTCGATGATGTAGGCGTAGAACGCAACCATAGGGAAGCTCGCAGCCATTGTAATGACTATTACTGCAGTGGCTACGCCAAGCGCCCTGGCGAAGTCTAAGGCTGTCATATCACTTCCTCCCGATCTGGGTAATAACCTTCCGTGCCGCCTAACACCGGAATTCAGCGGCGCTGGATCGGGGACCGAGGCTTGGCGTAGCTAAACGAGGACCACTATCCAGCGTCCGCTGCAATGACCTGTTAGGCGGCAGCTGAATCATCTCGCAGTGTTGCCCTTTAAGATTTGATCTAATGTCGATTCACCGATAACGACCCCATTCGATGCCAACGTTTCAGCAAGCAAGCCTTCTGGGGCGTAAAGGTTAAAGAGGACTAGAGCCCCCTCGGGGCCACCTCGTTCCATGTGCACATCGCCAGGTTCTTTTGATGCATAGTCTCCGGTTTTTCGAACCTTGAGGTTTAGCTCTTCACCAGTAGATGGATCCACATCAATCACATGAAGCTCCCCCTCGAGAACGGTGGAGGTAGTCTGTGCAGCATGCCTATGAAAGTGGCAGTAGCTATTTGGGGCCCAGCGATAAAGCAAATCAACATGGCCATCGCTGTTTGCGCGCAACAGCACAGCGGAGTAGTCAATAGGGTAATCGAATCGACCATCACCCGTGAATCGCTTCCAACGTAGCTCTTTGTTATCTATAAGATTCATAGTTCCTCCTCGACGCTAGATCAGACTACCCGATGCCGCCTAACAACAGTGCGCAGCGGCGGTTGACGCAGGTGGGCTTTGGCGGCAGCCAAAGGACGCATGAGTCAATCCGTCCCGTTGCTGCCCACGTTAGGCGACCGGGTTATCCTGCTTTCCTAAGTTCTTCGCGAATGATCTTCCGAAGACGTTTCTCTAAGTCCTTTGAGTCAGACTCTAGATGTTGCCGTAGGGCATTGTTGATGAGTGTCTGGTAGTTGCCACCACCTGCCTCGTGAACTTTGGCCTTGAAGTACTCGATAATATCTTCGTCGAGGCGAATGGTGATTCTTGCCTTCTTGGGATCGGGTTTGATAATCGGCCCACGTTTGCCTTTAGAAAAGTCACTACTCATTAAAGTCACCTGTGAAGTATTGCCGTTCTTCTTCCTTCGTAGCCTTTCTTGCACTAATGATGCGAATGGTCTCCTCGTCTTGCTCAGAGTGAACGATTAAAAGCACATCGGGATGGGGACCGCGCGCCAATGTTCGAAACCTGTATTCGATATGTTGGTCGTCTAGGAGGCTGAGAGCATTCTCATCCTCGAGGGCGATAGCGGCATCTGCAAAGTCGACGTTGTGCTTGCGTAGATTTGATCTAGCTTTCTCGGGATCCCAAACGACATCCATGGCGTATAGTGTATGTACAAATGGTGTACATGTCTAGATCTGTGTGGGTCGTTCGAAGGCGCCTAACAACAGTGCTCAGGGGCGCTTGAGATTCGGTTTAGCCTGGCGTAGCCAGAAAAAGCCGAAAGTCTAAGCGTCCCGTTGCAGCACCACGTTAGGCGTCGCGGTGGCTGAACAACTTCGAAACTTTGGTTGAGAGCGCATCGAGTTCTCCTGCCTCGAACATAAGTTTGGTTTCGAGCCTTGCTTCCTTGTCATGGTCGGTTAGCGTGACTTTTAGCCAGGCATGTCCTGTTGAGTCCATTGAGCAAGCTAAAACAGCTACTCTCTCTAAATCGTGCCATGTTTTCTCACCAGGCCAACCTTTCCAGTTTGCTGCCATATCTTTGAAAAGTGAATCTGGTGTCCCCACAACGTAGCTCGAGACGATACGTTTCCCGCTAAAACCTGATTGCGCGCAGGAGATCTCGAACTTCGATTCTCTCGTAGTGCGAGACCTTATGCTGAAGGAAAGAACGCCACCATATTGAGTTCGGAGTGAGGTGCTGTCGGTCACGATAAGGCGCCTAACACCGTGTTGAGCTGCGGCCGTTAAGCCAGGCACGTGTTTGCCCGAGCACAGCGAGGTCGGGGCCGTAGGGTCCGTATTGCAAACAAAGTGACTGGTAGGCCGTCAGTTCCCACAATTCGTTAGGCGTCGTTTTCGATTCTGTTTTGATATGCACTGAACGAACCGGCGATAAGAAGAAGTGCGAAGATTACCTTAACTACGAATCCTTCACTAACAGGTGATGCCCCAGTGGATGCACTTACTACGTAGACCGCGAGTAGCAAGGACAACCCAATAGCTAGATATGGGTGTGGGTTATTCATAGATTTGGCTGCTATAAGGAGAAAAGACATACCCAAGACTAAGCTGCCAATAATGATTCTAGTATCTGGATGATTATTAACTGGTGTGAAAGGCAGAACGAGATGGATTAAGACGAGTAAACATAGAACTCCCTGCGCAGATTTGATGAACCAATCGTGGAAGGTTGGCATAAGACGCCTAACAACAGTGCTCAGGGGCGGTTGAGTTTCGGTTTGGCCTGGCGTAGCCAGGAAAAGCCGAAAGTCTAAGCGTCCCTTGCAGCACCACGTTAGGCGACTGCGGCATCGGTCTATTCTTCTACGCCTAGCAATTCATCGACAACGGGGTTCATTTTGGAGGCAGTACCGGCGTACTTTGTAACCGTGAATCCGCCGCGATTTCGATATTCCGCGGATCCGATGAGAACGCCGTCCCGGCGGAGTGTTAATTGAGCGTAATCTAGAAATGGTTTTAGATCCCAACTACGCTCGGCGGTATAGTCCAAAGTGGTATTGCAGCCTTTCCTGTCTTGTACTAGCTTGGTTGCGACGCCATGGTGTTTGAAACGGCCTTCGACGACTGCGATAAAGTCCGCAACCACGACTTTTGGGTTCTCAACGATACACACTGTCCCTAAGTCGGACGAATCTGCAACAGGGTCAACATTCACGGCCGTGCAAGCGGCCATCGTCAACGTCATAGCAACGATTGCGATCCTAGGTTTCATATTTCGTGGGTCCAATACTGTTTCGAATACCAAAGTATAGGTGAGGCAGGCTAAAGGCGCCTAACAACAGTGCTC
>JBPCXR010000026.1:0-13183 GCA_051027215.1 Pseudomonadales bacterium | reverse complement strand
GAGTTACACCGTGCACCTCGCCGTTATAGATGCCGCAAAGTGTAGAACCGCAATGACCGCAAAACTGCAGACCATATCCTGCTTGATTGACATAGCTTCGCAGCATTTCCTCGCCGCTGATCCAGCTAAACTCTTGCGCATTTACCAGTGCGTACGCCGATGCCTGGGAACTAAACGCCTTGCGGCAGCGTGAGCAATGACATGATCTCGCATCTTTGAGTTCGCCAAGAATTTCGTATGTGACTTCGCCACAAAAACAGCTGCCAGTGATCGTCATCTGAATTTCATCCGCTGCATTTGATCTACCTTTCTGCTGCATCACTTTCACCCAAAGTCCAATTAAACAATCACTATTCTGTTGGCCCCTATACGCCTTGGGCATTCCTGGGTTAGCACGCTTAACTGAAATCTAGCCACTCTGTGGCTGGTGCTGGTGGGCACACAACCGCTCGCGGGCAACTTATGAACGCCAACTCAGGCGCCATTTGCGGGAACGTTTGAGTCGAATCATTGGCAAATCTTCGGGTTGTACCTGAGTGCGATCCACCAGCGCCTCCAACTGATACCCAAACAACTCCAGCAACGCCGCTTCACCGAGTTCAAGTGGGTGAAATGGCAGCGGATAAGCCTCAGCACTCTCGTCAGCGTCATCCACCACGGGTCTTTCTCCCGCCCAATAGGGTTGCTCGAATTCTTGCGCTTCACCAATGTCCTCGATGATTCCCGAGTCAGGCGACAAACTCAAAGAGCGGGTCAGGACCCCATCTCGCCAGATCGCATAAGCAAAGAAATCCACCACACTATGCATCGCGTGCAAACACAACGTATCACCAAACTCGGTTCTGACGAACGCATCGCTCAATTTGGATGGATGATCTCGGCCGAACTCTTTTGCGGCGACTATGCTGACATCCCCATAGCATCCAACGTGAATGTCACGGCCCCTTGGCCGAGTGTTGGATAAATCAACTTCCTCAAGTGCTCGAAATCGGGTCTCAGGAAACAGCGCTTCTGCGAACTTCAGCGATTTCGCCCGATCTAGCTCAGGTTTTTGACGCAACACTTCACCGGCATTGCCGTTCGAATACACCAGCATCCATGTACTTGCGCCCATTTGTACCTCCTCCGCTTAGCCAGCGACTACTCATGCCAATGCTAGTTTACCTTAGTCGTAAGGCAGATCCTGAGGCTCGACGTTTACGTGATCGGGCTTGGGGTCTACAACAAACCGCACCGCAGAGATGGTGTCCATACCAAGATTTAGCGCTTTACACACACGATGCATGCCGTCCATCACTCGCTTCGTGCTATCGAGAATAATCGGATGGCTAAGATCAGCAGCTTCAATCAGCAAAGCGTGTTCGGCAATGCTGCGACAAGTCGGTGAGCCATGGCTGTACCAGTAACTTTCGTCGAGCTCGGCAATCTCACCAATTGCAACTCGAACTATCGGCAGCTGCTCGGATTGGGCAACCAGACGTCGGACATCCCAAACGAATACGTCATCTCCTGATTTTCGAAAGTGATATTGTGCGCGAATGTCTGGCATCAGTGGCTCTCAGGAATATAGGTTTCGCTTCGGCGCCGGGGTCTCTGGCTAGTCCAACGAGGCAGTCTTTACTCAAACCATATTTCGATCTGGATCCCGTCAGGGTCGAGAATGTTCAGATAGGGAAATCCGGGGCTATGTTCACCCTGGCTAACGATCGTCGCACCGATGGCCTGGGCTTCCGCAATCGCCAGGGCAATGTGCATCGGGTCAGTTAATCGAAAACCAACATGATCGATCGCCCCTTTGGCCCGGGGCGCAGCGGCTTTTTCGAAAGCAATAACGTCGTAATCACCAGGTCCAATGACTTGAATGACGTTTGCGTCGCGGAAATACTCCTTAACGCCAAACAGCTTTGCGTAAAACTGCAGAGATACTTCCGGGTCCTGAACGGCCAGCGCCACATGGGACAAACCGTGAGTAGGAATCATGAGGCCGCTCCTGGGGCTGTGTTCTCCGTGTGCTCAATCGACACAGGATGGCCGGCGATTGCACCCGATGTCTGCGGGTGTCGGCGCAGGTCGCGCATCCAGCACTCGCTACCGGACGTAGTAGCCACTAACACGCCAAACATCTGCGTCCAACATGGGTGTAACAGTTTCGACTGCGCTCGTTTTGTGCTCGAATTCCGTCTGGAATTGAATGACTACGTAATCGCCATCAGGTGCACCGGGCAGGCTTTGCGCATAGGTCGCAGAGAGAATCTTGCGCGAGATAACCATGCCTAGAGGTAGCCTAGCTCCTCCTACTGCATGGGCCCACTGCGCGGCGTCGATTTGCTGTTTGAACAGCCTGGCCGCATTGCCCCAAGACCGCTCATATTGGCCGGCGTCCACATCGGATAACCAAGCCAAAGCAGCCACCTCGGCGGCCTCCTCTCTCTCTCCGGCAAGAACGGTAGCACTAGAACTAAGAACAATGAGCAGAGTGACTGCCATTTGGCTTCGTTTACTCATCGCTTACCATCCTCCCGCCTCGTACCAAAGCTCGAATAGCGCAGAATTTTCTGCATTGTAGCCTTGTACTTAGTGAACTGCGAAACCACCTAAAAAGGTCTAGTCTAGATTGAAACAACCTCTATTCTCACTAGTCGCTGGACAGATCGACCATTGTGAAATCTTTCCCCTTTCATTGACTACACAGCGCTAAAGAACCCCGCTGGGCAACGCTTCTAAGTCCGGCGGCACATGAGAACCACTCGTGTGCCCCAGTACATACACGGCATCTCCTAGATTATGTATTTCGTCCACATAAATCCGATAAACTGGGAACGCTGCTAAGTAGCCAAGCCAAGACGTTCTATCCTTCTCTCGCCCGATCGTTGAAGACTCGCTTTCGACAAAGAAGCAATGGTCTTCAGCTGCGAGGGAGACTAGCCCTTCTACGTCATGCTCGTTGATACAGCGCACCCAAGATCTACATACTTGAATCGCCCTACTCGCGTTGTTACTAGAGGTAGTGATTTTACCAGGCGGCATGTTAGACCCATCGCGCTAGATTGAGATCTCTCGAACCTCTTTCTTTAGGGCTTTTAGGAACCTCGGCACCATGCGTTGCACCCACTGGGGTTCGCTATGACGGATCATCAGCCAGAACAGAGACCGAACATCCCAAAAGGTGGCATCCAGCAACCCGGGTTCCTTAGCATCTCTTTTGAAGTGCCAGTGCACGGAATTTGGGTATTTCTTACGTGAGTAACTCCCAATATGGGAAATGTACAGTCCCGCTTCTTCAGCCGCGCGCTCAACCAGACTCATCATTTGACGCTTTGAAATCCCCTCCGGGACTTCAACATAGTAATCATCTGACTTTTTCTCCGGCATTTCTCTTCTCCATCTGTTCATCCAGAGTGTTTACTTCACCCGCCTCACACAGCATTGGCTAAGGATTGGTCAGCAACACCTCCGTGAGCATCCAGAGCAAAGCCGCGCTCGCTAGAATGAGGAAGACCGTACGCATCCTAGGTCTTCCTACAGGAACCGAAGCAGCACCGACTTCTTCCTTCTTCCATGAGAGCACCGATTTCCAACGATCGTCCTGTGCCAGGTAGCTCTGAAACGTCAAAACCAAATCCTCGGTACCAACGCTGGCAGTATTGCAGCAATAATGCTCGTCGAGCGATCCGTCCTGATACTCAATGACGTAGCCGCTTGTTGGATCTCCCGCAGCCTGAATATAGGACATCTCGTCTTGGGACAGAATCACAAACGAGTCGCCTTTCCCATCAAGGCTCTCTACGGCCTCGCGAAGGTGATCGTTGCCTGGCCGATCTGCAGTACGCACGCCGTTTACGTCCAAATACACGTCACCCGTCCTCTCGCGTCGCATTCAAAAATGTTCAGCCTGTTGAAAAACTCATAACATGCCGCACGTAGATGCTAAACCGTTACTCTAGCGATCCCAACTGTGCCATCAACAATAACCATCGCACTTGTTCTGGGCAAACTGCCCATGCCCGCTGCAGTGGATCGGCCAATTTCTCACGTATACTCAGTTCTGCACAGATAACGTCATCGAGAGTTGATGAACATCGACATATGCGATCGCCTATCCATCGAAAAACCCATTCTTCAGGCGGGCATGGCTGAGATATCGCGAGCCGAGCTTGCCAGCGCCGTAACAAAAGCCGGAGGACTAGGAACCATCGGCCTGACCAACCCGTCTCGCTTTGAAGCCGACATTCTCGAAACAAAAGAATCCACCAGCGACGGCACCTTCGCCGCCAATCTATTGATGCCCTTTGTACAACAGGCTCACGTGGACATCTGTCTGCGCCAGCGGGTACCTGTCGTCACCGTTTTCTTCGGTATCGACTCGGCGATGATCGCCAAACTCAAGTCCGCAGGCACTAAAGTTTTGATTCAGATCGGCACAGTAGAGGGCGCACAAGAAGCGGACCAGGCCGGTGCTGATGGGCTCATCGTTCAAGGCTTTGAAGCCGGTGGTCATATCCACGGAAACGAACGGCTCGATGAAATCGTGCCGCTGATCCGCTCGCAGTTTCCGAACTTGCCACTTATTGCTGCCGGTGGAATCTGGAATCAAGAAAGTGCTGCCAGCTGCTACGATCTCGGTGCCAATGGGGTGAGCTGTGGAACACGGTTTCTTCTTAGCGAGGAAAGTTACGCTCATAGCGCCTACAAACAACGACTGCTTGAGGCAAACAAAACGGTGGTCACAAGGTTGTTTGGAGTCGGTTGGCCAGATAAGCATCGGGTTGTACCCAACGCTGCCATTCGGCGCTGGTGTAATGCCGAAGGCAAGGAGCCCAACTGGCTAAGGCCCGTGCAACAACTGACAACAATGCTTGCGAGATCCAACATCGACTCACGCAAGTTCATGAACACTCAGAGCGCCAATACTCCGTTTTTCACCCCAGCGCCCCTGCGCCAAGGCATGGATCCTGACAGCGTCGAAGTGACTGCCCTCTACGCGGGCGAGTGCATTGCGCACATAAACAAATTAGAGCCAGCTGCCCACATTGTTGAGCAGCTAACGACGTCGTGAGAGCATGGGATTGGAGCGAGGATTTCTTCGAGGGAGATGGTCATGCCTAATGCGTTACCTCATGGAATACAACGGATCACAACGCGTATCGCCTATGAAGATCCAGCTGCAGCCATCGCATTTCTCGAAGCAGCATTCGGGTTTCAAGAACGAAGGGAAAAACGCCTAGAGGGTAAAGGCGGTTCGATCATCGTTGCAGAAGTCATGATAGCTGAATCCTACCTGATGATCGGGCCGGCAGGCAGCCATTCCCTGGCCAGCCCAAAGACCGTGGGCGCTGCCACTGAAAGTCTGATGATCTACATCGACTCCATAGATCTTCACTGTAGCAAGGCGAAACTCGCCGGAGCCGAAATCATTTCAGAGCCTACGGACCAGTACTGGGGAGATCGTCGCTACGAGGCGAAAGACCTAGAAGGCCATTTGTGGTTCTTTCATGAACGCGTACGAGAGGTGAGCAAAGAGGAGATTGCAGCGGTTGAGGCAACATTCAGAGCAGATTGACCGCTTTATACTACCCTGCTACTCGTACTCCGCGTAGCAGGGTAGATCGTTAGATATTGCTACCCACGGCTGTTTACTTTTGGTCCAATAGTGCGCGACCGGCTGCAACCAAGTCGTATCGTCCAACGTGCCTGCCTTTAGCGCCACCAGCGCGCTAGTCGCATTGTAGATTCGCACCCCACAGAGAGGACAAAAGGCGCAGGTTTTCTCTCGACCGCTATCTGTCTGATAGCGAAACTCCTTCAACTCTCCAGATTTTAGCGTGAATGCTCCGGGCTCGATGATCAGGCTCAAACCAAATGCACTACCGGACTGCTTTTGGCAATCTCGACAATGACACACATTTAGACGATGGGCTGCGCTGCTGACAAGGTAGCGAACGCTACCGCACTGGCATGAACCGGTAATCTGGCTAGTCATCTACAGCTCCAGCCTCGATGCCGCATTGCGCTCTTTGGCGAATGCCAGCGGGACTCACAACCACTCATTGGTAGCGTGAACTATCTCAATTTTGTACCCATCGGGATCGGCAAAAAACGCCGCGTAGTAGTGCTTCCCGTATCCGGATTGGCCACCATAGTTGGCTGGCGGGTCCAAAACCTCTGCATCAACATTCTTCATCAGCGCAAACAGACGGTCGACCTCAGAATCAGAATCAACCTGGAACGCCGAGTGATGCGGACCAGGAGCATAGCGGTTGTAGCGTCTGTCGAGCTCCACCGTTGCCGGTCGAAGATCTATGCCGAAGCTGCTGCCATCTTCATAGCGCAGCCCCCACGCAGCTCTCGTGGGATTCGGCTCTTGCCAATCGTCACCAGTTGCCCGCCAGCGCTGGTAGCCAAGACTACCAAGCAACGCGTCGTAAAACGAGATCGAGCGGCTGGGATCCGCTACGGACAGATCTATGTGTGCAAGCATTCCTTGAGGCATCGATCATGGAGCTCCCTTGTTAGGATGTTGAATGCTGGTAGCGCTGCAGATCCTCTGCGTAGTCTGCTGTCCAATCGCCCGGGCCATCAAAACTTCGATGCCCGCTCGGAACATTGAACCACGGCAATTTGTGTTTTAGCCAGATGTGGGCACTCACTTGCACCGCCTCTGGCTGATCCAAGGTACCGACGAAAACCGTATTGATTCGAGGTCTTGCAGAGTTTTGGCAGTACAACGCTGACCCGCAGTTCGAGCAAAACCACATGGTTAATCTATTTCCCGTTTCGGTCGCTCGCGTACGGGTTGCGGCCATCCCTGTCATGATCTGAACAGATTCTGCTGGCACTTGCGCGCACGTGTTAAAGGCGCTGGAAGAGAGACGCTGGCACTCGCGACAGTGGCATGTATAGGCCACGAAGGGTTCAGCAGATACGCTATAGGTGAGATTGCCACATTGGCACCGGCCCATTCTAGGTAGTGGTATCACGTAAGCACTCCAGACAAGTCAACGCTGCCATGGGCAACTATTACACAAATCTTGCCGAAGCTAGTCTCTATCGGTCACTCGATTATTCCAAGACCTCGCAGGCCCGTGCAACGACCCTGCCGATAGTCGGCAAACACCACTTCAGCGGTATCGCCATAGCGCAGATACGCGGGCGCTGCCCGAGTGTAGCCAGACCACCAGACGTTCGCTGGAGAGCCATCGACCATGCCCAACCAATCCTGCTGCAGCTCACCAGCAAGCGAAACATCCTGCGCCGTCGGATCGATACCAAAAACGTCGAACGCGTTGAAGAAGTAGCTGAGCTCGATGCCATGAAAAGCGCCAAAAAGGCTTGATAAACCACTTGGCCAGACATCGCTGAACTCGTAGAGGTAAGCGGATTGGCCGCCACTGGCAGCGTGAGCCATCGCTTCCGCAGGGCATGAGACATTGATATCACCGATCAGCTGTATGTAGGCTTCTTTGGCGTTAGCAAAGGCGGCCGTTGGGTAGAGGTCGTAAACCGCCTGTGCTTGAGAATCAAACAGACTAGCCAACGCAATTCTATAGACACCGTCGTTAGCGATCAGCGCCAGCGCTAGGAAAACCGACACCTCATCTCTATTCGATCCGATCAGTAACGGTACATCGATCAGCCCGGACGACACACCAGCGATCGGTGATGAAGGGAAGTCCACCCCATCGACATTTGGGAGTGTGGGCGGTACGCCCAACCCGAATGGTTCGATTCTTGGCATCTGCGCTTCAGTGGCGACCAGCAATTCTATGTCGACTGCGCGCAGGCATTGCACAACGTTCATTGCATTAGCACAGCCCAGTTGGTCCGCGAACTGTGTACCAATAGAACTCGCGCTCGGAATTTTTGCTGTACCAACATCGAGTTGCATGGCCAAGCCACAAGGTGCACCCAATACTCCAGCCGCCGACATAAGCCCTTGAGCCAACGGCGAAGTTAAGAGCATACAAACAGCGACGCCACCAGCCGACTGACCCATAACAAAGGTTCGATCGCTGTCTGCGCCGAAGTGTTCAGCATTTATACTGACCCAACGCAGGGCTTCCAATATGTCGTGCAATCCGTAATTGCCGCTGACATTGTCTTCACTCTCTGCGCTGAGTTCCGGCATAGCCAGGAAGCCTGCCGCACCCAAACGATAGTTGAGCGTCACAACAACCACATCATAGGTGTCTGCTAAGTAGGCTCCGTCGTAAAGCGCTTCACTGCCACTCCCTTCAGAAAAGCCACCGCCATGGATGTAGATAACCATTGGCAGGTGGGCAGACTTATCCGGAGTCCAGATATTCAGTGTCAAGCAGTCTTCTGAGCCGACGAAGGCACCTTCTTTCTGCTGCGGACACAGCGCACCTGCAATTTTGGCATCCTGAACTCCGTTGAAAATCGGAGGCGGAACGGGCTTTTTAAAGCGCAAATCGGCAATCGGTGCTTGAGCGTAGGGAATGCCCTTAAAGACAAGCAGGCCCGCGCGCTCCTCGCCGCGATAGATACCCTCGGAAACCCGAATTTGATCGGCAGGTAATGGGACAGCAACCGGTGCGATCGGCGCGGGGTTGCCGCTATTGCCCCCACCGCCGCCACAGGCCGAAGCCACCGCAAGGTGCAGGCACACCCCCAACAATCGACACCACCTGGTCTTCGCATTCACGTTCGACCACCCATTCACTACTATGTAAAATCAATACTTTAGATCATTTCAAATATAATCTTAAATGTCAAAATCGAACTCCAATCGTTTACGTCCAAGGGATCTCTCAGCACAGGCTACCCGGCAACTGCTGTTGGACACGGGCGTAGAGATGGTCTTCAAGCGGCCAGTGACACTGGCCACCTCCTCGATTCGAATTACCGAGGTGGTAAAGCGCGCTGGGGTTACCGCAGGTGCTGCTTACCATCATTGGCCGAATCAGGCCGCCTATCGCAGCGACCTGCTGGATGAGCTCTTGAAGGTTGAGCGTCTCGGGGACATTGCTACCTTGGGTGAGCAGCTCACAGACCCCTCTCTTGGCAAGGCAACAGCTGGCGTAGTGCTGCGCACACTCACTCGCGCCATCTTGATAAGCAATCTTGGCAATCCCTCGCTACGAGTGCTGATGGGTTTGTGGGTCGAGGACGATCCTCAGACCGAAGCCTTTATTCGCGACGCATTTAGTGCCTCAGATGAACAGTGGATAGCGATCTCACAGCAGTTCTTCGCCAGCTATGGGTTGGAGGTGGTGCCGCCAATGACCGTCGAACTGCTGGTCGGACTCACCTCGAGCTTCGTTTTCGGTTTTCGCATTCGTTTTGGCCTAGACGCAGAACGATTTGAGCAGGAGCTGAATTTCGATGCAGACCATGAAGCGGTCGCAGAGCTCAAGGCATTTGATCTTGCCCTGTTGGCCTGGTTTGCGACCTTCGTTCGAAAATCAGACTCATCAGCGCCTACCCATCTAGGTAAGAGCCCATGGCAACGCCTCACAGACTTTTATGCATTGGAAAACACGCTCGAAATCAACGAGTCCGACTGACTTAACAAGTAACTCCAATATTATTGCCGCCTACTTTGGCATGAAAGAGTCACTCATCCTCTGGACCAATCCACGTGAACGGATTGTGTGCGACCTCCCATAGGTGTCCGTCAGGATCGCTGAAGTAACCGCTATAGCCGCCCCAAGGTGCTTTCTGTGCAGGCTTCTGCAGCTTTGCACCCGCATTAGTCGCTTGCAACAGCACCTCGTCAACCTCTGCGTCGGAGGCCACATTATGAGCGAGAGCAATTCCACTGAAGCCCTGCCCGGCCGCTTCAACTCGCGCATCCTCTGCAAGACTCTCTCGGCCGTACAAACCCAACCATGTGCCATTTAGGCAAAAGAAAGCGATCTCTGGTAAATCTCCGTGCCGAGGAAAGCCGAGGCCATCCTGATAGAAGCGAATTGAACGCTGTAGATCTCGAACCCCGAGAGTGATCATGCTGATGCGTGGCTTCATGGTCTGAGCTCCTGCAAAATAGCGATGCTAACCGATCGCTGCTGACATTGTTGCGCAGTTAGGGCATTCGCCTGATCAGCGCGGTCGCCGATGACTTTGCAATCAGCTGTTCATATTGTTTCAGCTCGCCTTCAAGCACACACACACTGCCGCCTTTTGACACTACGCGACCATAGCCAATCAGTGGCCCGACTTTCGCAGCACGAATGAAATTCACTTTGAGCTCCAGGGTGGGGGCAAACTCGTGCACGTCCAGCGTAGCCGTGAGCGCCGGCCCCATTGTGTCATCGAGCATTGCGGCCAGAAATCCCCCTTGAACATCTCCAATTGGGTTCGTAAAAGCTTCCTGGGCATGAAACTCGACAACGATCGTTCCAGCCTTTGTGTCTACATCGGTGATCTTCGCGCCCAGTGTGGCGGCGGCTTTGGGCATGGGAAGCTCGCCATCCAGCACCTTCTGAAAAATGGTTTTACTCACACTGACTCCCCCTAGACTGGTCAGCGATGTTAGCTGGTTTGTGACCCAACGCACACAGCTCGCAAATTTGGCCTCGTAAGCTGCCAGGACAACGATTTCAACGCACGGAGGCGTGAATGTCAGGAATATTGGCGCAGCTGTTCGTGCCTAGTGGAAGGATGCGACGACGCCAATTCTGGCTGATTTCGCTTTGCGCCTGGCTCGGGTTTAGCATTCTATATGCCGGTCTACACTCGGTGACCGGTAGAGCCAGCACCCTTGTGTTGTACCCCGTCATGCTTGCGCTGCTGTTTGCCGTTTGTTCTCGCCGCTACCACGATCTGGACAAATCTGCCTGGTGGCTCTTACTCCTAGCCGTTCCCGTTCTGGGGCCGCTTTGGGCGTTTATTGAACTGAGCTTTCGCAAAGGCCGCCCTGGCGACAATCGCTTCGGTCCTGATCCGCGCCACAACAACGCTGACTACCTGGTTGTCGCCACGTGAACGAAGAACAGAACTCGCAGGCGAACGGTAGGTTTGAAGCCGCGCCAGCAAGCGCTCCTGGTGCCCGTGAAATCAACGATGTCACCGGGCTGAACCCCATTCGAGTTTGGGGCGTCGCAACCCCGACCAGCACAGAAGAACTACAAGCAATCGTTCGACGTAGCTCTGGCCCGCTATCGGTTGGTGGTGGACATTTCAGCATGGGCGGCCAAACCGCCAGCCCTGGAAGCTTACACATCGATATGCGCCAACTAAATCAGGTGGTGCAACTTGATCCAGTTAACAAACAGATTCGAGTGCAGAGCGGAGTGCGCTGGTGCGATATCCAGCGCTTCATCGACCCTCACGACCTTGCAGTGCAGATCATGCAGACTTATGCCAACTTTACGGTTGGCGGATCCTTATCGGTAAATGTACATGGACGTTACATTGGGCTAGGGCCGCTCATTTTGTCGGTGCGTGAGATCACGCTGGTTCTGGCCGATGGTTCACTGGTAATCGCCAGCCCAACTCAGCGCGCAGACCTGTTTTTCGGCGCCATCGGCGGGTACGGCGGTCTTGGCGTTATTGTTGATGCGCTGCTGGACCTGGCCGACAACGTTCGAGTTGAGCGAGTGGCGAAAAAACTTCCAGCAGATGACTATCTTAGCCACTTTCGCTCTGTGCAAAACGACCCAAGGAGCGTGATCTTTCACAACGCCGACCTCTACCCACCGCACTATGCAAAACTGCGCTCAGTCTCGTGGTATGAGTCCGAGAGGCCAGCCACCAACAACGCGCGGCTGCAGCGTTCCGGCCGGCGACATTGGCTGGAGAAGTACTTCTACTGGTCTTTTACTGAGTCACCTTTTGGAGGCTGGCGCCGCGAGCACCTGGTCGATCCACTGCTCTATGCACGCAGAAAGGTACATTGGCGCAACTACGAAGCTGGCTATGACGTGGCAGAACTGGAGCCAGTTAGTCGCGAGCGGCGCACCTATGTATTGCAGGAGTATTTCGTGCCAGTTGCCAGATTCGGTGAATTCGTGACACAAATGGCAGAGATACTCAATCGTCACAGGGTCAACGTCATCAACGTCTCTGTGCGTCACGCCCTGCCGGACTCTGGATCGTTACTCTCCTGGGCGCCAGAAGAATCGTTCGCCTTCGTGCTGTACTACAAGCAGAGAACCCGTGACAACGCTCGTTCCCGAGTCGCTGTATGGACCAGAGAGCTGATTGATGCGGCGCTGTCGGTTGCTGGTCGCTACTACCTTCCGTATCAGCCCCATGGGACCAGTGAACAGTTCCATTCCGCCTACCCGCGCGCCAAGGAACTATTTGCACTCAAAGCCTCATTGGATCCGCGCTTTCGTTGGCGCAATGCCCTGTGGGACAAATACTATGGCGCTGAGGAGAGCGATTCAAAACCGCAGCAGGCCACCGTTGGTTCTGAGTTCCATCAGATCTTTAGCCACATTGGCTGGTCGGACGACTTCTACCGTTTTCTCCAGGTAGTTTTCCGGCTGCATCCAGAAGACCGAATGCACCAACTAATTCAAGATGCTTGCAGCCGCCACCCAATTGGCAACGGCGACACAGGCACCAAGGTTCGCCCAGACGAAGCGATATATCGAGATCTACAGCAGAAGCTGCCGACCATACGACCCTGGCACGGAGCCCTCACCTACGCCCTACCGGCACTCGCTACACAAAAGCGAGTCATGACCTCGCAGACGCTGACTCTCTTGGGATCCAGAAAACATATCAATGGCTACCTAGAAATCGGCTCGACTGGGCGCTATGCCTCAGCACTCAATAAGGAGGTCAAACTGTCGGGAGACCTGGTCTTCGTACACGACCAACCACCGAGCTATTCACCGGTAGATATCGCCGAACGAGGTGGCATCAAGACACTCGGACGATACCTCCCCTTAAACGACTACGAGCCTCTCAACGACTCGATTGCTGATGCCAGTCTCGACTTTGTTAGCTGTTTGATTGGCCTACACCACATTCCGCCAGACAGCTTGGATGCATTCATCAGCTCGATCGCCCGAGTGCTGCGAACTGGGGGCATGTTTGTACTTCGCGATCACGATGTCGACAGCCCTGCTATGGATGCCTTCGTCGCCTTAGTGCACACCGTCTTCAACTGCGGCACCGACGTTCCCTGGGCCGAGAATGCCAGCGAACTACGGTACTTTGCGCCGGTCTCCACATGGGTTGAACGACTCGGAGTGCATGGCTTGATCGATGA